>PDON01000098.1 GCA_002742935.1 Candidatus Cloacimonadota bacterium | reverse complement strand
ATTTCGTTCTTTAGATTATGGAGAAAGTTGGCATTGGTTATATATGACACCTCCTTCTTCTAATTACAACTATGTAAGTGATGTAGAAATGAACGATAGTGGCGAAACCTATATAAGTATGGTAGGTCATATGATGCCAAATAGTGGAGTCTATTATTCCGCAGATACAGCTACTAATATCTCATTAATAGAGACATTAGCCGGATATAATGTATATGGATTGGCTAAAAATTCTCAAGAGGATATTTTTGCCGCTTGTTGGGATCAGTATAACAATATTTTTGGAGGGGTATTTGTAAAACACAATCAATCAGATGATTGGTTTTGGTTAAATCAAAACCTTAGTTTACACGATATTGTCATTAATAGTAAAGACTATATTTATGTGGCTAATGGTTCTTTAAATACAGGGATATTTGTTTCATATGACAATGGGATTACCTTTGAAAAAATGAGTAATGGATTGCCAGCCTTTAGCGATCCCGATCAATTATTTTTAGATAAAGATGAGTATTTATATGCATTTATATATCATCCTGATCATTCACGCATATATAAAACCAAATACTCCACTATTGCTACACAAGATATAATAAATACCCTCCCTGTAATCACTCATTACCCCAATCCGGCACATGATGTGTTACATATTGTAATGCCGGAACATCAACATACAACTTACAAGGTACAAATCTATGATATGCAAGGACGGTTACAACATCAAGAAGTTACCGCTACATTAAATATTCAGGTAAGTCAGCTCTCAGCAGGCTTATATGCTTATACAATACAAGCTGAAAATCATTTTTTTACAAATACTTTTGTTAAACATTAAAATTTTAAAGCCATGAAAAAAGTTTTTATTTTTTGTGCATTAATGTGTATAATCTCATTGGCACAATCGCAAAACACAAAAAAATTACACCCAAATTGTAACGGAGGTGTATTACCATTAACACAGGAGGAGCTAGATGCAATTCCTATACTAAATATTTCTCCTCCATCAGCCCAACTCTCTTTACCGCTTAAAGTGGATAATTCACAGTTACCTTATATGCCGGATATTTTTGAACAAAAAAACGGAAGTTGTACACAAGCCTCAACAATACAATATACTTTTAGTTATGAGATGAACCGTTTGCGAGGCACAAGTCCTCAAAATAATAATTACCACAACCATTTTCACCATTTATCTACTTTTAATCATGTAAAAGAACCATCATCAGAACATGAAGGTATTTATTTTGCCCGGTGGACAGATGGTTGGAATATGGCAAAAGAGATCGGTTTACCGGATTATGCAACCTATGGCAATTGGGATAACGACATTACCTATTGGATGGATGGGTATGATAACTGTCGTTCTCGTGGACAATACAGAGTAGAGGATTATTACCATATAACCGTACACTCAAATGGAGATGGATTAGATGACTTAAAACATTGGTTACATGACCATGGCAATGCTGAAAATACAGGAGGGTTAGCAAATTTAATAATGAGTGGTGATATTGAATATTTTCAAGGTACCGGAGAATTTGCTGGAGAAACTATTATTAGTGCAACACATACAGATTGCACCTTCCATGCTGTTACTGTGGTAGGCTATGATGATACCTTTAAACAGGATTTAAATGGTGATGGCTTATACACCAATGATATAGATCTTAATGGCGATGAGGAAATTGATATAAAGGATTGGGAAAAAGGAGCCTTAAAAATAGTAAATAGTTATGGAGCTAATTGGCCTGAATTTAGTACTGATAATCATGGCAACGGTTATTTCTATCTACCCTATAGATTTATTATACAACCCAAACAAATACCCACACCAGATTCATTAAATAAAGCTCAAAGTTTTCATATTTGTAAAGTAAAAACGGAACAGCTGACAGATTTAGGGGTTAAAGTACAAGTCATAAGTAATGACAGAAGAGTTCCTAAAGTGCTTTTTTATTATGGAGAAAATGCTGATGACGAGATGGCTTTCTCAGATATGCCTCATTCATCAAATTTATATTATAACTCCCCTTCGACGGATTCAATAAATGAAGTGCCTATGCAGGGACAAAATAGAAGCGATACCATTGAGTTATATTTTGATTTTGCAACACATTTTGGCGATAAGGATTTCGGAAAAATATTCACGCATGTCAGAAAATCCACTTATGTCCCTGAAGAAAGTGTGAAAATCGGTTATTTCTCACTGATTGATTATCGTTGGGGAGAGGAATTTGAGATCTATTGCGATGTAAGAGATTATGAAATACCATCACCCCCTTACACACCTAATAATTTCCCCACCTTATCTATCAATTATGATTTGCTTCCTTTTGAAATTAATGAAGATTTGACTGTACGTACAGATATGATTTCTCGTTTTAGCCCTACCGTACACAATGGTGCAACATTAAAAGTGGACAGAGAAACAAAAATAGACATGTATAATAGCGAGCTTATTATAGAGCCGGGCGCTACATTGTTTTTAGGAGATAATGTGGTATTTACCGCTAAAAGAGGGGTGAGTAAGATTATTGTTTACGGTGATTTACAGCTTGGAAACCATGTGCAGTTTATGGCT
>PDON01000073.1 GCA_002742935.1 Candidatus Cloacimonadota bacterium | reverse complement strand
TTCTAAGAAGAATATTAGTAGATAATGGCTTAGATACCTTATTTAAGTATATTTGAAAAATAGATAAGGTTCTTTCTGCTTGTGGATTTTAATGTTATAGAACTATAAATCAATATTTTATATTTTATAGATTGAATTGTTATTTATCCGTTTTATCGCATAATATCTTTCTTAAAATATTATTGCGTTATACATAAGTTTCAATAATAACCCAAACATTTATAAAAAAAGAAGATTCTAAATAGATCCCATCTTAAAATATTCAATAGTTGTTGAAATAGATAAACCTACTTTTATATTGTAATCTTCATTCATAGTTTTTGAATAAAGTGTATGAAGATCAAAGTTGATTAGGTTCTTGTAATTATAATTTACTCCAATCTCTGACTCAAAAGTATACTTAATATCTCCGTAAGGGAACTTTTCTGAATACCCCTCTTCAAGCGTAAACTCTTCCCAAGGTTCATCAAAATCACCTTGAACAGATCCTTCCCCTTTTCTTAAATAACTCAGTGATATATTCCATTTTATGCTATTATTTACTTTATTTATGTATCTAGCTCTATGAATATCAAAATCATTCCCAAGTTTATTTCCTAGTAATTCTGTTTCCGAATCAGCTTCTCCTAGCATAAATTTTTGACCTTTATGGGTAGTATTGAATGTTCTATTAGTAATACCTGAATACTCATACTCAAAAAGATCATCTTTACTTATAATATCTTTAAATGAAAAACCTATAATCCAACCAAGTTCATTTGGCTCAAGATCTCCTACACTCTTTTCCTCAACTTGAATATCATCTATAAGCAAACCAGAGTATATTCTTAAATAGTCTGTAGGGTAGGTTTCAAACTCAAAATATCCAATTGTGTTAGATTCCCCTCCTCCATTAAGCTGAACTCCATGATAAAAAGTAAATGGATTAACATATTCAATATTTGTTTCTCCTGTATATACAGCAACCTCTGTAATATTAAACTTTATATACCTATTGATATCAAATTTAACCCTGTGCATTGATATATTCCTATCAATACTATTGAGTTTCCCTGAAAAAGTTTCAAATGAGAAATGGTCAAAGTTTGCAATTAAGTGTAATTTTGTAAAACCTTCATGAGTTTCAGAGAAGAGAAGATTATCAAAATTTGATACCCCTTGATCAACTGGATATTTTCCAAATCTTGCAGTTAGGAAATTATACCTATATTCACAAAATGCTACTCTTGTATATCCTGCTAATCCATTCCACTTTTTCCCAGAGTAATTTGGATTGTCGTAGAGAGCTTGATCTAAAAGCATCTGGTTGTATAGAGTCAGGTTTTTACCAATATTTATTAAAGTATTATTTTTAAGCGAAAGAGAATTTAAGTTTTCATCGTCATCTTTATCATACCTAATACTATCAGTAACGGAAGCTGATAGCTCTATTGAGTAAAGAGTATTTTCTTTTTCCCTCTTTGTTAGATCGTTTATTTTAGGGAAATTATCTTTTCTTTTAAAATTTTCCTTACTAAAATTAGACCTAAAAAGATCTAAGTAAAAATCATCTGATTTAAAAAGATATTGATTATTTTTAGTAGTAAAATTAAAAGGGTATTCCAGTAAAATATTTTCTTTGATTATTTCACTTTTTAAGTTTGCAACTATTATTACAAAGATAGCTAAGATTGTTTTATTTCTCATACTCAAAAACTCCTTGTTCACTGAAGATAAATTTTACTTTAATAGTTCTAAACATTTTTTTAGGCTAAAAGAACTCAGGTTTAGATTTTTATTTTGATCTTTGTTAGTTTTTAAATGTCTAATTAACCCTGACTGAATAATATAAAATAAAAAAAATCTATATGTTATAATTTAATCTTGTATAAATAGATTTTTTCATCTTTTTTAATTATATTATTCTCGTATAGGTTTTACTCAAATTAGAGGTTGTAATGTCTCAAATATTAAAGTTTGCTTTGGTTGGATGTGGAAGAATCTCATCAAAACATGCTGATAGTTTGGTTAATCATATAGATAATGCTGAACTGATAGCTGTATCTGACCCTCAAGGTGATAGGGCAGAGGTTTTAGGTAAGAAGTATGGTGTTAACTACTATAAAGACTATGTTGATATGCTTAATAAAGAGGATGTTGATATTGTTTCAATCCTAACTGAGAGTGGGAACCATGCAAAACATGCTATAGATGTTGTGAAAAGGTTTAAGAAGCATATTCTTGTTGAGAAACCAATGGCTCTTACCTTAAAAGATGCTGATGAGATGATTAGGGTTTGTGATGAAAACGGTGTAAAACTATTTGTAGTTAAGCAAAATAGATATAACCTTCCAGTAATGAAAGTAAGAGAAGCTCTTGAATCTGGTAAATTTGGTCGTATGGTTATGGGTACTGTTAGAGTAAGATGGTGCAGACCTCAAAGATATTACGATCAAGATGAGTGGAGAGGAACATGGGAGATGGATGGAGGAGTATTTACCAATCAGGCTTCTCATCATGTCGACCTTTTAGAGTGGATGCTGGGGGAACCAGTTAGTGTATTTGCTAAATCTAGAACAGCTTTGGCAGATATTGAGACAGAGGATACTGGTGTCGCTATAATTAAGTTTGAAAGTGGAGCTTTAGGAGTAGTTGAAGCCACTACTGCTGTTAGGCCTAAGGATCTCGAAGGATCTTTATCATTAATGGGAGAAAAGGGTAGTATTGAGATAGGTGGTTTTGCTGTTAACGAACTTAAAACATGGAACTTTGAGGGAGAATCTATTGAGGATCTTGAGATGGTAAAAGAGAATCCTCCAAATGTTTATGGCTTTGGGCATATAAGATATATTCAAAATGTTTGTGATTCTATTTTAGAGGATAAGAAGGCTTTAGTTGATGGATTAGCCGGTAGAAAATCTCTAGAGCTTATCAATGCTATCTATGAAAGTATTGAAACAGGGAAAGAGGTTTTTTTAAGATTTCAACCTAAAAGATGCAGATTGGGAGAAAAGAGGTAATATCCTCAAAGGATTCAAAAGAAATTTATATAAGGCTTAAAATATGAAAATACCTTTTCTTGATCTAAAGGCTCAGTATAGGTCTATAAAAGATCAAATAGATCTAGCCATAGAAAATATAATAGAGAATACAGCATTTATCGGTGGAGAAGCTGTAACTAAGTTTAATGAAGAGTTTGCTAAATATATCGGTACAGAGTATTGTGTTGGGGTTGGAAATGGAACAGATGCTCTAATAATATCTCTTAAAGCTTTGGGGGTTTCTGAAGGTGATGAGGTTATTGTTCCAGCCAATAGCTTTATTGCGACTTCGGAAGCTGTTACGGCTGCTGGGGGAAAGGTTGTATTTGTTGATTGTCACCCTGATTACTACACTATTGATGTTGAAAAGATTGAGGAGAAGATAACAGAAAATACAAAGGTTATCATCCCTGTTCATCTTTATGGTCAACCTGCCGATATGGATAAAATTGTCGATATTGCAAAAAAATATAATTTAAAGATTTTAGAGGATTGTGCACAGGCTCATGGTGCTAAATATAAAGACAAACCTGTTGGTAGTATAGGTGATATAGCTACTTTTAGCTTCTATCCGGGGAAAAACCTTGGAGCATATGGAGATGGTGGTGCTATTACTACTAACAACCCGGATCTTTTTAGATTAAGTAAAATGTATGCTAATCATGGTAGAATTGATAAGTATAACCATGAATTTGAAGGTATTAATTCAAGGTTAGACGGAATCCAAGCCGCTATTTTAAGGGTGAAATTAAAAGAGTTAGATAGATGGGATAAAGCTAGAAACAGAGCTGCTCAATATTATATTAAGAAGCTCAAAGAGATAGATGGAATATCTATTCCTATTGAACTTGATGGGACGTTTCCTGTATATCACCTTTTTGTTATCAGAACGGATAGAAGAGAGGAGTTACAAGATTTTCTTAAAAAAAATGGAGTTTCAACAGGTGTTCACTATCCTATAGGTTTACCTTATTTAAAGGCATATGAGTATATGGGACATAAAAAAGATGATTTCCCTGTTACATACAGATATCAAGATAAGCTTTTATCACTGCCAATTTTTCCAGAGATAAGTGATGAGATGATAGATTATATTTGTGATAAGATTAAAGAGTTTTATAGGATATGATAAAGTAATAAAAGGCATAAAGCGATTCTTTTTACTGTTAGGATTGTAGTTCACTTTTTCTATTTGGAATTTTAAGGTTTTATATGGATTTCATAAACTTAAAGAAGCAACAAAATAAAATAAAAGATCTAATTGATTCCAAGATTCAAAGGGTTTTATCACATGGTAAATATATTTTAGGTCCAGAGGTTAAGGAGATTGAGGATAGGTTATCTTCATATGTTGGAAGAGAGTACGCCATTGGTGTTTCAAATGGAACTGATGCCTTAATTCTTTCACTAATGGCAATTGGAATAGGTAGAGGAGATGCTGTGTTTTTACCATCGTTTACCTTCTTTTCAACTGCTGAATCGGTATCCTTTTTAGGAGCTACTCCAATTTTTGTAGATATCGATGAAGATAGTTATAATATCTCTTCAGAACACCTTGAGATTATGATAAAAAAAGTGATTGAGGATAAGGTTTACACTCCGAAAGCTATAATCCCTGTAGATCTTTTTGGGCTTCCTGCAAATTATGGTGAGATTAGTAAGATTGCTGAGAAGTATAATCTAAAAGTTATTGAGGATGGAGCTCAAAGTTTTGGAGGATCTTTAGGTGGTAAAATGTGTTGTTCATTTGGGGATCTCTCTACAACAAGTTTTTTCCCTGCTAAACCTCTAGGTTGCTATGGTGACGGAGGGATGGTTTTTACAGATAGTGAGGAGTATTATCAAAAACTTCTATCCCTAAGAGTTCATGGTAAGGGCAGTACAAAATATGATAATATAAGTATAGGTATGAATGCTAGGCTCGATACTATTCAAGCAGGAATTCTATTAGCAAAATTTTCTATCTTTAAAGATGAGGTTGAGAAGAGACAGATAGTAGCAGAAAGATATAATAAACTCCTTAATGGTAAAGTTATAGTTCCAAAAGTTGAATCAAGATATAGATCTGCTTGGGCTCAGTATACCATAAGAGTAAAAAATAGAGATAGAGTAGTTTATGAGTTAAAGAAAAATTCAATTCCTACAGCTATATATTATAACCTGCCTTTACATAAGCAAAAAGCCTATCTTTTGGATAATGATCAGGTTTTACCTACTACGGAAAAAGTTTGTAAAGAGGTGTTAAGCTTACCTTTTAGTCCATATATAAGTGAAGATGAACAGATAGAGGTTGCTAAAATTATTAACAATATTTAGAGTAAGTAGTTTTGTTAAAAGTTATAAATGTTGTAGGAACTAGGCCTAACTTTGTAAAGGTTGCACCAATCCATAAATTGATGGTTGAGTCAAACTCAATCACTCCATACTTAGTTCATACCGGTCAACATTACGATGAGAAGATGTCTAAGGTGTTTTTTGAGGATTTAGGTCTTCCTGAGCCTTATAGATATCTTCATGTTGGATCGGGATCTCATGCTGTGCAAACAGCAAAGGTTATGATTGAGTTTGAGAAGGTTTGTTTAGAGTTAAATCCCGATCTTGTTTTAGTTGTTGGGGATGTTAACTCTACCCTTGCTGCTACATTAGTTGCCAAGAAACTTGGAATTAAGGTTGCCCATGTTGAGTCCGGATTAAGAAGTTTTGATAATAGAATGCCGGAAGAACTAAACAGGTTGGCTACAGATGCTATTGCCGATTTATTATTTGTCAGTGAACAGAGTGGGTTGGATAATCTAAAAAAAGAAGGGGTTTCTTCGGAAAAGATTATATATGTTGGCAATGTTATGATTGATTCTCTTATAAATAATTTAGATAAGGCCAGGAGTTTACCTACACTTGATAAGTATGGAGTAAAATCTGAAAAATTTATATTGGCAACTTTACATAGACCTTCAAATGTTGATGATGAAAATAATCTTAAAGTTTTAGTTGATATATTTAAAGAATCATCTAAGATTTATGATATAATATTTCCTGTCCATCCAAGAACTATTAAAAACTTTGAGAGGTATAATCTCTTAGAAGAGATAATTGGTAATAGCAGAATACACCTTATTGATCCTGCTCCATATTTAGAATTTATAGGTTTAATGTCAAAAGCAGCTCTTCTTTTAACTGATTCAGGTGGAATTCAGGAGGAGACAACATATTTAGGCGTTCCTTGTTTAACGCTTAGAGAGAATACTGAGAGACCTTCAACAATAACTGAGGGAACAAATATGCTTATTCCTACTCTTTCTAAGGATGTTGTAATGGATAATATTATAAAAATATCTAATGATGATTGGGAAAAAGGATCAATTCCTAAATTTTGGGATGGTAAAGCTTCAAATCGTATTGTGGAATATTTGGAAAAGATTTAGGGATATTTTATTATAAAAGAGAGTATTAAGATTTCTATTTAGGATAGAGGGGAGAATATATGAAAATACTTGTTACCGGAGGAGCCGGATTTATCGGTTCAAATTTTATACATATGGTTTTAGATAAGAGAGATGACTACAGTATTGTTAATGTTGACCTTTTAACTTATGCCGGAAACCTTGACAATCTCAAATCTATTGAAAAAAATAGAAATTACAAATTTGTTAAAGCTGATATTTCAGATAGGGAAGCAATGGATACTCTCTTTAAAAATGAGAATTTTGATTGGGTTATTAATTTTGCTGCAGAATCTCATGTTGATAGATCTATTGAGAATCCAGAGATATTTATTCAGTCCAATATTATTGGTACTCAGGTTTTACTTGATATGTCTAAAATCTATGGAGTGAAGAGGTATCTTCAAGTTTCCACTGACGAGGTTTATGGTTCGTTGGGTAAAACCGGATATTTTACGGAGAATAGTTCTATTAAACCTTCCAGTCCATATTCTGCTTCTAAAACTTCTGCAGATATGTATGTTAACGCCTACTATAAAACTTTTGGAGTTCCTACTCTTATAACAAGGTGTTCAAACAATTATGGACCATTCCAATTTCCTGAAAAACTAATACCACTCGTAATATCCAATGCTAGAGCAGATAAAGATATTCCGGTTTACGGAGATGGTAAAAATATAAGAGATTGGTTGTTTGTAGAGGATCATTGTGAAGCTATTCTTACTGTTATTGAAAAGGGTGAGGTGGGATCTGTTTACAATGTTGGAGGCAATAATGAGATCCAAAATATTGATATTGTGAAATTGATCTTAAAGCATCTTGGTAAACCTGAATCTCTTATCACTTATGTTAAGGATAGGCTAGGACATGATAAGAGATATGCTATTGATGCTACAAAGATTAAAGATGAGCTTGGTTGGGAGCCTAAGTATAGGTTTGAAGAGGCTATAAAGAGTACTATAGATTGGTATATTTCAAATGATGAGTGGCTAGAAAATATACTTTCCGGAGAGTATAAAGAGTACTATAAGAAAATGTATGGGAATATATAGGATCTGCTAAAAAGTTCAAAGCCTATAAGTTACGGTGAAATGGATCTAAATAAGCATATTTTATAAGGTTGGGTAGCAGAAAATATATTTTGCCGTAACTTTCCCATTATTTATTATTTTTTAAAGCAAATACTACATAGAATAATTTTTTTATAATGCAAAGTGTAGTTGTTTCTGATAATATTTTACAATATACATTTTGTCTGTTACTCTATTTTGGCTACTGCCCTCACCGGAGCACCATCTGTTCTAGTTTTAAGGTGAAGTACTATTAATTCAAATATTTTGTTCTTTTCAATCTGCCTTATATTTGTCAGATTTTCAATTATAAATATTCCATTTTTCAACAATTTTTTGTGTATTTCGAAAGGATACTTGTCGGGAGATGGTGAATCAAAGCCAACACCTTTAACTTTTTTAGCTATTATGAGATTTACCCAATCTTCACACAAAATAGGATAGTTTTCAAAATACTCATCTTTGCCAAATTTAGAATCCATCCCGGTGTCAAAAAGAACAAATGTTTCCTTGTTGATTTTACTTTTATATATTTCAGGGTTTGAGTTTATATCAACAGTTATCCCATTGCCAAAAAAAGTATTAATACTATATTCGCTTAAATAGGTTGTTGAATCTGTAATATGCATTGGAGAATCTATATGGGTTCCTATATGCATCTCTGTATCTATTCTAAAGTTTCTGTAGCCATCTTTTGACAGAGAATGGGTTTTCTTTATTGAAACAGCTTTATCTCCCGGGAATACAGGTAGATTATTAACAATCTCTCTTGTTAGATCAATGTACATATAAATATATCCTTTGTTTGTGCTTTTATATAAAATGTTAATAAAAGAGTAATCTTAGGTTCTAAAACTCTTTTTCGTAAATCTAAATGTTTGGAAATCTTTTGTCAAAATATAAACCCTTATCAAGATAATTTTTATCAATTTACAATAAAAATAACAATTAAATAAATAAGATAACAATTTAAATAAGAATTACTTTGTAAAGTTTAACATATTTCTATATATTTGTAGAGTGTTAATGCTATTTAGGGTCTCCCTTAAAAATTATAAGTTGTTTAGGAGGCTAAGAGCCTGTTTTTGTTTTGAGTTTAGGGTGTATAACTGGAGCTTTGACTTGAAACCAAAAGAATGAGACAATCTAATTTTAGCGTTAGAACCAATTTCTCCATGACTTTACTTCCTAAACAAAGTTTTTAGGAGAAATAAATCTGACAACACTCTTAGATTAGTTTTATTTTAAGCATTATTATAATTTTCAAAGAAACCCTATTTGATGTTACTATCGGGTAGATTGTTTATATAACTTGGAACACTTATGGTTAGTTCAAAGGTTCAGATCTTGAATAAATTAGGGCTTCATGCGAGACCTGCAGCAAGATTTGTTAAAATTTCGGCAAAATATGATTGTGATGTTTTTATAGAAAAAGATGGTTATGAGATAAATGCAAAATCGATTATGGGAGTTATGATGCTTGCTGCGGAAAATGGTTCATATCTTACCATTAAATGTGATGGAGCTGACGAAAAGGAGTGCCTTAAAGAGCTTGAGCAATTAATTATTGATAAATTTCATGAAGAGTAGTTGTGTATAAAAAGAAAGAGAAGATATTAAAAGGTATTGGTGTAAGTCCGGGTATAAGTATTGCCCCTGCTTTTTACTATGTACATGAAGTTCTTACGGTATCCCAAAATAGTGATGGTGTTGATGTTGAAAAAGAGCTTCTTCTCTATGAAAAAGCTCTGAATATTTCTGAAAAAGCTATTTTGAGAGATAAAAAGAAAGCTTTGAAAAATGGAGGAGTTAAAGCTGCCGAAATATTTGATACTCACATTCTTCTATTAAAAGATCAAGTACTTATAGATCAGGTAAAAAGCTTTATAACTCAAAAGAGTAGTAACGCTTCTTATGCTGTGAGCAAGATTATGAAAGGCTATCAAACCATGTTGGAAAAATCCAACAATGAATATCTTTCTCAAAGGGCTTTTGATGTTGAAGATGTTTGCAGAAGGATTGTTCGTCAAATTTTCTTTCAGGAAAATGATGGTAAAAAGATAAATCTTCTTCACAAACAGCAGATAGTTGTTTCTAAGAATATTTTACCTTCTGATACTGTTAATTTAGGTAATAGTAACACTCTTGGTTTTGTAACCGAACTTGGGGGAGATGCCAGTCATGCCGCAATTTTGGCAAGATCTATGGGTATTCCTGCTGTAGTAGGTGTAAAGAAAGTTCTAACGACAATAAAAGATAACGATAGAATTATTGTTGATGGAAATAGAGGGAATGTAATTGTTAATCCTTCTGAAGATACCATTATTAAGTATGAGAAACTTAAGCAGAGGTATCAGGATAGATTGAATGAGCTGAGTTTTAAGCTTCAGAATAGAGAGTCGTTTACTAGAGATGGAGAGAGGGTTAATCTTTCTATAAATATTCAGACTGAAAATGAGATTGGAAATATTAAAAAATTCACCGATGGCGGAGTTGGGCTCTTTAGAACTGAGTTTGTTTTTGAACGAAAAACAGGTATTTTAAGTGAAGATGAACAGTTTAAGATCTTTGATAGTGCAGCTAAGGCTATCTATCCTGATAAGTTGATTATCAGGCTTTTTGATATAGGTGGAGATAAACTTTTGGGTAAATTTTCCGCAAAAGAGGATAATCCTTTTCTTGGTTTAAGAGGGTTGAGATTACTCTTTGATAGAAAAGATCTTTTGATTCCTCACTTAAGAGCAATTTTGAGAGCCAGTGAGAATGATAATTTAAAGCTTTTGGTCCCTTTTATCACCTCTATAAATGAGATAAAAGCTCTTAATAGAATAGTGTCAAAAGCTTCAAAGGATCTTATTAAAGAGGGGTTTAATATTAATCCTAATCTTCAAAAGGGTATAATGCTTGAGATCCCTTCAGCTGTTATTATGGTAAATGAACTGGCTAAATATTGTGATTTTTTTAGTATAGGAACAAATGATTTAACTCAATATACTTTAGCAGCAGATAGGGGAAATAGTAAAGTTGCCTATATCTTTAACTCTTTAGATCCTGCTGTTCTCAGACTAATTAAAACCTCTGCCGATGCCGCACTTAAGAGGGATATGTATATAAGTGTTTGTGGATTGATGGCAGGCGTTAATGAGGCTGTACCTATCTTGCTTGGTTTAGGTATTAAAAATTTAAGTGTATCCACCCCGGTATTACCGATTATAAAAGATTTGATTACAAAGCTTGATACTAATAAGTGTAAGGTTTTGGCAAATAAAGCTTTAAAAATGGATTCCTACCAGAAGGTAAAGTTAGCTGTTCAAAAGTTTTTTATAGCTGAGGGTATAGAGTAGCTTTTTAGAGTTGGTTTGTAATATAGTTTAGATTCAATGCTTTCATTAAAGAAGTTGAACTTTAGAGTTGTAATAAATCTAAAGATTGGAAGAGGGTTCTACTGAAAAAGGTTAATATAATTATATTTAACAACTTCTATGTTTGTGGCTCTTTCATGAGATCTTAAATAGAAAACACTTAACCTTTTTCATCTGATTCTAACTCCTGTTTCCTAATAAGCCTTTATTATAATTATCTAAAAAATCTTCACAGTCTATTACCTTATTGCTCCTCTTATCTCTTTTTCTACTAACTCTCATTATAGATTTTACTCTCAGTAATTTTTTCCTGATTTTTGAGAAGTGGCTTAAACTATTTACCTCCGCTAAGCATTCAACAACGGCTATTGCTCCTTTTTTCTCCATTCTGAAAAATGATAGTTCAACTCCATGATCACATAAAATTATGGAGATATCCTTTAAAAGACTACTTCTATCTTCACAAACAATATTTAGAACAGCTTTGTACTTAACATTATTGCTCTTTTCCCAGTTCATATGAGTAATATTTGATTTTGGTATTGAAGATAGTTCTTCACAATCCGTTTTATGTATAATATACCCTTTTGTAGGTTCTAAAACGCCAACAATACTATCTCCGGGTAGGGGATAGCAGCTTTCACAATAGAGCATAATCTTCTGATTGTCTTCATTGATTCCAAATTTATTTTTACCTGCCTTTACCTTTATTTTACCCAAAAATTTGTTAAATACTCCTTTTTTATTTTTGTGATCAAAATCCGGTATGATCTTTTTTAATACTTTTTGTACAGAAATAGATCCGTCTCCTATAAGATAGAAGAACTCCTCTTTTGTGCTTTTGCCAAATTGGTTCGCTATTTCCAGCATATCCAAGCTGTCTGCATTATAGCTTATTTTATGAAGTTCATTGTTAAATAGCTCTTCTCCAATGGCAATGCTTTGTTCAAACTGCATCTTTTTTAAATGGCTTTTTATGCTTGATTTTGCTTTTGCGGTAACAACAAAGTTTAGCCATTCATAGGAAGGGTCTTGTTTGTTTGATCTTACAATGTCAACAATATCTCCATTTTCAAGTTGGGTATCTAGAGGAACAATTTTTCCAGAGACTTTTGCTGCTATACAGCTATTTCCTAATGATTCGTGAATCTTATACGCAAAGTCTACGGGTGTAGATTTTTCAGGAAGTACTATAAGGTCTTTATCGGGTGTGAACACATACACTTCATTTGCAGTAAAACTACTCTTAATATCATTTAAGATATCTTTTGGATCACTGAGCTCAAAACTATTGGAAAGTAAGGTTTTGATCCTATCAATATATACATCAATTCCATCAGAATCCCCTTCTCCACCCATTTTATATCTCCAGTGGGCAGAAAGACCAAATTCTGCAATTTCATGCATTATTCTTGTTCTAATTTGTATCTCAAATACCTGATCTTTATAAAATACCTTTGTATGTAAACTCTTATAACCATTGCTTTTAGGGTCGGCTATGAAATCTGTAACCATATTTGGCATTGGTCTGTACAGAGAGTGTACAATATTTAGAGCTTTATAACACTCTCCCACATCGTTATTCTCTATAATAATTCTAAGAGCCATAAGATCTAAAATTTCTTCAAAAGATTTATTTCTTGTTTGGATTTTTCTGAGTATGGAGTAATAGTGTTTAACTCTCCCGTTTACAGTAGCATCTATTCCATTTTTTTTGAGAGCTTCTTCTATTTCTGGTTTTAGAATATTAAGCTTCTCAGTCATCTCCTCTTTGGAAAATTTTAACATTGATTTTATATTTTCAAAGTTTACCGGATTCACAATCTCAAAAGAGAGGTCTTCCAGCTCAGATTTGAGGCTGTACATTCCAAAACGGTAAGCAATGGGAGCATATATTTCTAAAGTTTCGGTTGCAATTCTTTTTTGCTTATAAGGAGTTAGATATCTAATTGTTCTCATGTTGTGAAGTCTGTCTGCAAACTTAATCATTAACACTCTGATATCCTTAACCATACTTATAACTATTTTTCTAAAATTATCAGCTTTATCTTGTTCAGATGTATTAAATTTAATCTCATTTATTTTATTTATTCCATCTACAAGTTCCGCAACCGTATTTCCAAACTTTTCTTTAATCATTTCTAAGGATACGGTTAATCCGTCAACGGTGTCATGTAGGAGAGCTGCAGATATAGTGATATCATCAACTTTCATTTTGAGTAATATTTCACAAACTCTTATTGGATGCTCTATATAGGGAAGACCAGATTTTCTAAAACTGTCTTTATGTATCTCAAATGAAAAGTTATATGAGTTTATAATAAGTTCTCTGTTTACACTCTTATTTATGTTTTCCAGCTCTTTAATTATTTTTTCAATTATTGATGAGTATCTTGAGGTCATAAAATCTACCTTAAGTATTTTCTTACATTCATAATAGATATATTAATAACGGAAATTATACAAGTTTTAATTTATTTAGGTTCCGTTTTTTATAATTTACTGTATCTATTTTTTTTAATTCTGTGGTTTTGAGAATATTTTGGTCTACTTGGGTTTTATTTCATATTAAAGATGCAAAGCAATTCCCAATGATAAAGCTTAAAATAGGTAGCTGATAGAAACCTTTTTTAGGTAAAGATTGCAAATATATGGCTAAGCTAAATCCTTGTTTTTATTACTTCTTTTTTCTTCATTAGCTGTAAAGTTTTTATAGATCTTGTTTCGAACAGTTACATTTTGTTTTTAAATGCCTGTATAACATATTAAATAGACTAATCTTAAAGGCTTTTGACGAGCTATATTTGATCCTTTTTTATTAAATAGTGGTATTTATTTTAAGCGTCTATTTTTAAAAAGCTTTTTATTCTTGTATAGATTATTTATATTCTTAAGTAAAAACGGAGGGAGTTTGTGAACTCATTAACAACAATAGCTATGTCCGGAGCCGGAAACGGAGAAGGTGGACTTATGGGAATGATCCCTTTTATCGCAATTATAATAATTATCTATTTTTTTATGATAAGACCGCAGGCAAAGAAGGCTAAAGAGCAGAAAGAGATGATCTCTTCTCTAAAAAAGGGTGATAAAATTATTACTATTGGCGGATTCTACGGTACTATTACAGAGGTTAAAGATTCCAGCTTTTTAGTTAATCTTGGAAAAGATACAATTGTTGAAATTTCCAAAGATTCTGTTTCTACAGTTCAGGGTAAACCTGAAGCAAAAGCTTAAGTGTTGATAATAAATCTTATTTTTATGAGAGAGATATTTAAATATCTCTCTCCTTTTTATATTAGGGGGTAGTATGGAAGTAATGGAATATGGGGAGAAGGTTTTAAGATCTGAAACTAAAAAAATTGAAATTTTTGATCAGGAGTTAAAGGATTTAGTTTCAGAGATGTTTCAAACCTGTTATGATGAAATTGGTGTTGGCTTGGCTGCACCTCAGGTTGGGAAATCCATAAAGTTGTTTGTTATATCTACTCCTCCGGAAGATGACCCCGATACAGATGACAGGTCAAAATACTTTGAAGAAGTTTTCATAAACCCTCAAATTATAGAGAAAAAAGGTTCCGTTGTTGGGGAAGAGGGGTGTTTGTCTGTTCCGGGAGTTTATGAAAAAGTAAAAAGGGCTAAGTTTGTAAGGGTTAAGTATTTTGATATAGACGGTAATGAAAAGGAGATAGAAGCTTCCGGTTTATTATCGAGAGCTATCCAGCATGAAAATGATCATTTGGAAGGTATTCTTTTTGTTGATAGGCTTCCGGGTTTAAAGAGAGAACTTGTAAAAAAGAGGTTGGATAAGGAGTACGGATTAGTATAGAAAGCATACTCTTAGTAACAGCTTTTTTAATTTTAATTACTTGACACTACTTGTTAGGCTGTATATATTATTTTAGCAGGGAGGGGATATATCATCCTTAAGAGATCTTGCTTAAAATAGGCTAGAGGTTTAGAGTTATGGTTAAATATATTCTTTTTATACTTTTTTTTAATGCCTTTTTGTTTGGCTTTGTTGAGTTGGAAAAGTTTGAACTTAATCAAGTTAATGGTGTAGTTAAAATAGAGTTTCAAACAGGAAAAGAGTCTGGATTGTATAAGATTTTGGTGGAAAAATCTTCAAACGATGAGAATTATAAGGTTTTTAAGAGTGAAGAGCCCCAAGGTTCCAATAGTTCCTATATTTTATTGGATAAGGATCCCTATTTGAAAAATGAAGGCAACAAAATATTTTATAGATTAAAGTTCAAAAACATTGATGGTTCTGTTGAATACAGTGATTCTAAATCTATTAGTGTTGCAACTTCAGGTATCCATGCAAGTTGGGGTAGCATTAAAGCTATGTTTAGATAAGCTTTCTAATTTTGAATGTGGTAAAATGGTAAAGTAGTTAGAAAAGAGCATTTAGGTGCTCTTTTTCTGTTATCAATTATAGGCTATTAGCTAAAAGAGTTCTATTCAATCTGAGGTTTTGGTATTATTAGTGGTATGAAATTTTTAATGTTTTTAAGTTTGTTACTATACTATGGTAGTGTTGATATCTGAAGAATAGAAGATAAAATTTTTAAGCTGTAATTTCCTTATAGTTGTTTTTATCGAAAAACTTTTTCTACTTATACTAAATAGGTTAAAAATGAAGCACTTACTACTTATAATCTTAATTTTACAAACATTTATATTTGCAAATATATCCAAATCTACTCTCTTTAGGATAAACTCAATTCCAAATATTTACAATAAAGATCCTAAATTAGCTATTGCAATTTCTGATTCTCTTATTCCTCTTGTAAAAAATGATAATTATCAACTTGTTAAGCTTTACAGGTATAAAGCTATCTCTAAATATATATTGGAGGACTATGAAGAGTCGCTTTCCTGTCTTTCTAAATGTTTGGAACTTTGCAATGGAGATGATAAGGATAGTGAGAATCAATTAGGTAGAATATACAACGTTTTTGGCTCTGTTTACTGTGATATGCAAGATTTTGAGAAGTCAAATTCTTTCTACGAGAAAGCTATTAGGATTTATAGAAAAAATAACTATTTGGAAGGCCTTAAAGCCTGTTTAAATAATTTAGCTCAAAACTTTACTGATCTAGGAGAGTATGACAAGGCTATTGAGAGCTATAAGGAGGTTCTTAGTATATCTAAGATGGAAGGAGGAACGTCTGTTTCAGTTCTCAATGGTTTGGGAAATGTCTATTTTAATCTTGGTGAATATGAGTATGCTAAACAGAGATATAAAGAGAGTTTATATTTGGCTAAAAAGGAAGGAGATCTCTTTAGTGAGTCTATAGCCTACTCAAATATTGGTAATGTTTATTTTAGTCAGGATAGTTTGAATCTTTCTCTTGATTACTACATGAAATCTTTTGAGATTGATAAAAATAATGAAGATTCCAACGGACTTTCAGTATTGTCTAATAATATCGGTTTAATCTATTCAAAAAAAAAGGAGTATAAAAAATCCAATCTGTATTTAGAAAAGTCCGCAAAAGCAGATAAACAGAGAGGTAATGAGATTGGTTATGTTAAAACTATGCTTAACATTGCTTTAAATTATCATAAAATGGGTGAAAAAAGTAGCTGTAATAAGGTTCTAAGAAAGATAGATGGCTCCAAAATACTCTCTTCTAATATTGAAGTAAGATTGAAATATATTTTTCTAAAAGTTGCTTCCTTAATTATAAACGGAGAAAATGAAGCAGCTATTAAGCTATTTTCAAAGTATAACTCTTTGAAAGATTCTGTATTCAATAAAAATATCTCAAATGAAGCAGCAAAGCTGGCAACTAGATATTCACTTCTTCAAAAGGAGCAGGAAATTGAGCTTTTGAAAAAGGAGAATGAGTTGAATATTATCAGTATGGAAAGGGATAGAGTTATCAATGAGAGAAAAAATATAATACTGATTTCAACTTTATCTTTTGTGTTACTCTTAATTATCTCAATCTTTATCATTTTAAGAGTCAATAGGAAACTGTTTGTTGAAAAGAATAAGGTATCCAACATAATGGTTTCTGTTTTACCTGAAAAGATAGCTTATGAGATGCTTGAAAATGAGAACAAGGTTAACCCTAAAACCTATAAAGGGATTTCGGTCTTGATGGTTGATATTGTTGATTTTACAAAGCATTGTGAATCTTTGGGTGCAACTTTTGTTTTAGATGAACTAAATGATATTTACTCAAATTTTGATGATATTTTAGACAAGTACGGCTGTGTAAGAATCAAAACAATAGGAGATGCTTATCTTGCGGTAAGTTCTTTAACGGATGAAAACGGCAAGTTTGTTGATAATTTGGTTAAAAGCGGTCTTGAGATTCTTGAGTATCTTAAAAAAAGAGCAGAAATTCACTCTGTTAAATGGAGTGTTAGGATGGGCATTGATACAGGTGAAGTTGTCTGTGGAATTATAGGTAAGAAGATGTTTCTATTTGATATATTTGGAGATGCAGTTAATACTGCCGAGAGGATGCAAGTAAATTCCCATCCCATGAGGTTAAATATATCTCAAACTTGTATGGAGTTTTTAGATTCTAATAAATATTTTTTTACAAGAAGAGATATAGTTCATGTTAAGGGTAAGGGAGAGATTCCTATGTTTTTTGTTGATTTTATAGATAAAATTAAATTATAATTTTTTAGCAAATGAGTAATAATGGTATTTTATTTAATTATTAGTTGATTTAGTTGCTATAAAGTAACTATATTTCATACTCGAATTGTATTGCGAAAACACTAAAACCTAAATTTCAGGAGGATTTTAATGAAAAAGTTGTTAGCGATAGTTTTAACGCTTATTCTTTCTGTATCAATGTATGCGGATAAGGTTAAAATTAACAACTCTTCAAATGGTATTGATGTTGTGAGAAACAGCGATTCCAATCTTGAAGTTAAATTTACAACTGGTTCTTTAAATTTTAATGACATCAGAACTGATGCCGGTGAATTTTCAGAGCTTACAATCTCAAACTATACAGATGGAGAAATTGGATCTCCTGCACTTCCTATCTACAGTGAACTAATTGAGATGCCGGCAGGTGCAAAATATTCAATCGAGTTAGAAAATGTTGTTGAAAAAAGATACAACCTTTCTGATTTTGGAGTAACTTACAAGCTTGCTCCTAAGCAACCTAGCTACTCAAAGAGTACAAATCCTGAGGATATCATATTCCAAATAGATAACTCAGTTTATGCTAGAGATCAATTTGTTGGTGCTGAAAATGCTGTTAATGTTTCTGATCTTGGAACAATGAGAGGTGTTTCAGTAGCTAAATTAACTTTCTCTCCTGTTAAGTATAATCCTGTTACAAATGAGATTATAGTTATTGAGAGTGCTGATGTTAAAGTTAATTTTGAGGGTGGAGATACTAGTAGAAAGATTAGTGAATATTCACCATTCTTTGAAGGTGCTTTTAATTCAATTGTAAACTATAAACCTATCTCTTCTAGAGAGGATTTAACAAAAATTCCAGTTACATATCTTATTGTTGCTTCAGATCAATTGGAAGGAAATGAAAAGCTTAATGAATTTATTTCTTGGAAGAAAGATAAAGGGTTTAATGTTGTAGATCACTATGTATCATCTTCTGAAACATATACTCAAGTTGATGAGTGGGTTGAAGAGCAGTATGAAAACTTAGATCCTAAACCATCTTTCCTACTTGTTGTTGGTGATATGAATGGTACATACACTGTTCAAACGAAGACAAATGGTCTTACATCCGGAGTTTCAACTTCTGACCTTCCTTATGGTGTAGTTGGAACGGCGAATCCAAGTTCAGGAAACCACTTACCTTCTATCTATGTTGGTAGATTCTCTGTTAGATCAGAAGATGAACTTGCAGCTCAAGTTGATAAAACAATTTGGTATGAGAGAGATCAGTTTGCAACAGCAGGTACAGATATTTCATACTTAAAGAGAGCAATGGGTACTGCCGGAGCAGATGGTTCTCACCAAGCTACTTATGGAAATCCTCATATTCTTTATGCTATGACTTACTATTTTGATGGCGATTATCAAAATCCTATAACTGGTGACGTTATGGATATTACAGGTATCCCGTATTATGATGGAGCTCCCGGGCAATCTCAAAATATTATTAATAATGTTTCAGATGGTGTAGCCTACTATAACTATACTGCTCACGGATCACAAACCTCTTTTGGAGATCCTAGTTTCCAGATATCTGACATAAATAACTTACAAAATGAGGGTAAATACGGTCTGGTTATTGGAAATTGCTGTTTAACAGGATCTTTTGGAACACCTGAGTGTTTTGGTGAAGCATGGTTAAATGCTGAGAATAAAGGATCAATTGGATTTATTGGTGCTTCTGCTTCTACTTATTGGGATGAGGATTTAGCAATGGGTGTTGGAGAACCTGCTGTAGGTAATACTACTCCAAATTACACTCCTGATAAACCAGGTATGATTGATGGTTTAATGCATGTTGATTACCCAACTCAGGCTGGTGTTAAACATGTTGGATTATTAGCTGTTGATGCAATGGCTTCTTCTAAGATTTTATACTATTGGGAAGCTTATCATCTGTTTGGAGATCCTTCTGTTCAAATTTATATCAGTGAACCTACAGATTTAGAGGTTTCTCATCTTCCTACTGTAACTCCTGGTGTTGCAACATTTGAAGTTAATACAAGAGCAAGATCTTATGTAGTTATGAAAAATGATGATGGTGATGTTCTTGGTGCTACTATAACTGATGATAGTGGTGTTGCTAATGTTGAGCTAGACCCTCCATACTTAGGAGGAAAAGCACATCTATTTATCTCTTCTCCTTTTGCAAAACCTTATATGGAAGAGATTGATGTAGTTCCTTTAGATGGACCTTGGTTATCAGTTAACAATTATGTTATCAACAATCCTGTTTATGGAGAGGAAGTAACTATAGATCTTGAATTAAAAAATATTGGTATTGAGACTGCTAATTCTATAAATGTTGTTGCTACTACTGAAAGTGAATTTGCTACAATAGCAGATGGTTCTGAATCGTTTGGAAATATTGCAGCCGGAGATTCATCTTCTATTACCGGAGCTCTTTCAATAAATTTGGCAAACAATGTACCTAATGGTGAAAAAATTGTTTTAAATCTTACTATTACAGATGACTCAAAAGGTGATTATCAAGGTAAAGTAAATATTTTTGCTCAGTCTCCTATTGTTGAAACATCTTATTCCCAAGATCTTCTTCTTCCTGAAGATGGGCAAACTGTAAACTATGTGTATACATTTACAAATAATGGTAGTGCTGATATTACCGGTGCCGTTGCTTCTGTTTCATCAGACAATAGCAATATGATTAGTTTCTCTACCACTTCCGGTAGTTTGGGAACTATTGCTGCCGGTGAATCTAAAGATTTTGAGGTAGCTGTTACTTTTGATACTCCGGATGATGCTCCTGTATCATTTAACTTTACTGTTGAAATGGAAGCTGATAAAGATGTTGAGGCTACTCTTGAGTATACTCAGCTGTGTAATGATCCTGTATTACTTTCTAATGATTTCTCTACCTTCCCTGGAGAAGGTTGGTCTACAGAAGGAGGAAATAACTGGGAAGCTGGAAGTGGAAACAATGCAGGTGGAGAGGCTCCTGAGGCACATTTCAATTGGAATCCTCAAACTACAGCAGCTCAATATTTAATTTCTCCTGAAATCAATACTTCCGGTTTAATCTCCGGATCTATTGTGTATAAGTATATGGTTGATCATTTCAGTTCTGGTAATAATGAGTATGAAATTGCTGTAGTTACAAGTGAAGACGGCGAAAACTGGGAAAACTTAAAGGTATTACCAAACGAAACTACTACTAATGCTATTATTGACACAATATTTGTTAACGAGGGTGTTGCAGGATTTGGAACACCTACATTTAGAATTGCTTTCAAGTTTGATGGAAACAGCTACGATATTAATCACTGGTATATTGATGATGTAGAGGTGCTTAAAGGAGTTGGTGGTTCTGCTGTTGAAGAGCTTCTTCCTGTAGCTACGACTCTTTATCAAAACTACCCTAACCCATTCAATCCATCTACTACAATTAGCTTTGATCTTTCAACTGCTTCTAATGTAAAACTTGCAGTATTTAACGCTCAAGGTCAGATGGTTAGTGAGCTTATTAACAATAACCTTAAAAGTGGTACTCACTCTGTAAACTTTGATGCTAAAGCTCTTTCAAGTGGTGTTTACTACTATAAGCTTATTGCTAATAATAAGGTTATGACTAAGAAGATGATTCTTGTTAAATAATCTTCTACTGAATATTAATAAAAAAGCTCCGAAATTTCGGAGCTTTTTTATTAGATTGACATCTTTATATAATATTAGTACTTTGCAATAGTCTAACCATTTTATTAAAAAGGAGTAGTTTGATGAATATATTTCAAGAGCTTAAAGAACGGGGTTTTATAAAGCAATTAACTGATGAAGAGAATATAGAGAAACTGTTAAATGAGAAAAAGATTTCAATGTATGTTGGTTTCGATCCTACTAAACCTTCAATGCACATTGGACATTTAATTCCTATAATGATACTTTCACATCTTCAAAAAGCGGGTCATAAACCCATCTGTATTGTTGGTGGTGGAACTGCAATGATTGGTGATCCTAGTGGTAAAGATTCCATGAGAGAGCTGTTGACCCCTGAAAAGATTGATGAAAATGTTGAGGGTATTAAGAAGCAACTTTCAAGCTTTATTAACTTTGAAGAGGAGAAAGCTCTACTATTAAACAATTGGGATTGGATTAAAGATCTTAACTATGTTGATTTTTTGAGAAATATAGGGCCTCATTTTACTGTTAACAGGATGCTTGCTGCTGAATGTTTCAAGGTTAGATGGGAAAAAGGTCTAACATTTTTAGAGTTTAACTATATGCTTTTTCAAGCCTACGATTTTTTCTATCTCCACAACAACTATGATTGTAATTTAGAGATTGGTGGTGATGATCAATGGTCAAATATTATTGCCGGTATTGAGCTTGTAAGAAGAAAAAAAGGTGAATCTGTTTACGGGATGACAGCTCCATTAATGACAAATTCTGCAGGTAAGAAGATGGGAAAAACAGAGGAGGGTGCTGTTTGGATAGATAAAGATCTTACTTCTGCTTATGATTATTATCAGTTTTGGAGAAACAGCTTGGATAATGATGTTGTTAAGTTCATGAAGCTTTATACATTTATGCCACTTGATGAGATTGCTAAATATGAGAAGCTCGAAGGTGCTGAACTCAATAGTGCTAAAGAGGTTTTAGCTTATGAGGCAACTAAGATTGTTCACGGTGATGATGCTGCCAGAGAGGCTCAAGAAGCTGCCAGAAAAGTGTTTACAGGTGGAGGTATTGACGGTGCTCCGGAAGTTGAGATAGAGAGATCTAATATTGAATCAATGAATGTTACCGATCTTGCAGTTGAGGTAGGTCTTTTTACAACCAAGGGTGAAGCAAAAAGAATGATTAAACAGGGTGGACTTTCTATAAATAATATAAAGATAGTCAATTTTAATGAACCTGTTACAGATCAGTTTATTGTTAATAATACTATTCCTATGAAAAAAGGGAAAAAGAAGTTTATCAAGGTTGTTTTGAAATAGAATAAAATTTTCTAAATAAAAAGGTCTCGATTTTTCGAGACCTTTTTATTTAGGATCTAATGGTTAAAGCTCTAAATTTCTTTTAGCAAATTCAGGAATCGCAAAACACCCTTTATAGATCTCTTCGTTAAAATAGTCAAGCTTTCCTAAATCTTTTATTTCATCTAATCTAGGGCTGTCAAATGGTTTGTACTTTTTAGAAGCAAAGGAGAGTGACCAAGCTCCACTAGGATAGAAAGGGATAAAAGACATATACATAGTAACCTTAGAAAATAACTCTTTTAGCATTTTAAAATAGTTTTTTTGTATCTTAGGATAGAAGTATGGGGTTTCTGCTTGAGCTGTTGCAATACCATCCTCTTTCAGAGCTGTGTAAACATCTTTATAAAACTCTTTTTTAAATAAACCTTCAGCCGGACCAAAAGGATCGGTAGAGTCAATTAAAATTACATCAAACTCATTTTTATGATCTTGCATATATTTTATTCCATCATCTACAATAAGCTCCAGCTTAGGATTGGTAAAAACAGATGCTGTTCCCGGAAAGAACTCTTTAGATTTATCTATTACAAGCTGATCAATCTCTACCATAACACATTTTTTTACTCTAGGGTGTTTTACCACCTCTCTGGCTGTTCCTCCATCTCCACCACCAATGATTAATACTTTTTCAGGATTTGGATGAGCAATTAAGGGAACATGAGCAATCATCTCATGGTAGGAGAACTCATTTTTTTCCGTTAGCATAATAATATTATCTAAAAGCATTAAATTACCAAAGTCAGTAGTATGTAAAATATCTATTTTTTGATATTTAGATCTCCCTTGATAGAGTACTTTATCTATTTTTAGTGAGGTTCTGGCTCCCAGTGTCAGTGTCTCATCTTCAAATACTTCATTATACCATAATTCCATAATAACCTCTTAATAAATCTTTTTATTAGTTTAAATTTCCGCATTTTCTGGTTTATGCCTAATTTCACCTTTGATATTGTGAAGCTGACCACGCTTCATCTCTACAGTAGAGATATGTCCTGAATCTAACTCATTTCTCAAATGAATAAACCCTTTCCAAGCATCAACGGTATCTCCACAGGTAAAAAGATCAACTGCTGCATACTCATACTCAGGCCAGGTATGAATAGTTAAGTGGGATTCGGCAATAACTACTACTCCACTAACACCATGAGGATTAAAGGTGTGAAAATCATGGCTAACAATTGTAGCTCCACTAATCCTAGCTGCTTCTAACATAATTTTTTCAATCAATTCAGCATCGTTTAAAATCTTAGGGTTACAACCGTAGAACTCCACTAAAATATGGTTTCCGAGAGATTTCATTATGCCCCCCTTTCTATATTTAATTTATTAAAACTTTCAACAGAAAAATCCTTCATTACATAGGCTTTAATAGAGGGAAATCCATTAAAGTTAACACTGGCGTAGCTTTGAGTATAAGCCCCTGTGGAGAACCAATACACCTTATCCCCCTCGACTAAGTTTAGAGGCAATGAGTACATTTGATCTTCATACATAACATCCATGCTGTCACAGGTTGGACCGGCTAAAACAGCTTCCTCCTTTTCAGGGAAATCATCTTTAGCGGTGTACACAGGGTATTTTATACATTCCCCAATGGTTTCAATCAAGCCGTTAAACATGCCTGCATCAAGGTAGATCCAGCGATTGAGACTTGTTTTGGATTTACGGGAAACCAGAACAATTTCAGAAACCAACACTCCGGCATTACCCACCAAAGCCCTTCCCGGTTCAAGCCAAATTTCCGGTAAATTTTTTCCAAAATCCTCATCCAGATATCGCTTTATCTCACTGGCATACAGATCTAAACTATTGGTACGCCTATTATAGTCAGTAGGGAACCCGCCACCAATGTTGATCCGTTTTAGCTCAATACCATTTTTCTTTTTAATCCAATCAAAAATGTATTTAACCTTCGCAATTGCAGAATCCCAAGATCCTATATCGTGTTGTTGAGATCCAACATGAAAGGAGACCCCTACAGGATTAAGACCCAATTCAATAGCCTTCTCCAGTAACTCTAAGCTCATATCCGGTTGGCAACCAAATTTGCGAGACAGAGGCCATTCTGCAGTCTGTGAACCCTCTACAAGAATTCGTACAAAAATATTGGAGCCGGGTGCATATTTTGAAAGATTTATAAGATCGTTTTCACTATCCGTAACAAAATCCCTTACACCTTGTTCAAAGGCATACTTAATTGCACTAACCTTTTTTATCGTGTTCCCAAAGCTTAACCTCTTTGGAGAGATCCCCAGAGTTAGAAGCTCTCTCAATTCATAAATAGAGGCAAAATCAAAGTATGAACCGAGCTTATCCAATAATGAAAGAATCTCCTTATCGGGATTAGCTTTCATGGCATAGTATATTTTACCATAATTAAAACAGGATGCCAGTTCCTTAAAATTTCTCAATATTTTAGATTTATCAATTAAGATAAATGGTGTCGGAAGGCACTCGGTTAATTGTTTGATATTTTTCCACTCTGTTTCATGACAAAAATATTTAATTTGCAACTCATAAATCCTTTATTATAAGTTAAACCTTAAAGCGACATATATCTAAAAATAAGCTATCTGTTTATATTTTCCCCAAAGAGCTTATTGATACAAGCGATCAAAAAAGTGCTTAAAAATAGGCTAAAACTAAAAATTTGTCAATAAAAAACAAAGGATTTATAAATCACTTTAAATATTGATATAGTTGAGTTGTAGTTTATCTGTTCTAGTCTCAAAAAAGATAGAGACAAAGCTTGCTTTGTCTCTGTTATATAACTTCCCAAAACGATCTAACGTTTATTCTATTTTTGTCAGACCGATTTAGAATCTAAAAATCAAAATCATCATCTTTAACGCTCATATCAATTCCTCCTACTACATAGGAGCTTATCTCGGTTTCTTGAGGAAGTACTTCAACTTCATCGTTTCTAAGCCAATGATCCATCCAAGAAAGAGGGTTATTTGGTTCATCAAAGATAGGTTTTAAACCAATCCCTCCAAGTCTCTTATCTGTCAAATACTTCATGTATTTAATAAGTAGCTTATCATTTAAGCCAATTATAGATCCGTTCTTGAAAAGATACTCAGCCCATCTTATCTCCTGCATAGCTGCATCTTTATACATCTTATAAACTTCATCATCTAAAGCAGGAATAATATCGGAGAAACCTTCCTCCTTATTTCTTCTAAGAGTGTTTATCATTTTCTGAGTAATGGCAAGATGTTCATTTTCGTCTCTGGCTATAAATTTGATAATCTTTGCGTTACCTTCCATCTTTTTATTTTCGGCAAAAGCAAAAGAACAGGCAAATGAAACATAGAAACGAACCCCTTCTAAAATATTAACAGAAATTAAAGCTAAGTAGAGTTTCTTTTTTAGTTCATCAAGATTTATATCTTCGGTTCCACTAACTCCCAATTGCTTCGCTTGATATTTAATTAGATAGTGGTAAAAATCGTTGTAGTGATCTGTTACAGAGTTAGCTCTTTCAACAATCATATCATTTACCATAATATCATCAAATACTTCACTCGGATTTGTGTATACATTTTTGATAATGTATGAGTAACTTATGCTGTGGATAGTTTCAAAAAAGTCCCATATAATTATAGCTTCCTCTACTTCAGGTAAACTTGTTACCTGACCAAATGTTATAAAAGGGGAGCGACCTTGAACACTGTCCAATAATGTTTGATATTTTAGATTTTCCGTGAAAATAAACTTCTCTTGGTCTGAAAGTGTATTAAAATCATTAATATCCTTAATTAAAGATACCTCTTCAGGTCTCCAAAAGAAACTGAGCATTCTTTGGGAAAGCTTTTCATAGAAAGGATATTTTTGTACATCATATCTCTGAACATTTTTACCTCTTCCAAAAAAGATTTTCTCTTTCAAGAAATCAATCTTTTCATCACTATAAATGGTTGGTATTCGTTTTTCCATTTTTAACCTCTACTTTATTTTAGAGTTTTTATATTGAATTTCCCGCTGTTTATTTACCTTTTTTAGATATTGCTTCCCAAATTCAACTTTTTTAACTGACCGTTTTTTAAAACTCTTATCTTTTAAGATAAACCTCTACTTTATTTTTATACAGAGCAAGCTCCACCTTCACACCCGTCCATACCATCACTGTCAATCATAACCTCATTAGGGATAATATTGATATTTTGTATTTGGATAACAGGTTCATCTTCATTCTTTTGTGCTAAAATTTGAGAGTCCTCTCCGGAGTTATCATTACTGTTTAGGTAATATAAAGTCTTTAATCCATATTTATAGGCCATACTTTCATGTCTTACCAAATCTTTCATTGGAACCTTGTTATCCGGATATTTTGCAATATTGTAGTAAAGATTTGTACTTATACTCTGATCAATAAATTTTTGAAAGATAGATATAAATTTAATATAACTTTCATTATCAATATCCCATGCCAGAGGATAATTATCTTTATAAGTATCAAAACCCGGTACAAGTTGTTTTAACGGACCATACTTACTCATTTTAGCAATCAATAGCTTTCTTACCGGATCAACACCTGCTGTGGAGTTTGATACAATGGAGCTGGAAGCAGCTGGAGGTATAGCTGAAAGAGCTGAGTTCCTAAGGCCATATTTTTTTACTAAATCTCTAAGCTCTTCCCAATCACACAATAGCTTGTTTGGAACAATCTCATCTACATTTTTTTCATAGGTGTCAATAGGGAATATATTATCTGAATACTTAGTGTTTGAAAAATATTTACAACTGCCTTTCTCTTTTGCAAGGTTTGCAGATGCTTTGATAAGACCGTATTGGAATCTTTCCATATAGCTGTGAATGGTCTTTATTCCCTCTTTTTGGTCAAAACGAAGATTGTTTTTTGCCAAGAAGTTGAAAACATCCGAAACACCTATTCCAAGACTACGGCGATTTTTGGTAGATTTTTCAGCAACTTTAACGGGATACTCTTGATAATCAATAAGCTCATCTAAAAATCTTACCAAAAGATCTGTGAGTCCATCAAGTTCCTCAATATCATCAACTTTTCCAAGATTTATATTACTTAGAATACACATGGCAATTTCACCATTTTCCAGATTTATATCATCTAAAGGTGAAGTTGGTAGAGTAATCTCCTGACAAAGATTGCTCATATAGATATTATCCTTAAATGAGCTGTGTTTATTAACATGATCCGCATTTAAAATATAGATCCTTCCGGTTTCGTACCTTTCTTTTAAAAGAGCTAAGTAAAATTCTCTTGCATCAATAACCTTTTTTCTTATGTTAGGGTTCTTTTCATATCTAAGATAGGTAGTTTCAAACTGCTCATAGTTGGAGCTGTAGAAAAGATCGTAAAGATCTCTGGTTTCCTCACTTGAGAAGAGGGTTATTGATCTATTCTCCTTTACCCTTGTTCTAAACAGACGGTTTAAAGCAACAGAGTAGTCCATTCTTCTTACTCTGTTTTCATCATTACCTTTATTATTTTTTAATTGGATAAAGGTTTCTACTTCCCAGTGGAAAAATGGTACAGTAGAGGTTGAGCCTCCGCCTCTAATTGAATTCTGAGTAAAGGATTTTGTTGTAGCTTCATACATCTTTAAAAATGGAACAAGTCCCGTATGGATAACCTCTCCACCTCTAATTTGGGCATCAATACCCCTTATTCTACCAAAATTAAGACCAATACCTGCTCTTTGGGCTGTGTAATAACCTACGGCTGTATTAGAGTTCATAATAGATTCTATAGAGTCATCAACATCAATCAAACAACATGAACTGAACTGTCTTAGAGGAGTTCTAACTCCTGCCATAATAGGTGTAGGTAAGCTTATTTTAAATTGAGAAAGAGCATTGTATAGTCTAACAACATAGTCTCTACGATACTTCTTGTCGTAGTTCATGAACATAAACATTCCAATTAGCATAAAGGCTTCTTGGGGTGTTTCGTAAAGTTCTCCTGAAATTCTATCCTGTAGAAGATACTTATCTACCATTTGACTTAAACCGGCAAAGGTAAATTTATAATCTCTGTCATAGTTTATCTTTTTACTGAAGTAAACTATCTCCTGATTTGTGTATTTTTCCAAGAGGATTTTATCATATATACCTTTGTAAATATTATTTCTAATCAAATACTCAAAAGGTATGGGGTTTAGTTGCTTGTATACCTGTTTCCTTAAATCCATAAGTAGAAGTTTAGCTGCAACATGCTGATAATTGGGTTTCTCCTTAGAGATTAGATCAGCCGCTGAACGGATCATAACCTTTTGAATTTCAGAAGTTGTTATTCCCTCATAAAATTGTAGTTTGGAGTTTATCTCTATATCTGAAACAGAAACATTGTCATACCCTTCACATGCCCACTCTACAGCATCATGAATCATCGCCAGATCAATTTCAGCTTCAGTTCCATCTCTTTTTATTACATGTAATCCGTCCATTAAATCAGAATCTCCTTAAAACTCTATTTTTATATCAAAATCTCCTCATCTGTGTATAAACCAGAAGAATTGAATTTTCTCCTACACAGGCTAGATATTTCCCTCTAATAATAAGCTGTAATATTAAAAAATTAGAGAGGCGACAACCTACCTAAGTTTAATGAATATTTTGGAAAAAATCAAAAGATAAAAATCAAAAGATATAAATTACTTTCAGCTTTTAAGCTTTTTATAAACCTAGTTCTAGGATTACTTTCATACTAATATTTTACAAAAAATTACCTCTAAATTTAATTTAAATAGAGGAACTGTTATATCGGTATGTAAACTAGCATAAATTATAATTTATAGATAAGTTAGGTTGTTTAACAAATTATTATTGTTTCTAAAACGCCGGATTTAAAATTATATGTTAGTAATATGGCAGAAAGAAGCAATGGAGCATAAGTTTAGCTTTGTTGCTTTTTTCTGATCTTCGTTAAAAAGGGTTTCTGTAACTTAACTTTTGTAAGTTCTGTTCCTTGGCAAAATTTTACCATAACCTCTTTATCTATTTTCTCTTTTTAGCTAACCTAATCACCATAACCAAGTTGGGTGTCAATTATCTCAACAAGAGATTCAATCTTTGGCTTAGATATGTATCCATTGGCATGAACGGCATTACACTTTATAATCATCTGTTCATTTATTAAAGATGAAAATATTACTACAGGTATATCTTTTGTTTTATTATCCTCTTTTATCTTCTTACAGAGAGTTAATCCATCCAACATAGGCATCTCAATATCAGAAACTATAAGGTCCACATTTTGCGATAAAAGATCCTTCTCTTTCCATTCTGTTATAGCATCATAACAAGCTTGACCATTTTCAAAAGATTTTATATTTAAATAACCCGCTTTGTTTAGAAGTCTTAGCATCATACCTCTTATTAGATGAGAGTCTTCCGCTATTATAATCTGTTTACTGTTTCTAATCTCCTCTTTATCGGGTCTAGACTCAATATCTTCCTCTTTAAGTGCAGTTTCCGGTAGAAGCTTAGAACTTATATGCTCTAAATCAAGAAGCAACATAAGCTTTGTTTCATTTAACTTTACCGTTCCTGTAAACTTACTGCTATTCCCTTCAACCATAAAGGTATCAACAGGATCAATTTGATTCCATGAGTATCTGTGTATTGAGTTTACCTTATCAACCAAAATTCCAACTAAAACAGAGTTCATTTCAGTTACAACGACCAGTCTTCTATTATTACTTTCATCAATAGGTTTTTCAAGCTCTATGTTAAGATCTATAATTGTAAAAGTTTGACCTCTATATGAATAAAGACCTTTTATTGAAGGAGGAGCTTCCGGAAGATCAACTCTACTATTGTCATCATATATTATAATCTCTTTAACTTTGGCTACATTTATACCAAAACTCTGATTGTCAAGTATTATTTCCAAAAGTTCAAGCTCATTTGTTCCGGTCTCTAAAAGAATATCAGTCTTAGCCATTATTTCCTCCAGTTAAGTTATAAGAGTTTATCTTTTTCCGAGGTCTTTAAAAAAAAGGTATCTGTAATAAAAATGTTGATACCCAACCTACTAGTACTAATATAATATAATTGAAACTTAAAGAAAGAACTACTATAAAATTTTAAGTTATAGATACTTTTCTAATGGGGATAAGGTTTAATATTACGAATTGTCAATAAATTTAACATCTATCAGTTATTTACTTTTTCTGCTATGAATTATTTGGGTCTCTCTGAGTTGCAGGGTACACAAAATAGATCCCACTCCTCAAATTTACTTTTCCTTTAACTTCTGTATTTATGAGTTTTTTATCAAACCTTACTGAGGTATTATTTTTTTATTCAAAAAGAATTAAAAATTTATACCTAGATTGGATTATCTGGAATTAAAGTTAAAAAGTCGAGTAAACTAATTAAAAAGAGAAATAATAACTTTTCTACTATTTGATATTATTTCACTGGAACTAAATCCCTTTTTAAATACAATTGTAAGTTGGACATTCTCTTCAAATTCAAAAATATGAATATCTTTAACATATGGAGGTTTTTCAATATTACTGTAAAAAGCTGATGAAAATTCACCTTTGTAAAAAGTAATATTTACATTTCCATTTTCTTGAGTTGAAACAGCAATATTATCCTTTGGCATCTTTCCCTGAGTGTCAAATTTTACCAAAGTTCCATTTATCTTTGTCTCTATATACAAAGATTTAATAAATATTTTGTTATTCTTAGGATACTTTTTCTCTTCAATAGAAGAAATTTTCTCGTTGGAATTGTCCAAGTTATTCTTTTTACTGTCCTTTATCTCTTCAACAATAATAGATTTATCATTTTTTAAACTATTGGATCTGTTTTTTTCTCCTACCGGTTTTAAATATGAACAGCTACTTAAAATAAAGATTAAAAGTATACTAAACCTCTTTAAGAGTGAAAAGGTCATCTCTTCTGTCCTCCATACAATTTATATTTTTTCTGTAATCATTAACTTTGTTTATGTTAATAGAAACAGTTTTTATCTCATCTAATACGCCACAACTATCGACTATATTACCTTCGGGAGAAACAACCATAGAAGAACCTCCGTATGTAAGATTATCCTTTTTATCAGAAGCTCTATTTACTCCCACAATATAACATTGATTCTCTATAGCTCTGGTAACTAATAGTTTTTTAAAAACTTCAACTCTATTGTGTGGCCATGCAGCGGGGATAAAAATAAGATTTACACCCTTATTGTAATAGATTCTTGATACCTCCGGAAATCTTAAATCGTAACATATTTCAACACCACAATTAAACTTCTCCATTTCAAAAACAGGGAAATTTTCTCCTTCCTTGAAATAGATATCTTCGCTCAACATTTTGAAAAGATGTGTCTTATTATAAAAAGATAAAACTTTTCCCATTTTATTTATGGAAATTGATCTGTTAAAATAGTTACCATTGTCTAAAACAGATATAGTTCCTGCGATAATATTTATCTCTTTTGTTTTTGCTATTGATTGGATCTTTTCAATAATTTTTTTACTCTCTTTACCACATCTTATTATATTTTCCTCTCTATAACCGGGTATAAACAATTCTGGTAAAACAGCTGTTGATCCTTTTTCAACCTTACTCAAAAAAGTAAAACATTTTTCTAGATTTTGATCATAATCTTTTTCATTTACCGAAGTTTGTAGCAGCGAAATTTTCATCTCTATTATCTCCTTAAATTATGATCATAAATAAAACAGATCAGAATTAGGTTTTTAATTGATTCGGTTAGTATACTCTTGTATTAAAGTTTAAGTTCTTAATAAAGATAAAATAATGTTAAAGAGGGTGTTTTTATTCTATGGATAGTCTCTCAGTACCTGATCGACAACATCAAGTAATTTTTCCTCTTTTATAGGTTTTATGATGTAATGTTTAGCACCGGCCTCTATTGCAGAAAAAATAAGATTTTGCTGATTTTGAGCACTTATCATAATAATTCTTGCTTTAGGGTATAGATTTAATATTCTCTTTACTGCGTCTATTCCATTCATAGAGGGCATGGTAATATCCATTGTAACAATATCCGGTTTATGCCTTTCATACTCTTTTAGAGCAAAAATTCCGTTTGAAGCAAAAGCTACAATTCTGTGTCCTGCTTTAGCTAGGATAAGTTTTAATTTCCTCTTCATAACAAGGGAGTCATCAACAACAAGTATACGAGCCACTATTCTTCCTCTATTCCAATTAAAACATCCGAATAATTTGATGTTACAAAGCTAATTCTAAGCACACCTTTCGAAGTGTTAATATCGTAATTGTAACTATTAGAGTCAAGATATTTAATTATTGTACTATCCGATTGTATCATGAATGGTGAGTCAATATCTACAAGATTTTCAATGCCTGGAAACTTTTTAATTGAATTCCCAATAATAATGTTCAGTTGTTCAGCCAATACAAGTTCTATCTCATCATCTGAGTATAACTCCTCACCTCCCATATAGCTTATGGCAAGATCTTTTACAACCTCCTGATCTCCGGACAAAATAAAATTTCCTTGAATAACACCTGAAAGTCTTAAAATAGCTGTGTATCTATCAAGTTTAAGACTGTTTGTTGATGATAATTTAAAGTTTTCTGAATTTAGAATATCTATGCTAAGTTCATTTTTTAAATAGTTTCTAATAGTATCAACGACAGGTATCATTATTTCATTAATATGTATTTTCCTATCCAAAATTTTTTCATTTTTAATAGGCAGTCTGAATATGAAGCTAGTTCCTTTGCCCAATTCTGATTCAACTATATAACTACCATTGATCTCTTCCAGCTCATCTTTTACGGCAGACATACCAACCCCTCTTCCGGCAATATCATTAACAGATTCACTTGTTGTAAACCTGTCAACAAACATAATATCAAACAGCTCCTTTTTATTCATATTTTCCAGTTCTTCAACGGTGTATAAAGAAAGCTCCAAAGCTTTTTTCTTAAGCAAATTAGTATCTATACCCCTACCATCATCTTTTATCTCTACAATAATCTCATCTGGGTTCTTTTTTATGGAGATAGATATATTCCCAAACTCATCCTTTCCTACTTCTAATCTCTCTTCAGGAAACTCAATTCCATGATAAACGGAGTTTCTCAATATATGTACTAAGGTTTTGACAAATTTTGAATAATATTCAAGATCTATAAAGAAAGTTCCACCATCTAAATATATCTGTTCAATCAAAATACCCCTCTCTTCAGCAATTTTATGGGTATATGAAATAAGTGGATAAAAATTTTTTGAAAAAGGTTTTCTTGCTAACTTCCTTATTTCATCTTCAATAATTTTACCCTCAAATTGAGGTAGCAAAGATTTAACTCTTTTTACAAGTTCTTCCAACCTATCCTTATAAACTATAAGTTTACTCTCCTGTGAAAAAAATGATTTACTAAGTATATTTTCCAAACTTTCCATATCTTCATTTAGAGCCTTTTTAAAATCAATCTTTTCAAGATACTCTTTTAGCTGATTTAGTGAATAATCAAGTAATAACTCTTCATCTTGGGAAAGCTTTGTTTCAAGATTATGCAAAAATGGAGCTGTGTTTACCATACTTAATTGGGCAAAATTACCTTTAAAGGTATGTATTTTTCTAAGAAGCTTTGAAAAGAATCTATTCCTATTCTTATGGCAAAAGTCAATCTCCTTGTATAAACTTTCCACAAATAGATTGTACTGTTTGATTGTATACATAAGGTCATTATAATCAACTACGGATTTTACAACCATGGTAAGAGTATCTCTTTCCTGTTTTATATCCTTTTGATGCTGAATCTCTTTTGTGATATCTGTCAATACCAACATAAACTTATTTTTTCTTTGATCAGTAAAATCAAAAATAGTTAAGAAGTTACACTTTATTGTTTTTCCATCAATTTTAATCTGATTAGGGAGAAGAGATTTGTAAACAGGTCTTGTTTTGGTGTTTTTTTCAGTTAAAATTTTTATAAGTAGTTTCTTTATAAAATCTTGCTGCTCAATATCATTTGGAAATAAAATCTCAGGAAGATACCTACTGCCCACGAATGTGTTGAATATATTCATACACTCATAACTGCTCTCATCATCAATAATAAGATTGACTCCAAAGGTCAAAAAGCCTTGACTTGAATGGTTTAAAAGATATATCATTTGATTTGTTCTATCCATATAGTCCGATTCAACTTTAGATAGTTTCTCTTTAACTAACTTTAAATCTTTATGAACCTCATTGGATATGTTTTTTTTATACACAGCTTCAGAAAGCTCTTTTACTTCAACCAAACACTCCTTATCAAAATCTCCCAAAATCATAAAAAGAACAGAATGGCTTAATTTTATTGGAAGAAAAAAGTTGTTGTCTAACTTTGTAACAGTATTATTTTTAACTATATTGAGTAATGTGTTATCTATCTTCTTTATATTGAGTGAGGAGGATATTAAATCTTCACTATTTGAATATGTTTTTATATTCAATATGCTATTTTCAGATTTAAAATAGTTTAAAAGGTTTTCTAAAATCTCTATTTCAGAGTTTGTATTCAAGAGAGAGAGAGTAAGCTTGGTATCAATCATTTAACATTTCCAAAAACTATAATTATGAGCTACTTGGAAGCTATTAAATAAAATCTGTTTAGGCAATCGTATATTTAATAATTATATAGAGATCCGGGAAAAGCGTTAGTTGAGGTTACTTTTCTCAATCAAATTTTTCTATATTATGCTTTTTATTAAGAATAAATGAAGTAATAGTTGCGTATTCTACTGCCAACTTCTGTAGAGATTATAAAGAGAGTATTAATTAAGATAGAGAGTCCTTTTGTTTTTATTCAAAAAGTTTATAATCAAAATCTTTGTTTAGCACTTCTCGTCCCAATCCAAACTATTGAAAATTTTTTTAACATTTTTCTCATTTTTTCCCCAATCTACAATTTGAGTAGGAAGAAAACATTTACTCTTAATGGTTACATCTCCATTGTCATCAACTTTTATACTAATCTTTTCTGTCCATGAGGAAAAATTTAATTTTGATCTGGCATGAATTAGACCGTTCTTTTCATCAATATTTTTTATCTTGAATTTAGATTTTTTAAGTGCAATTTTAATTCTCTCAATTAGTTTAACTTTATCTAGATTATAGTTTTGTGTTTTTTCAAATTTCACTCCCATTTTAACCTGCCTTTTTGTTCACAAATTTTGTTGTTTATTTTGATTACATTCCAGATAGTCCTTATGATATGATATACGGTTGGATCACAATCTATTTTTATTATTCTTGAGAGAAAATTTTATTTTAAGTGAGTTGTTATTTTTTTACTCATAGGTTTGGTTAAAGAGTACCAAAAATCAATATAATTCCCGTTTTCATCTACTAAATATTTCTGAAAATTCCATTTTACGGAAGAGTTTTCTACTCCATTTTTTTCCTTTTGTGTCAGCCATTGATAAACAGGATGTTGTTTTTCTCCTTTTACATCTATTTTTTCGGCAATGGGAAAGCTAACTCCGTAATTTATACTACAAAAAGATTTTATCTCTTCCGCATTTCCCGGTTCTTGTCCACCAAACTGGTTACAAGGAAATCCAATAATAACTAACTTATCTTTGTATTTTTTGTATAACTTTTCTAGTCCTTCGTATTGTTTGGTAAATCCACATTTAGAGGCTACATTTACAAATAGTATTTTTTTACCTTTAAACTGTTTAAGGTTTAATTCTTTGCCATCAATATTTTTTACGGCAATGTCATAAATAGGAGTTTTAGGTTTGTTTATGTTATCACTTTTTGATTTACAACCAAACAACCCTAATAAAGAAGCCATAACAGCTATTTTTAATCTTTTCATAAATATCTTTCAACTTTCAAATTGTTTTTAATAATTGTAGATAGTACCCCTGATATCTAAATATCATAAAACTTCAATGTGTATTATATATACTATTTAGAACCTTAATTTATATAATTTAACTTCAGGAATCCTAGAATATTTTCAAGTGTCTCTTTTTACTTTCAATTGGAACCTCAAAATTGATACTTCTAATACCACAATAATATGTATAATGGAGAATATAACAAGAAAAATTAAAAAAAAGTTCACTTTAGAGAGTTCATTTTTATAAAAAATATAAAAATCTATTTGAAATTTAGTTTCGAGATATATATTTTGTCCCCTGTATGGCATAAAAGAGTTACTTTGGGGTTTTGGCTGACTTATGGTCTATCAAATGTTTTAACGGGTAGTTTAAGATGTTGTTTTTTATTTGAACTGTAGCTAACCATTTTAAAACTTGGGCTGGAATTTTCCTTAGTAATATTTATGGTTGTCGAAATTTGCAGACATCTTTTAAATATCTTTTATTTTGTATGAAACTATTATAATTATGGAGCAAAATATTATATGAGAGTTGAGCTTGATAAAATTAGAGAACAGATTATAGGAAATAATCTTGTTTTTGAAACACCTTTTGGTAAAAGAAATCTCTTCTATGCTGATTATACAGCGTCCGGTAGATCTCTTAAACTTGTTGAAGAGTATATGCTCAAAGTAGAAGAGGTTTACGCAAACTCTCATACAGAGGATGATTTTTCGGGAAAATCTACTACAGATCTTCTTCACATTGCTGAAGAGAAGATAAAGAAATTTGTTAATGCCGGTAAAAATGGAAAAATAATCTCCATTGGTTCAGGTGCAACCGGAGCTTTAAAGAGGTTGCAGGAGATTTTGGGTGTTTATATTCCTCCTGTTGCAAAAGATATTATTTATAAATCACTTGAGGATTTTAATTGTAGTAGTTGTGATGTAATAAAAACTATTGAAGATAGAATGCCTGTTGTTTTTATAGGTCCTTATGAACACCATTCAAATGAGGTTATGTGGAGAGAATCTTTTGCTGAAGTTGTTGTTGTCAATTTAGGTGAAGACGGTTTAATAGATCTTGATGATTTTAGGAAAAAAATATCTGATCCAAAGTATAGTTTCAAAAAGAAACTTGTTTCAATATCTGCAGGATCAAATATTACCGGAACAAAGAGTGAGGTTTATGGTATAGCTAAGATAGCTCATGAGTATAAAGGTTTTGTATTTTATGATTTTGCTGCTGTTGCTCCATATGTTAAAATTGATATGAATAAAGATAAAGACTCTTTTTTTGATGCCATCTTTTTTTCACCTCATAAATTCTTGGGAGGTCCCGGAAGTTCGGGTGTTTTAATATTTAATGAGAGGATCTATCAAAAAGATTTACCACCAACAACTCCGGCCGGAGGTACCGTTGATTATGTTGGTTATCTTTCCCACGATTTTACTGAAGATATTGAAAGTAGGGAGAAGGGGGGTACTCCCCCTATTTTGCAAACAATAAGAACAGCTCTGGTTATGGAGCTCAAAGAAATTATTGGAATTGAAAATATAGAGAAGAGGGAAGAGGAGTATTGTAAATATTTTTTTAACAGGTACAAGGATAGTAAAAAACTTCAAATTATAGGTCCGGATGATCCAAATTTAAGGGTGCCCATTATCTCTTTTAATATATTGCACGGAGATAGAATTGTTCATCCTAAGCTTGTTACCAAGCTTCTAAATGATATTTTTGGAATTCAGTCAAGGGCAGGATGTAGTTGTGCGGGTCCTTACGGCCATACTCTTTTAAATATTGAGCAAGAACTTTCCGAAAGTTACAGAAAGTATGTTAAATCCGGAAAGGGAGGATTAAAGCCCGGTTGGGTGAGAGTTAATCTCCACTACACTTTTAATTGGGATGATGTAAAGTTTTTATGTGATGCCATTGATTTTGTGTGTGATCACGTTAAGAAATATATATCAGTTTATGACTTTGATTTTTCAACAGGGGATTGGATTGCTAAAGGTTGGAAAAATAAAGAGCTAGATACTTCACTTGAATTTGATTTTAATCTTGATTATATTCCTTTCAATAAGCTTTCGGAAGCGAGAGAGCAATATTTTAAGGAGGTCAATGAGTTAGTTTATTTCTAAAAAATTGAACGATACACGTAAAACTTCGTATAAGAACGATGATGAAGAACTGGAAAATCTTAAGTTTTTCTATTACACTTAAAAAGAGGTTTGGGTAGCTAACTTGACAAATAGGGAATATAATATTAAATTTTGCAGGGTCATATGTACATATAATGATGACCCTCTTTTATTTGTAACTTTTACAAGTTTATAAATAAAGTAATGTTATTAAATCTGATTTACTTTTCAAGTTAGAGTGAGGATAAACAAGAGAGAGAATATAAATGATAAGAGTAATATTTATTATCCTGATATTTTTAAATAGTACTATTCTATTTTCCCAGAGCAGCGGAGGATTGATAATTGGGGATATCAAAGTTACCGGTAATGAGGGTGTTTCTAAAGATCTTATAATCAATACTTCTGGTTTGAGTAAGGGAAGCAGAATGTATGGAGAGGATCTTCAGTACGCAATAAAAAAGCTGTGGGGGCTTGATCTTTTCAGTAATATTATCATTGATGCTGAACAAAATGTTGGGGATAAGGTTTTCTTAAACATTATTGTTGAGTGTTTGCCAAGACTTTCCACAATAAAAGTTTCAGGTGCAGAAGAGGTTGACAGGCGTGATATTGAAGATGTTGTTTTAAAGTATATTATGCAGGGTCAATCAATAAGAGAGTCAGATATAAACAGGGTAAAGGTTTCTCTGTCCAATCTTTATAAAGATAAAAACTACCTCTTGGCAAATATTGAAATAGATAAAAGAATAACTCCCAACGGCAGAGCTGAACTTGTTATAAATATAGAGGAAGGCAGTGAGATATATATTGAAAACATAAATTTCCACGGTAATTATAACTTTGATAAAGATGATCTCCTTGATACCTTTCAAGATACTCATGAAGATGCTTGGTGGAGAGAGGGTAAATATGATAAAGAGAAGTTTAGGGCAGATAAACAATTACTAAAGCAATTTTATGAAAATAATGGCTTTAGAAATGTAGAGATAGTAAAAGATTCCGTTTGGTATAACGATGCCGGAGATGAGCTTAATATTGATATTTGGTTAACAGAGGGTCATAAATACTATTTTGGAGATATTTCTTTTGAAGGCAATACCATAAATAGTGACGATAAGTTAAGAAGTGTTTTAAATTTCGAAAAGGGTGATGAATACAGTAAAGAGGCTCTTAATATCTCTCTTGGTCAAGGATTGTATCCTATGTATCAGGATAAGGGTTATCTAAGATCAAGAATTACTCCGCAAGAGCAAATTGTGGGTCTTGATACAATAAACTATACTTTTAAGATTCAAGAAGGTGTTAAGGCAAGAATCAGAAAGATTAATATTATAGGCAATACCAGAACAAGTGAGAAGGTTATAAGGAGAGATTTTAATATATATCCGGGAGATATATTTAGCAGATCAAAGTTACTTAGATCTCAGAGAAACGCTTTTATGCTGAACTATTTCAGTAATGTAATGCCGGATGCAAAACAGGTAAGTGATACTGAAGTTGATTTGGAATTTACCATAGATGAAAAATCTACGGAACAGGCAAGTACCTCTATTTCCTACTCCGGTAATGATGGCTTTATAGGTACTTTGGGTTTTGCTTTTAATAACTTTTCTTTCAGCAAACCTTTTGTTAGAGGTGATGGTCAAAGACTATCTACTCAAATAGAGTTTAGTAAAAAATATTGGAGATACAGTTTAAGTTTAGAGGATCCTTGGCTTTTAGATACTCCTACTCTTGTTGGAGCCAGTTTTAACTACCAAAAGAGAAAGGAAAAATATTCTGATACGTACCTAAAAGGAGGTTCTCTAAAAGTTGGTAGAAGGTTTGCATGGGCAGATAATTGGCTTAGAGGTATATGGATCTACAATATTCAAAATGTTGAGTATGAAGATGTTGAAGATGATTCTCCTGAAGAGTATGAACTTTATAACGGTAAAAATATTACAACTTCAAGTATTACCCAATACTTTATAAGAAATAGTATGGACAGACCTGAGTTCCCTACTAGGGGTTCTGAGTTTACAATAATGACTAAGGTTGCCGGAAAGCTTTTAGGTGGTGATGAAGAGTTTCACAAGCATCAGTTTGAGTTTCAATGGTATCAGCCACTTATAAAAGATAGACTTGTTATAATGAATCAATATATATTTGGAGCTATGGATAAGTTCTCTACATCGGCATATATAAGTGCAAGAGAGTACTTCTTTATGGGAGGAAGTGGTCTTTCTGGTAGTGAGCCTTTAAGGGGATACGATGATAACTCCATTGGTCCAAGAAGTAACGGATACTACATTGGTGGTAAAAATATGTTCAAAACATCTATTGAGCTTAGATTAAAGTTTGCTGAATCTCCAATGCTTGTTTACGGATTGGCATTTTTTGATGCAGGTAATGTTTGGTCAGATTTTAAGCAAGCGGATCTCTTTGATCTAAATAGAAGTGCAGGATTTGGTATTAGAGTTTTCATGCCAATGATTGGTATGATTGGTCTTGACTATGGTTATGGTTTTGATAAATATGATATAGATGGTAAAAGATATGGAGAGTGGTTACCTCATTTTAGATTAGGTACTAATATTTAGAACCTTTTGACTATCAAAATGTTCATTGATTGTTTTAATTAAAAGTAAATTATAAGGAGATTTGTAATGAAAAAGGTATTATTGGTGGCAATTTTAGCTCTTTTTGCTTCACTTTTTGGAGAATTAAAGCTTGGGTATATTAATGCCGATAAGATTATGACTGAGTATTCTGAGGCAAAAAAGGCTCAGGAGGATCTTAGAAAGTGGAATATGGAGAAAGAAAAAGAAGCTATGAAACTTCAAGAAGAGATAAAGAAACTTGAAGAGGAGCTTAAGAATATGAGTATGATGCTTTCTGATGACAAGAAGAGAGAGAAAATGGAGAATGGTCAGAAAAAACTTATTGAGTATCAACAGTTTAAAGAGTCAATTTGGGGTGCTCAAGGTGAGTTTTACAAGCAGAGTGAACTTCTTAACAAACCTGTTTTAGATAAGATCAATCTTGCTATTAAAAAAGTTAGTGAAGATAATGGTTATGATTTTGTTTTTGATGCAACCAACGGTTCTCTAGTTTATTCAAAATCTGATTATGATATAACCGATAAAGTTTTATTAGAGCTGAACAAGTAGTATAAACTTTACTTTTATCAATAAAATCAATATAGAAAATATTGACTTTAAAAGTAGAGTTAGTTATATTTTTCTCAAATTGTAATGCTCCCGTAGCTCAGTGGATAGAGCAGTAGTTTCCTAAACTATTGGTCGGAGGTTCAACTCCTCTCGGGAGTATTCTTTTATGAAAGTTTATAGATTTAGGAGTAATAGGTGAACACTCAAGAACTTAAGAGAATGGATGAAAAAGTTTCTGAAAACCAAGAGATGGAACAACTTTTCAATTTTTTGAATAAAAATAAAAATATCTTGATTGCTCTTTTAGCAGTAGTTGTGGTTGCAATTTTTGGTTATGACTACTACAAGAAGAGTGAAGCTGAAGGTAAACTTCTGGCTCAAAATAGATTGTATGAAATATCTGTTCTTTTTGCTGACAAAAAGTTTGATTCAGTAATAAAGGAGGGAAATGATTATGCAAAAAAGTTTTCCGGATATCTTGCATCTGATGAGATTAAGATCTTTGTTGCAAAAGCTTATAATCAAAACTCTGATTTAGATAATGCTATTAAGAGTTTGGAATCAATATCTTCTAAAAATGATTTGGTAAACTTTTCTGTAGCAAATCTTTTAGGTGTTTATTATCAAAATAAATTGGTTGTTACAAAAGATAATAGTTTTGGAGTAAAATCAGCTGAAAGCTTTTTAAGTAGTGGTAAAATGTTAAATGGTATCTTTAAAGATGAAGCTGACTATAATGCTGCTTACAGCTACTTCCTTTCAGGAGATAAAGAGAAAGCAAAATCTATTTTAGAGAAGTTAAAAGAGAAGAAATATGATGTTAATCCAAAGAGTATAAAGGATAAAACAGAAGATCTTCTACTAAAGCTTTAGTATATCTAATAACAATTCATTCTACTTTATAAAAATCTCAAGTTTCTCTTGAGATTTTTTGTATATTTATATGTTTAAGAGTAAAATATTGAGAGAAATCTATAAAATATTCCCCTTCTATTATTGTGTTTTAATACTACTCTTTTTTCATAAGTTTGAGATTATTATATCAATAACTGTAGCTCTTTGGATCTTTTCAATATTTAAAAGAGAGTTTAAATATATTCTCGCAACGATTTATAAATTAAAATATTTTATATTAATAACATTTATTTTGGTGCTATTAAATAGAGAGTCTTTTATTGAATCTCTTTTGGAGTCAGTAAAGATAATTTCTCTTATACATATAGGTGCAATGAGTGTAAAAAGGGTAGATATAACAAAACTTTTGTATGAGTTTTTATCCATCTGTTTAAAGATAGAAAATAGAGGTGTTAGGGTTGTTATTGTTAAATTCCTCTATACACTTTTTTTAACTCTTGTTTTTTCTGAAACTCTTCTTGATAGTGGTAGAAAAGGGAAGAAGATAAAAAAATTTAGAAAGAAAGCTCCATCCAATCTAAAGGGGAAGATAGATTTTTACTCTAAAATATTGATCTATATATTTAAATCTGGTCTTACAAAGGCAGAGGAGTATGAAAAGATTTTGGAAAAAAGATCCATTACCCCTGAAAAACTAGAATCTATAGAAGGTGTAAGATCTTTTACTTTTTCAGAGGTTTTATTTCTTCTGTTTTTTCTTCTATTACCAACGGGTATTTGTTTTATAAATTTTTGAGCTAACCGGTTCTACTCCTCTTCTTCAACTTTATAACTCTCCTCATCAGTAGAGATAAAAACTACTATTTTAGTTCCTTGTTCTGCAATTGTTTCAGGTTCCGGGAATTGAGATATTATAGTATTAGGCATTAACTCTTCATTGTAAACTTTAGATACGGTATTAATTATAAAAATTAAGCTGTCTGTTTCCTCTACGGCTTTTGATAGCTCCATATCCTTTAAATTTGGAACTATAAAAATATTCTCCTCTTCTATTGTAGCTATATATAACATTATTTCACTCCCCTTTTCCGTAACTTTTTCAGGTTCAGGAAATTGTGAAATTACAGTATTTGGAAGAAGCTCTTCACTGTATAACTTAGATATAGTTCCAACCTTAAATCCTGACATATTGATCTTGTTTATAGCTTTAGAAAGTTGCATCTCTTTAAGATTTGGTACAATATATTTATCCAATTCAGGTCCTAAACTTATTACCAAAGAGATACTGTCTCCAACAGAGACTAAAGATCCTTCCTCAATTGTCTGATCCATAATAACACCTTCAGGATATTCAGAACTATAATCGTAAAGTATAGAATCTAGGATAAGTTTTTTCTTCTGTATTTTATACTTGGCATCCAAGGGGGATATTGCCTTGAGGTTTGGTACTTCAACGGGTTTACTTCCTGAAGAAATGGTTAAATATATTCTTCTTCCGGGTTTGCATGTAGAACCGGATTTTGGAGTTTGATTAATTACTGTGTTTTCAGGGTATTTATAATCAACCTTTGTTTTGGATTTTATACCTTGAAATTCCAACTCTTCAAGCTCTTTAACTGCTACAGAAAAATCTTTTCCAATAAGATTGGGAACCTTTAAACTTATTCCTTGATTAACAACACCAGGAAAATAGACTCTATCTATTACTAGTATAAATCCGCCAATAAATATTATTGTAACCAGTGCTATTTTTATAAAAAATATCATTAACTTCAACTTTTTACTCCATTGAATATATTTTAATCTATCTTATCCTTCTTATTTTACAGCAGAATCCACCGTCAAGTCTACTTATTCCCGGGTTAACAAGGAGATAATTATCCTTGTATCTATACTTGTCAAACTCCTCACTAGGTTTCTCTATAATAAAATCAGGATTATTTTTGGTAAACTTTTCAACAACTTTAATATTTTCACTATCTAAAATAGAGCATGTGCTATAAATAATTGTTCCATTGATTTTTAGATAGTACGATGCGTTATCCAAAATTTTATACTGGAGTTTTATTAAATCTTCAATATCCTCTTTGTCTCTATTCCACCTTGCTTCGGGGTGCTTTCCAAAGTTACCCGTTCCCGAGCATGGGGCATCAATCAATATTTTATCAAAATCCATAAATAATTTAAACTTTTCGCCCTCTTGAAATGTAAGCTTTTCAAAACTTAAACCAAGTCTTTTAAAATTGTGTTTTATCTTTACTCTTTTTTTCATAGAGATATCATTTAGGAATAGCTTTACTTTATTAAAGGTAATCTCTTGAATATGTGTAGATTTTCCTCCCGGGGCGGAACAAATATCTAAAATTTTTTCTCCTTTAACGGGATTAAGAAGTTTAATAGGCAAAGAGTGGGAAGGACTCTGTATATAAAATTCCCCCTTTTCAAAGAGGTCTATATCAAAAATATTACCTTTTTTTACACATATATAATCAGGAAACTGTTTGACTTTCTTAGCCTCAATATTTCTTGATTCTAAATCAGCAAGTAATCTTTTTACTGTAGTTTTTGTTCTATTGTGTCTAATATATGTTTTAGGTATTTCTTGGTTAAACTTTAGGATCTCTCTTGCAATTTTAGGTGTATAGCTCTTTTTAATCTCATTAATAAACCATTCGGGGTGGGAAATATATATATCCTCTTGATTAGCTAAGAGTTCCTCTTTATCAAGTTTAATAAATTTCCTTAAAACAGCATTTACAAAACCTGCTTTAAATGAACCAAACCGTTTTTTTGCAATCTCTACATACTCATTTACAATAGCATAAGATTTACTTTTATCCAGATAAAGCCACTCACATCCGGCAGAAAGCAACAACATTACTACCAAATATTTATCTCTATCAATCTTTTTTTCAACTCTTTCTATAAAAATCTTTTCAACATATCTAAAGTGTCTGAAAAAATTGTTTACCATATTTATAAATAATCTTCTTTCATCACTACTAAGTTCCGGTAGGATCTCTTTGTAAAAAGATTTGAAGAGTAGATTTTCATCAAATATTCTAACAACAGTATTATAGTATAATTTTCTTAAATTCATTTGTTTTCTTTCTTTTCAATAACTACAGAAGGCACACAATTTTTATATTTTTTACCAAGAAAATTAGGTTTGACAAGAAGAGTAAATCTTTTTCCCTCTTCTAGCTCTTTACTCTCCAGATTAAAGGTATAGTTTATAGGTGTATTTGGTTTTAAGTAAAGTATGCTATTTCTCTTTTTTACTTCAATTTTTCTGTTTCTTAAAATTTTACCGTCAGACCCTCTCAAAAAGAGTGTGAAATAGTTTACTTTTTTTAAGCTTATCTTTTCTACTTCATTTTTTTCATTAACAATTGAAAATATAAACTTATTATTATCAATCATCTCTAATGAGACACCCATACCGTCAGCTTCCATGTATGAGAAGTTTCTTTTATTGGGGTTAATATCTGTTGAAACACATGAAAAGAGGAGTAAGAAAAGTGTTATTATTATATATTTCATTACTATAAATTCCTAAAGCTTACACAATGGAAACAATATAATAATCTGTGTTAAAATTTCCTATATTAAAGATTTGTCTCTGTTTTTATTGCTCTGTTTTTATAGTAACTACTGAAAAATTACAAAACTTTGAAGCTAAGGTAGAATCTATCATAAGGAGAGGTGTTTACTATGGGAATCCCCTTTTTTAGCAAGAGGAGAGTAAAGCTAAATTTTTTGTTTAGAGCTTTCCTCTTTTACATTAACTACATATTTTTTGCTCTTACCCTTTTTTCTGTTTTTAAAGTTTATAACAAGCTTTTTAGTTATTAGATAAACAGGTATATATGAAACTATTCCAACTATAGTTCCTCCAATGGTAATGGCAAGGAATAGATCCAGTCCGAAATCTGCTATATTTTTTAATGAGAAGTTTGTAAATAAAGATATAAAATTACTATAAGATATATTAACATCTATAAACAGTTTTCCGATAAAGTGATTTAGATAAAATACAGGAAATGCTGTTAACCAACTTGTAAATATATTTGTTCCTATAATTCCTGCAAATTTATTACTTCTAAAAAGGAAACAGAATGCAACAGCTGTTAAAGCTTGACCGGGTATTATTGGCAAGAACCCCACAAAGATACCTATTGCCATTCCGTGGGCAATGCTTTCAGGTGTATCCTCTTTTCTAAGCAGTGTAAAAAGATGATACTTTAAGGCACGATAAAATTTTGATATTTTTGAGTATTTTTTAATGATAGAACCTCAAAATTTTAATTTGAGGTAAAATATAAAAATAGTTTCATTATCACAAGTTAGTTTTTGGTTAAGAATTTTAACCATACTTTAAGACTTTTTGGAGAAACTTTTTTACTCTAGGATTGTTACTTTTTTCAAAAATATCTTCAGGTGTTCCCATGGCACTAATCTTTTGATCTGAGATAAAAAGTATTTTTTCAGCAACCTTGTGTGCAAAACCCATCTCATGTGTTACCAAAATAAGCCTCATTCCTTCAGTATGAAGCTCATCTATAAGCTCTAAAACCTCTGAAGTATATTCAGGATCTAATGCTGATGTTGGTTCATCAAGCAGTAGAAATTCAGGTTTTATGGAAACAGCTCTACATATTGCAACCCTCTGTTGTTGTCCTCCAGAAAGTTGAATTGGTTTTTTGTTGGCATGCTCTCTAAGATGAAATCTTTCCAATAGTTTTAATCCTCTTTCAGTTGCATCCTCTTTTGTGTATCCATGAACTTTTACCAATGGTAAAACTATATTTTCTAAAGCTGTAAGATGAGGAAAAAGGTTGTAAGATTGAAATACCATACCAATATGTTTTCTGTATTCTCTTAAATTTTTCTCATCGTAGATAACCTCTTTGTCGTTAACAAAAACCTTTCCACTTGATGGTTTTTCCAATCCTGCCAAAATTCTTAAGAGAGTTGTTTTACCTCCTCCTGAAGGTCCTATCAAAACCAGAGATTTAACATCGTCAAGTTTAAGATCCAGATTTTTGAGAACTGTGATACCCGGAAAAGATTTAGTTAGGTTTTTTAACTCAATTTTCATCTATTTCTCTTTTTCTATTATGTTTCATACTTATATTTTTTCTCTAGCTCTCTACTCAACCAACTTATGGGTAAAGTTAATATTAGATACCCTACAGCAAGGGGTACATAGGCTTCAAGGGTAGAAAATGTATTTGCGTTCATCTCTCTCGCTGCCATTGTGAACTCTTTAATTGCTATAATGGAAAGAAGGGAGGAGTCCTTTATCAAAGAAGCAAATTGTCCCGCCAAAGGAGGTAATATTCTGGTAAATACTTGGGGGAAAACCATAAATCTGTAAGTCTGAATTTTTGTAAATCCCAATGATTTAGCTGTTTCCCATTGACTTTTACCAATACTCTCAACTCCCGATCTTACAATTTCAGCAATATAAGCACCAGAAAAGAGAGACATGATAACAACACCAACTGTAAATCTCTCATTTATTCCCACTGCATTTGCAATAACATAAAAAAATATTAGTATTTGAACCAAGAGGGGAGTTCCTCTTATTATCTCAATATATACCCTTGAAAAATATTTAAAAGGAAGGAAAAAGGATCTTTGTCCAACTCCAAATATAATTCCTATAATTAAACTCAATACCAAACTTGTTGCTGATATATATATTGTGTTTATTAAACCTTCTGTTAGGCTCTTCCTATACTCAAAAAGATTTTCCCAATGAAGCTCATACCCAAGATTTTTAAATCCAAGCCAAAAAATAATGGAAAGAAACAGTAAAGTTATAGAGATGTTTATTATTTTGTAGATGATGTTAGTATTATATTCTTCGTTTGAAAATAGTGATTTTTTAAAAAAATTACCCAAAACATACCTTAATTTTTATTTCTACTTTTTACTCAACATATAATTAAAATCAACTCCGAACCACTTACTAAAAAACTCAGATTTCTCTTTAACAATTTTCTAAACTATTAACAATTAGGTTAAAATAGAAAAAATTGATAAAGAATAACTATTAAATTCTGAACATTCTGTAGTTGAAAATAAATTTAAACTTCTCAAATTTAATAAATTTAGCTACAAAAGGAAATAGATAATTTGTTCTATAAAATTTTATAGTAAAATATTTGTAAAATGAGGATAATATTTCTTTATATTTATAAAAAATTAGTGGAACTAATCTACGGTTTTTTTCGTACAATATTAAAAACTTAAAGATAGTGAGTTATGAAAATAAGTATAGTAGTTTTAATTTTATCAATATGTTCAATAGCTTTTGCAGATAAACCCTCTGTTGTAATATCATCGGATGCTACATCAATATTTCAAAATGAGAGTTTTCAATTTACCGTCTCCTTCAACAACTTTGATGGAGAGATATCTATGAGTGAAACAAAAGGTTTGGAGAAGTTTAATGTTATAGGAGGGCCTTATCAATCCAGCTCAAACAGGTGGGAGAGTATAAACGGAGAAACAAAATCGGTTACTTCTATTGTTTTAACATATTCACTTAGACCAAAATTTGGAGGTTCAATAAAACTTGGACCTTTTAAGGCAAAATCTGGGGATAAGGAGTACAGCTCAAATACTATTACAATAAGGGTTTACAAACAGGGAGATAGTATACCTGCCGACAAACAGAAAAATCAAGCATATATAAGAACTGTTGTTTCAAATAAAAATCCTTACCCCGGAGAGACTATAAGGGTGGATTATTTTCTTTACATTACACCGGATATGGATATAAGAGCTCCTAAGCTTGTGGATAGTCCAAAAATGAAAGGTTTTATAAAAAAGGATATCAAACTTTCGGACAATAGAGAGCTTGTTCAAAAAATATACGGGGGTATTAAATACAGAACTCTTCATGTATTGAGTTACTATCTAACCCCTACTGCATCGGGCAAGTATAATGTTGAATCACTTGTTTTGGATGTCCCTTTTAAGGAGAAGAAAAGAAGGAGGAGAAGATCTTTTGATCCGTTTATGGATGATGATATCTTTTCCGGTTTTAGAAGTTACAAGGAGAAGAGATTGAGTTCAGATCCTGTTACTGTAAATGTTAAATCTTTTCCTAGTGAGGGGAAACCTTCAGGTTTTAACGGGCTTTCAGGAAACTTTAGTATTAAAAGTAGTTTTGATAAAGATTCCGTTAAGGTTAATGAGGCTATAACAATAAAATTTAAAGTGAGAGGTAAGGGTAACTTTAATGATCTTCAATCTCTTGGAATAAACTTTCCTAATGATTTTGAGATTTATGATCCTGTAAGAAAAGAGAGTTTAAGCGGAGATAATAGAGGTTGGGTTGAGTTTGAATATGTTGTTATTCCAAGGTTCCCGGGTGATTATGAGATTTCTCCTGAAAAGATCTTTTTCTTCAATCCAAAATCTAAAAAGTACCAAACTGCTGAAACCCAAAAGATTTCTCTTAAAGTTTATGGTAAGGCGAATAACAGTATGGTTATTCCAAATAATATTACCAGAAAAGAGATAAAGGTTTTAGGTAAGGATATAAGATATATCAAAAAAGGTAAAGGTATTGAGAAGAATAACATTTCTATACAGAACTATCTACTTCTCTCTTTGGGAATAATCTTTCTACCTTTCTTTTCATATCTCTTTGCCCTAAAGAGTGGGAAAATTGATAAAAATAGTTTAAAAAGGGCTAAAGCTTATAAAAGTTTTATGAAAATATATAGAAAGAGCAAACAAGAGATTGAAAGCAATAATATAAAGGAGTTTTATAGTTTAACGGAGCTTGCTGTGTTTACATATTTTGCCGATAAGTTAAACAAATCTACTTCCGGTATAATTCCAGATGAGATATATTTTATGCTCTCGGAAAGCAGTGTTTCCGATGATGTAATTGCTTCTCTAAAGGATATTTTGGATAGATGTTCATTAAATAAATTTATAACATCTTCAATAGATGAAGCAAAATCTGATTTTAGAAATCTTCCACTGTTGTTGGAAAAAATTGAAGAGGTATTATAGTGAAAACCGTTTTTTACATACTATTCTTATTTACTTTTTTATACTCAAATACAAGCTATGATGAAGCTTTAAAAAAGTATGATGAAGGGAAATATAAAGAATCTATAAATATAATGGAGTCTCTTGTAAGTGAAGGTTATGAGAGTGGGGATCTCTATTATAACTTAGGGAACTCTTACTTTAGAGATGGTAGATTTGATTTGGCTATTTATAATTATGAAAAGGCAAAAAACTTTATCTACAATGATGAGGATCTTAACACGAATCTTTCTATAGCCAGACTTCAATTGGTAGATAAACCTGAGGAAAAAGTTGAACTTTTTTTTGTAAAGTATATAAAAAACCTTCTTCACGATAAGGATTTAAAAACCCTTCTTTTTAGAATAGTTAGTTTCTCAATTTTATTTGCTATTCTTTTTTCAGTTTATTTCTTAATAAAGAGATCTAAGTTTAAAAGCTTAATACTTTTTCTTTCCTTAATATCATTTATATTTTTGATTTTTTACAGCTTTTCATTCTACTACCATTATCAGTTTTGTAATAGAAGTGAGGGTATTGTTGTAGAAGATTTTGTCAGAGCTTTTTCATCTCCCGATAAGGGTAGTAACAGCACCGAACTTTTTAATCTCCACAGAGGAACTAAAGTGGAAATTGAAAGAGAGACACCCGAGTGGTTTGAAGTTAAGGTTTCTGATGAGAAAGTTGGATGGACTCGTAAAGATAATATTAAATCTCTCAAGTAGATTTGCTAAAAACTTAGATTTTAGTTGTTTCATAGCTTTTTGATAGGTAGTTTGAGCTAAAATATGAGTTCTTTGTTTTAGTTGAGAATCAGTTTTATCGTAACTTGTAAAGTTTTTATCTTTTCAGTAGAGCTTATTTATAAATTATAGATCTTTTATAGATTATAAAAACAATCAAGTGGGGGAGAAATATGAATATTGCAATAGTTGGAGCTACGGGTGCTGTTGGAAGGGTTATGTTAGATCTTTTGCTTGAAAGGGATTTTAAATTTGATAGTTTAAAGCTGTTGGCATCTTCAAAATCGGCAGGAAAAGAGATAAAGTCATACAATAGATCTTTTACCGTTGAACTATTGGAAGAGAGCAGTTTTAAGAATATAGATATTGCACTTTTTTCGGCAGGTTCTTCTATAAGTAGAAAGTATGCGAAAATTGCTGTTAAAGAGGGTGCTGTAGTAATAGATAACAGCTCCTGTTTTAGAATGGATAAAGATGTTCCTCTAGTAATTCCTGAAGTTAATGGAGAGAAGATCTCTAAAAAAGGTATTATTGCAAATCCCAATTGTACAACAATTATTATGCTGACTGTTTTAAACAGAATATGTAAAGAAATTGGTGTTGATAAAATTGTAGCTTCAACATACCAGAGTGTTTCGGGAGCAGGAGCAAAAGGTATTGAGGAACTATTAAATCAAGAGAAACAGTATATTGGTGGTGAAGAGATTGTTTGGGAAAACTTTAGTAGAGAGATTCTTCATAATGTAATACCTCAAATAGGGGAGTTCTCAGATTTGGGATATACTGAAGAGGAGCTTAAAATGAGTAGAGAAACGACAAAGATTCTAGATGATGAAAATATTGTTGTTGAGGCTACTTCTGTAAGAGTTCCTGTGCTTACTTCACACTCTGAATCTATCACTTTTAATTGTAGGAGAGAAGCCTCTTTTGATGAGATTGAAAACCTTCTTTCAAACAGTGAAGGTGTTAAATACTTTAAAAGATCAAGTAATGGATATCCAACTCCTCTTGAAACATCTGGGAAAGATTGTTGTTACGCCGGAAGATTAAGAAAAAGTAAGGTTTTTGATAATGGATTTACCATTTGGATAACCGGAGATCAGCTTAGAAAAGGAGCCGCCCTAAATGCTGTTCAAATAGCTGAAAAACTTAGAGCATAAAACTTAAATAATCATAAGAGATAAAAGAGTTTAAAGGTAATGTCCAGAAAATTGTGTCTTTTTATCTCATCTCTAACATCTCATTTAATCTTTTTTGACTGTTTTTAAAATTTGAAACAGGATACTTATTCC
>PDON01000094.1 GCA_002742935.1 Candidatus Cloacimonadota bacterium | reverse complement strand
AAATAGCACCTATTTTATCGTCTTTTTTTACTATTTATACTACATCCTTTTTACTCCCTAATATTTGTGTATAGAGAGTAGCCCTGAAAAGGGAGAAGAGTTTTAACTCCCGACCTCCGTCTTCCATCTCACTCCGTTCCCTGAGGCTCTCGAAGGGTACAACTCCCGTCTTCGGTCTCCTGTCTGCGTGCGTGGCACGCACAGGCAGATCCCTCTTCTACCTTCCAGCCCCCCCCAATCCATAGTAATTACCTAAGACACACTATTGTTTTTATATCTAACTTGGGTTCTTTATCTAAAAAATGATAGTCCCATATCAAATGAATATATAAACTTATTCTCCTCGCTAAACTCAAGATTAAACTCCAACGGTCCAACTATAGATTCAAATCCAATGGTAAAACCATACCCTTTTTTTAACTTTTTTATATTATCCAAACCTAAACTAAAATTTTTATCAAATATAGAGTAGTTTGAGTTTCTTGCAATATTTGTTGAAAAGATCAAATTTAGTTTATCAAATAGTGTATATTGTAAGCCAATATTTGCTATAAGTGTTGTTTTTGCTTGAAACTCTCCGGGCTTATACCCTATTAACTCAATATTATCAAGAGAATTTTTAAGCTTTGAACCTATGTATAAAAGTTTATTTTCCGGAATATAATGACCTTTAAGAGTAGCTATAGTAAGCCCGTTAAAATAGGTAAAGTTTTCAAACAACTCTCTTCTATCCTCAACCTCAAACTTATACTTAAAAAAATCACCACTTCTTATTGGAGATAATATATTTCTTTTTATAAAGCTAAAGGAAGAGTAGTTTGCTTCAGCAGATATTTTTCCTCCATTTTTTGGGAAAATATCTTTATCAAAATTATCAAAATCAATATTTGCAAAAAATGAGATCTCTTTAGTTCCGTTTTTCTCCCCCTCTTTAAGCATATCAAGTGATGTATAAAAAAGTTTATACTCGGAGACCTCAAACCTGATACCTGTGTTAAACAGAAAAGAATCAAATAGGGTTGTCCTAAGAGTTGGTTCTATCTTTGCCACATTATATTGAAAGTTTGAATAGGTATACTCCGTTTCGGTACTATCAATTATATTTTTAAAAGTTATCTCCAAATCTTGAGTTGAAAACATACTATTTACACCAACACCTAATCTTATAGGTCTAAAATCACTTTCAACAAAATATGAAGCTTTAGCTCCAAAATCCTTTCCTAGTTTAAGATCTAGTTTAAACTTAGAACCTTTCATTAAACTGTTTCTTAAAGTTAAGTTTAACAAACCTGAAGCGTTATATTCGGAATCGTAGTGGAAACCAACTCTAACAAGATTATTCTTTTTCTCTTCAAAGTATATAATAAGGTTGTAACCATTATCTTTTTCAACAAGTTTATAGTAAACAGACTCAAAAAAACCCAGGCCGTAAACTCTACTTATTCCTCTATTTATATCCTCCAAATTACAAAATCTTTTTTTATCTATTGAAAGATTACTATAGATCAACTGTCTGGAAACTTTATTTAATCCTCTAAAATAAAGACTGTTTATAAAGATACTATCTTTATCTATACTTTTAATCTTAAAACTATTCTTTTTCTTCTGTAGTGAAGCGATCTCTTTAAATTTATCAAGATATTTTTTACCTTCAATCTCACCATTCTTCATCAAACTGTCAACATTATCAAAACTTGTAGAATTAAAACCTTCAATATTTGGTATTATTAGAATATCTGAATCTTCCCGAGATTTCTTAACATTATTGGCTCCGTAAAATGATATAGACTGCTCCATTACTTTTATTAGAGAATTGAGTTGATCTTTTTTATAAAGAGGAGCTCCAACATCTACAGCAATAACAATATCTGCTCCCATATCTCTGACAATATCAACCGGAAGATTATTGGAAATACCACCATCTACAAGCAGATTGTCACCAATTTTTACCGGAGTAAAAACAGATGGTATAGACATAGAAGCCCTTAAAATTTTTGGTAGATATCCATTTTTAAATACTACTGTTTTTCCATTCTCAATATCTGTTGCAACAACCCTTAAAGGTATGTTATAATCATCAAAATTTTCAATGTTATGTACGGGTAAAGTTAAATCTGAAAGATATGCAGAAAGGTATTGTCCTCTTATGAGACCCTTTGGTAAACTTATATCAAAACTATCAACAGGAAAACTCATAAAATATCTAACATCATCAGATCTCATACTTTTTGATTTATCCTTACGAGGAACATTATCACGCATAAGATCCATCCACTTTGTTTTCTTTACAATTGAATCCATTTGAGATGGTGAATAGCCTATTGAGTATAGAGCAGCTGCAACTGAACCCATACTTGTTCCGGCTATATAGTCTATTTTCAATCCTGATTCTTCAATCACTTTCAATACACCTACATGTGCAATACCTTTAGCTCCACCACCACTAAGAACCAATCCTACCTTTGGAACTTCACTAAAAAGGGTTGAAAATACTATTATTATTAGCAATAAACTTTTTTTCACTTTTTACCATAAAGTTTCATTCTAAAACAGTTTTAAGTAATATAAAATATTTAAATGATGTTCAAAATAAATCTTTTATTATTATTTGAATATAGACAAGCTTATTTTAAATACTTTTTAATATTTCAAAAACTTCAATAGGTATGAGATTTTTTATCTTTTCTATATCAGATAAGTTCTCTCTAATAAAGGTTGAACTTATATTGTACTGTTTAAGATTATAGAATGAGACTCTACTATTATCAATATTGTTATTCAAACCTTCAAAACCCGGTCTGTTTATAACATAAAGTTCTACTAATCTTAAAATATCTTTATAATTTTTCCATAAGTGAAAATTTAAATATGAATCATATCCTATTATTAAAACATTACACCTATTCTGTTTGGAGAGATATTTAACAGTTTCATACGTGAATACAGATCTTCCTTTCTCAATCTCATAAAGTGATATCTCAAAAAAGGAGTAGGGCTTAATGGCTTTTTTCACCATCTCCACTCTAAGATTTTGATCTATATAGTGGAGCTCTTTTTTATGTGGAGATCTATAAGTGGGAATGTAGGTTATAGCATCTAAATCAGACAGGTTTACAAGTTCAACAAGAGGAAGTATATGTCCTTTGTGCACCGGATTAAAACTTCCCCCGTATATACCATATTTTTTTCTACTTAACATTTTTGGTTATGGAGTTGTACCTCTTCATATACTCATTGTAAGTTTTCATATCTTTCATCATTTTAGAAGCTTCTGCATATCCTCTTATAGCTTCATTAAAAAAATCTGAGTCATAATAATCTTCCATTACGGATCTATAGTAAACCTTAGCAGCTCTCGGTTGTTCTAACTTCATATAGAGTTCAGCTGTTTTAAACTCCTTTTCAGCAAATCTATTTCTTAGCTCTTTTATATACTCTGAGGCTCTTTCTGAGTACTCCCCCTCTTTAAAGACTTCTATAAATCTCTGAAATTTTGCAAAAGCAGCCCTTGTTTCTTTTTGATCTAAGTTTACATCAGGAGATAATTTATAGTATGAAAGTGCTGATTTAAAAAGTGCTTCCTCAGCAAGTGGAGAGCTGGGGTAATTTTCATAAAGCTTAGCAAATTCATAGGAAGCAGAGTAGTACTCCTCATTCTTAAAGTGGGAAAGAGCAAGATAGTATTGAACTGAATCTATAAATGTTTCTCCACTATAGTTGTAAAGTATTACATTAAAATCATCAATTGCTCTAGGATAGTTCTTATTTTGAAATTTTTCCTTTGCAATTTTAAAATTTTTCTCGAAAGTTAATGTTCTAACATTTATCTCTTTTGCACAGGAAAAGAGTAGTAAAGTTGAAAAAATTAAAATTATAAATCTAAACATATTGTCTCCATCAAAATAAAGCTTTTTAGCTTAAACCTTGGGGAAAATCTCTCCGCAGTTTACAGTTCTATATTACTGTTGATTGTAATATAAAATATATATACTTAGCTATTGAGGTTAATGTTCCTCAATAGTTTGCCTCAAAATAGTAAGATTTATAGTTTATTGCAATTTGAAATATTATCTTTTAATATTATACAATTAACTTTTAATTAATTAAGGTTTTATTATGAAAAATTTTGAAGATTTACAAGAGTATATAAAGTTTTTGGATAAAAAAGGAGAACTTATTACTATAGATGCTCCGGTTGAGAAGGAGCTAATGATAACTGAGATTGCCGATAGAGTTGTAAAAAGTAGTGGTAAAACCCTTCTCTTTACCAATGTGATAGGTAATGGGGGAAAAAAGCTTGATATTCCTCTGGTAATCAACCTTTTTGGATCCAAGATGAAAATGGCTAATGCTCTCGGAGTTGATAATCTTAACGAAATTGGAGAAAGGGTTGAAAAGTTTACAAAACTTAAACCACCTTCAAAAGGTTTATGGGCTAAACTAGAAATGGTTCCTCAACTTAAAGAGGTACTTAAATTTCCTCCAAAAGAGGTAAAAAAGGGAAGATCCCAAGAGATTTTTTTAACCGGTGATGATATTGATTTAGATAAGATTCCTATTATGAAATGTTGGCCAAATGATGCCGGAAACTTTATAACCTTACCAATGGTTATAACAAAGGATCCTGAATCTGGTATAACCAATTGTGGAATGTACAGAATGCAACAATTTGATAAAAAATCCACAGGTATGCATTGGCATAGACACAAAGGTGGTGCTCTTCACTACGAAAAGGCAAAAAAGATGGGTAAAAAGCTTGAAGTTGCAGTTGTTATAGGTACAGATCCGGCAACTCTTTATACAGCTTCAGCTCCACTACCTCCGGATATTCCCGAATTTATTTTTAGTGGCTTTTTAAGAAATAAAAACTTAGAGGTTGTAAAGGGTAAAACAGTTGATATTAATGTTCCTGCTAATGCAGAAATTGTTTTAGAGGGGTATGTTGATCCAAGCGAAGATCTTAAACTTGAAGGTATGTTTGGAGATCATACCGGTTACTACTCTCTTGATGATTACTATCCTGTTTTTCACATTACGGCAATCACAATGAAAAAGAACCCTATCTACCCTTCAACTATTGTAGGGATCCCTCCTATGGAAGATTATTGGATGGGTTATGCAACCGAAAGAATCTTTTTACCTCTTTTAAAGATGAATATGCCGGAAGTTACCGATATGCATATGCCTCCTGAAGGAGTTTTTCACAACCTAATCTTTCTTTCAATAAATAAGAGGTATCCGGGTCAAGCCCAGAAGGTTATCAACGGTGTTTGGGGAACAGGATTAATGATGCTTTCAAAAGTTGTAGTTGTTGTTGATGATGATACAGATGTTCAAAACCCTACCGAAGCTTGGTGGGTTGCTCTCAACAATATTGATCCTGAAAGGGATATTATCTACTCAAAAGGTGCTATTGATGTTTTAGATCACTCATCTCGTGAGTTTACTTTTGGATCAAAAATGGGTATTGACGGAACTCGCAAATGGAAAGAGGAGGGTTTTAACAGAAGGTGGCCTGAAAAGGTGTATATGTCTGATGATGTAAAATCTAAAGTTGATAATTTTTTTAAAGAGAATGGTTTAGATAAATATTTGGAGTAATTAATAGTTGTCTTCTAAAAAATAAGTTGTAAAACTGCTATACAGAAGCGTTTATGGTCTCTTTCTAAAAGATCATAAACAATAACAAATTAAGGGCAAAAGCAATCCAAAGGAGCATAGCTTAAAATGAGCTAAAAGATTATACCTTTCGAAACCATTATCTTACGGTATAAATAAAATATCTATTAAAATAATTGTATCTTTAATATGTAACTTTGGTTTAATTTATAAGAACAGATGATTTTTATAATAATATTATCAAATAAAATCATTATTTTGTTGAGATTGTCCGTAGAGGATTTTTTGGTTTGATAAATTTAAATGTAGGTAGGTATGAAGAGCGGGAAGCTGATAGTAAAGGGAGCAAGAGAGCATAATCTTAAAAATGTTGATTTAGAGCTTACTAAAAATCAATTGATTGTTTTTACCGGAATTAGTGGTTCCGGTAAATCTTCACTTGCATTTGATACAATATACACGGAAGGTCAAAGAAGATATGTTGAATCTCTTTCAAACTACACTAAGCAGTTCTTAGGTATAATGAAGAAACCTAAACTTGATTCTATAGAAGGGTTATCTCCGGCTATATCAATAGAGCAGAAAACATCATCATCAAACCCAAGATCAACAGTTGGTACTGTTACGGAAATATTTGATTTTATAAGAATGCTATACGCCAGAACAGGTCATCAACACTGCTATAAATGTGGAGATGAGGTTAGTTCTCAAACCATAGATGAGATAGTTTTTGATATTGAAAGCAGACTCTCAAAAAAGGATAAATTCCTTATTATAGCACCATATATTGAGAAACAGAAAGGTAATCTTCAAAATGATATTGAATCTTTGAAATCAAAAGGTTTTCACAGAGTTATTATTGATGATATTGAATATACTCTAGATGATGAGATTAAGGTTGACCCTAAAAAGTTTCACAACCTTTTTGTTGTTGTTGATAGATTGGTTTTTAACGATAGTATTAAATCCAGACTTAGTGAGTCTGTAGAGATAGCTCTTGGTTTAGCTGATGGAAATCTAATTATAAGAACTGTAATTGATAAGAAAAATTTTTCAGATCACTACTATAGTGAAAAAAACTATTGTCAAAAATGTAAAATAAGCTTTCCTGATCTTTCTCCAAACTCATTCTCTTTCAATACCCCTTCCGGTATGTGCTTTGAATGTCATGGACTAGGTTTCTTTAAAGCTGTAGATGTAAACAAACTTATACTTTACCCTAATAAACCTATCTCTTCCATACCATTTTTGGCAGGACAAAATTATGAAAATAATAAGGCAAGAGCTCTATTTACCTACCACAATGTTGATATAAAAACACCTTTCAATAAACTTCCTGAAAAATTGAAGAAAGATCTTCTATATGGTCTTAGAAAAAAGATAAATGTTGAGTACAGTTCAAAAACTTTTAAGGGAACTATAAATCAAACCTACGAAGGTCTTGTAAATATTATTGAAAGAAGATTTAAAGAAACCTCATCTGAAGCTGCAAGAAACTATTATGATAAGTATATGTCAGATCAACTTTGTCCTAGTTGCAAAGGTAAAAGATTGAGAAAAGAGTCTCTTTCAGTTAAGATTTTTGGTAAAACCATAGATAGTATAACCTCAATGCAGATAGATGATCTTTACAATTTTATATATGAGATTCAAGATAAGTTTACTAAAAAAGAGCAACTTATTGTTGGTGAACTTAAAAAAGAGCTTCTTGAGAGATTGAGCTTTTTAAATAATGTAGGTCTTTCCTATTTAACATTGGATAGATCAGCAAGAACACTTTCGGGAGGTGAGGCTCAAAGAATAAGGTTAGCTTCTCAAATTGCGAGTGGTTTAACGGGAGTTATCTATGTTTTAGATGAACCTAGTATTGGACTTCATCAAAAGGATAATAATAAACTGCTTGATAATCTTTTAAGACTTAGAGATAAAGGTAACACGGTTATAGTGGTTGAACATGATAGAGATACTATAGAAGCTGCGGATACCATTGTTGATTTTGGTCCAAAAGCCGGTATTTATGGTGGAGATATTGTCTTTTCAGGAAATCTTAAAAATCTCAACAGAACCAAAACAGAGACATCAAATTATCTTTTTAGAAGAGAGAATGTAACTATTCCCGAAAATCCTAATGAGTATTCCGGAACTATAGTTTTAAAGGGTGTACAAACAAATAATCTTAAAAATATAACGGTTAAATTTCCTCTAAATAAAATAAGTGTCGTAACAGGAGTTTCAGGTGCCGGAAAATCAAGTTTAGTTATGGATTCTCTATACTTTGCTCTAAAAAATATTGCCAAAAATAGTGGTGATCTTGAAAATAAGGAATCTATTCAAAAAACATTGTATGAAGAGGTTTATTTAGAATCTGCTACCGGAGAGAGGGAGAATGATTATAATCCAAGATTGATTGTTATTGATCAGTCACCTATAGGAAGAACTCCAAGATCAAATCCTGTTACATATATTGGAGCTTTTGATACAATAAGAGAGGTTATGGCAAAGACTAAAATTGCAAAAGCAAGAGGGTATACAAAATCAAGGTTTAGTTTCAATGTAAAAGGTGGTCGTTGTGAAAAGTGCGGAGGTAGTGGAGTTATAAAAATAGAGATGCACTTTTTAGCAGATGTTTATGTTGAGTGCGATATTTGTAAGGGAAAAAGGTACAACTCTGAAACCTTAGATGTTGAGTTTAAGGATAAAAATATAGATGATATTTTAAATATGGATGTTCAAGAAGCTGTAGATTTTTTTGAGAATATACCAAAATTAAAGAGTAAGCTCTCCACTCTAATGGCTGTTGGTTTAGGTTACCTAAAATTAGGACAGCCATCAACCACTCTTTCGGGAGGTGAAGCTCAGAGAATCAAACTTGCAAAAGAGCTTTCAAGAACTAGGATAGAGGGTACGGTTTATATTTTAGATGAACCAACAACAGGTTTACACTTTTCCGATATACAAAAACTTATGAATGTGCTTAGCGAGCTTAGAAAATCAAAATCTACCATTATAATCATTGAACATAATATGGATGTAATTGTTAATGCCGATAATCTTATAGATATAGGGCCTGATGGAGGTCCAAATGGCGGAAGGCTAATATATGAGGGCTCCGTTAAAGGTATCTTAGATTGTAAAGATAGTTATACAGGCAATGAGGTGAAAAAAGAACTTGAAGCAAGAGGGTAGTATTATGCCTGATTGGAAAGAGAAAGAGTATACTAAGCTAAAACCTATTATTGAAAATTATTTAGAGTCTCTCAATAATAGAGATTATGAAATACTTAGATCTCTTATCAGTAATGATTGCATAATTGACAGAGGTAAGATAGAGAGAGGTAGAGATAATGTTGTGGATTGGCTTAAAAAACTTTTTTCTCTCTCTTTTGGGAATTTAAGTTTTAAATGTTTAGATGTTACTGCAGGTTTTTTTTCTGATAATGAAGCACAAATAATTATCTATATTAAAATTTTTGAGAATAATATAGAAAAAGAGATTTTTATAGAATCTTTACAATTGGAAAATATTGATAATAGATGGCTTATTAAAAGAATATTTGGAATGAGCTACGATCCTGATCATTATAACAAATATTTTAAATAGGATCTACTCCTCTTATATTTTATAACCTGAATTCTATATAAGTATTTATCTAATATTTAGCATAATAAATAGAATGCTACATACAACTTTATCTATCAGTTTTTGGAAAAGTTTTTTATCTGAAAAAGAAGCAAAAACATAATTGGGGCATAAAGCCCTGAGATTGTTGAAAATGCAAGAGTTTTGAGAAGCGAGTAGTACAATGAATTGATTTTTTATGTGATAGGAGCCTAGAAGTACTAGGTGATCCATTGCAGAAAAAAAAGAGAAAGGAGTAATTAGGTCAAATTTCCGGTTACAAAATTTAAAGAGAGTCAAAAAAGTTAGATAAAATAGAAAGACCTTATTTCTCAGACATTACCAAAGATTTGGTTAATAAGAAGAGACATGGCATTTCCTGTCTCTTCTTATTAATTCAAGATAACTTTAAGATCTTCCAAAAGTAGACCCTATCTATAAAACTAACCTTTTATCTCATCAAACCCCTTACCGTAAGCACCTGTAACAGCACCTTGGGATATAAATGCAGTAGGATCTATGGATTTAACAATCTTGTTTATTTTATTAGCCTCTTGTTTCTTAACAATAGTCATAATTATTTTTGTAGGTTTTCTTGAATACCAACCTTCAGCATCCATTATAGTAACACCTCTATGAATATCTAAGGTTACTTTGTCTGCAATTTCCTTATACTTTTTTGAAACAATAAAAAGCTGAGTTGATTGCTTTACACCATTTAAAACCAGATCAATACTATAGGAGATAACTCCTATACAAACCATACTGTAAACCATTGGTTCCAGTTTTTTAAACACAAAGTATGAACTGCCAATAATCAATATATCAAAGTATAATATAACCTTTCCCGGGCTTATATTTTTATACTTATTTATCATCATGGCAATAATATCTGTTCCTCCGGTACTACTTCCTCTGGTAAAAAGGATACCCATACCGGATCCGGCAAACGCACCACCAAGAACAACAGATAAAAAGGTGTCATCAATAATGGGCTCTGTTATAACTTGCTGACCTATCCACAAAAAAAGTGCAGCAATAGGAACAGATACAATAGTTTTAAGACCAAAACCCCTTCCCAAAGATTTTATACCTATCAGAATAAGTATTGTGTTGAAAACTAGATATGAAGCTCCAACAGGAATACCTGTAGCATAGAATATTAGTGTTGATGCACCACTAACACCTCCACCTGTTACTTTGGCAGGGATCAAAAAAGCTGTCCATCCAAATGTGTGAACAATCAAGCCAAGTATGATAACAACCATTGATTTGGCTTCTGCTATGATTTTTTCTCTTCTACCCATAAGTGCAAACTCCTAAAATGTTTCTTTAAAAATTTAACTATAGACTCTTTAGTAAAACATAAAAATCCGTAATTAAATTCTAAATAGGATTTACTGGAAAGAACATAAACACAAAAGCTAAGTAAAAGTTAGTTTAACTAAGCTAACTTATTATTTTCATAATATAAACTCTTATACTAAAATAAAAACATTAAATTTTTAGTTAAAAAACATCTAAATAAACTTATTATATAGAGATTGGTTAAGATCTTTTTAGGAGAGTCTGCACACCTAAAAAACCAATCTTTTTCAGAATATCCCAAATTAGGATAAAATCTACTATAAATAAATTTTCCTCTCTATTTCAAACAGCAAAATATTATAAGAGAAATATAGTAACTAATAGATGCTTTAATATTCTTTTAATCATATTTTTAAGTTTAAAAGTGTTGTATAAAACTTAAAAAAAAGAGACCTTTTATTAACTTAATTATAAGAGATCCATATAAGTTTACAACATTTAATTTACGATTATAAAGCAAGTTAGCAGCATAACAAATAGATTTATATCTCTTTCTAAAATTAGAATAAAAAATAATTCATATAAATATTTTGATTCTGATATTTGTTATATGTTAAAATTGTGATATATTAATTGTATCAAGAGAAATGCTGAAATCTAAATTAGCTAACATGGTGTAAAATAAATAATTTTGTAAAATATTATTTTTTACAATAAAATGAAACTTAATATTAGATGAGGATTAAAACAGAGCGATGAAAATAACTTCAAAAAAAAGAAATCTTGTCATTGAGAATAACGGTAATAAAATAGTTGAGATTCAATATAGAAATTGGATTTCTAATAAAGTTAAAACTAAACTTAACGGTCAAACAATAGAAATAAAAAACAAAACTATTTGGCGTAGTGAACTTGAAATTTTTAAAAATAGTAAAAAAATAGGAGATATTACTTTTAAATGGAATGGTAATGCAATAATTAAGATACTAAATGATAAAGAAGAAGCTATTTTCTCACTTAAAGCCAAAGGTTTTATGAAACCATATTTTGAATTAAGAAATGAAGAAAGTGAATTGGTTTTTGTTTTAAAATCATCTTTCAAGTGGAGAAAAATGAACTATGATTTTGAAGTTGAAAGCATTCAAAATATTTATGATGAAAATAGGATTCTTGAACTTTTAATTTACACTGCAATAGTATCTCGTCGTTATATGATAAACATTGCAGGAGCTGCAGGAGGTGCTGCATAAAATAACTATCATTAACATTGCTTCATGGTAATTTAAACCAAAAAGAAATAATAGTTAAAAATTTATTTCTTTCAAATCCTCTACTAATGAGATACTGAACCATTGCAATAAATATTGCTAACAAAAAGTGTATAAATAATGGATATAGAGTTGGGTATTTAAAAGTTAGTCAATTTTGTCCATATTTTTATTCTAAACTTGAAAGAAACGTTAATGATAGAAACATACAAACTTAAACTAAATGGTGAAAAATGAAAGAACAAAAAAATAAAACAGATTTTAAAAAATATCTTAGCGAAGGATTACTGATTGTGTTTAGTGTACTCTTTGCTCTTTTTATTAACAAAACATACCAAGATGCAAAGACAAACAGTTATAGAGATAATGCTTTAAAACAGATTAAAACAGAACTGATTGGCAATCAAAACACATTGAAAGAGTGGATGGCAAACCATAATGCTATTATCAAAAATCTTAATAATTTAATTGAAAATAAAAAAGATAATATTCAAAAGTTAGCTGAAACAAAAGGCTATTTACCTCAACAAATGATTTTTGATAATATGAGTTTGGTTAATAAACCTCTCTTAAATTCAGCATGGACTTCAGCTCAGTCAATTGGAATAATATCGGAGTTTGATTTTAAAACATTACAGTATATTAATGCAACTTACGAATTACAACAGCTAATGATGAACACAACAGTTAAAAATATTGCCGAAATATTGTACTCAAAATCGACTGATGTAGAGAATATAAAAGGTTTTCTAATTGAGTTAAGGTTGCGTTTCGGAAACTTAAAAGGTCAGGAGTACAGTTTAGAAGAATTATATAAAAAAACCATCGAAGTGTTACAATAACCCGAGTTAGGTATAAAAAAAATAGACTATGTATCGATAATAACTATGGATCGTGGGAGGTGGAAGATAGGAGACCAAAGACCGGAGAGGTAGCTTCTTAATATTTTATTTCTTTTGACTACAAAAGAAGTGCAATAGAAAGTTTATAGATTTTAAGAAAAATCTTAAAACTTTTCCCTCAGAGTTTCGAAAAGCTTGGCTAAAAGCTGTGGTAGGCTCAAAGTTTATTTTTTTAACCTGAGTTCGATATAAAACAAATACCTATTTTATGTAATAATTAGAATTAGAAATATATCCTGTGTGTACCCTGAGGTTCTCGAAGGGTATAACTATATGATTATAGTTTTCGTTCCCTTCGAGAGCCTCAGGGAACGTCTTTTTACACATAGATTTATACTTATTATATTAAATAGTTGGTGAATACTTATATCGAACTCAGTTTTTTTAATACCCCACTATTATGTTCTCTAGCCCGCATATTTCATGAAAAAGAATTGGAAATAGAGCCATAATATCATTATATTATGTTTTAACCAAAAATAAACCCTATTTCCAAAATGATAAA
>PDON01000072.1 GCA_002742935.1 Candidatus Cloacimonadota bacterium | reverse complement strand
TAGTTAAAGGAATAATTAAATTTTATCAACAACTTCAAGGATGGGAGCTAGCTTTAGAACTTATGAAACCTTTAAAAAAAGATGTGTATAGAGAGTAGCTTTTCAGGGAGAAGATGCCCAAAGGGCAGATGAGGGTAAAACAAACCATACCGTTAAACTCTTTCGAAACAGTTAAACTTGGAATCTTCTAATAGAAGGATGTAAAGCAAACTTCCATTACCGATATATCGGTAGAGTCGGCAAACCCGCTAGGGTTTGAGCTTTCATCATCAATAATGGTAAAAGCTCAGGGCTTTATGCCCCAATTATGTTTTACATTTAAATTATATGCATACCAAGAGAGAAAAAAGAAACAAAAAATAGAGGATAAGGGGCAAGAGAATAAGTAACATAATAAAGAAGTGGTAAATCTTAAAATTAAAAGAGGTTTAAAATTTCAAATCCAAATTGGAAAAAATTCAAACCTCTTTTAATAAACTATTGTCAATTATAATCTGTTTCAGCAGATTATAGGTAGATACTAATTAACTTTTATATAGACACTCTTTTTTAGATCTTTAAGATATCTCATAAGATATTCGTCTCTCTTCTTTCTCGTAGCAAAATCTCTGAGTAGATTATAATCTGTATCTAAAGATATTGCGTGGGTTTTCTCCTTATTTAAAACCTTGTATATATGGTATCCATCATCCTTTTTTATAGGAAGAGTAATATCTCCGGGTTTTAAATCTTTAAATAGCTCTAAATACTGATCATCAAGATCTGAATTTTTAATTTTACCAATTGCTCCCTCTCTATATTTTGAAGAAGCATCATCAGAGTATTTTCTTACACAGTCTTCAAAACTAAGCTTACCCGTAGATATTGAATCGTGAAGAACAAATGAGAATTTTTCAGCTTTACTGATGCCAATCTCATTAGGTTTAGGTATTATAAGGATGTGGGAAGTATGTATCTTCTCACCTGATTTTGAATAAAGCTTTATTATATGGTATCCAACTTTAGTTTTTACAGGATCAGAGATCTGGTCAATATCAAGATCATAGGCAACCTGCTCATACTCTCCAAAAAGATCACCTCTATTTGTTGTACCAATATCTCCGCCATTAACTGCACTACCTTTATCCTCAGAGTACCTTTTAGCTGCATCTTCGAAAGTTAAAATACCGTCAGCAATATTCTGCTTTATAGATTTTAACTTATCTATAACCTCTTCATCGTTACTCTCTACCCTATTAAAAGAGATTAAAACTTTAGCAAGATCTATAGAAGCCTCAACATTTGGAAGCTCATCTTTATTCTCTTCAAAAAAAGATTCAACCTCTCTCCTACTTACATCAATATCTGAAAGAAGTCTCATTTTGTACTTCTCCACAAAAAGAGATTTTTTAATATCGGGTCTGTAATCACTTTTTATCTTTGCAACTGAAAGATTATACTTCTCCTCAAGAGCTTTTTCTCCCCCAACTTGTGAGAGAATACCATTTATTCTCCTGTTAAGAGCATCTTCAATCTCATCTTCACTAACAAAAATATTAGTATCTGCTATAGCTGAAGCGTACAACACCTTACCCGCTATAAGATCATCTAAAACCCTTTTCCTAAGCTGATCATCAATATCTTGACTGTACTGTGAAACTCTGGAAACAGCTTCATCAACTTCACTTTGTAAAATTATTTCATTATCAACAACAGCTGCTATCCTATCAAGAATCTTACTGTTTAGTGATATAGATAACATAAAAATTATTAACAGAGTTGTTTTCATCTCTTACTATCCTAATCTTATTTTAAAGGAAAAAATTTTATTTTATACTTTTTAATTAAATCTTTTTCCAAATTTTTTCTATAAATCTCAAGCCTCTGTTCTGCCATATCTTCTCTAATAAGCTTTTCAAGAAGATTAAAAGAGAAAGGCTTCTCTTCATCTATTGCTACAGGTTTTACAATACTAATACCCCCTTTTAAAAATATCAGATCAGAAATTTCTCCAACTTTTAAACTGTTAACCGGCTTTGCAATAATCTCTTTTGAATCAACCTTAATAAATCCCAACTCTCCATCATTTGAAAAATCTCTATGATAAAACTTTTTGTAGTTGTCAAAAAGCCTTGGATTCTCTACAACTTTTTGCCTTACCTCTTCAGCTTTTTTTGCTATAGCTATCTTATCAACCTTATCACCATTTTTACCAAAGGAAAAAAAGATTTCGTGAGTATCTGCTCTCTTTGAAGCTCTCATATATTTTGTAGTATCCCTATTTTCAAGATAATAGTTGTAGGCCTCTTCACCTGTAGGATAAAAATCTGATAATTTAAACTTTATCTCTTTAAACTTACGACCTATGTAGGAATCCATCATAGTATCTGCCAAGTTTATAAGGGAATCCAACTTTGTATAACCATACTTTGAAGCAATATCAACCAAAATTGGGTTTAAAACCTTACCTTCCATAATAGCCCTAAGAAAAAGAGGATTCCTGTAATATCTCAACCTTGCCTCATGAACATTCTCTAGGTGATTGATAAGGTGGATAATCATAACCTTGTTACCAAATCCTGATATTAGAACTTTAGCATCAACTTTTCCAAATTTTTTATAAATCCTTTCAAGACTTGATTTTTTTGATCTAGATATAAGAGAGGCTATCTCTTTAAACAGAGAGTCATTATAGAAAACTTCATACTTAACCCTAATACTATCTAAATACTCATCAGCAACTTTTTTTATCATTTTGGATCGACTCTTTTTAAAATCTTTAAAAAGATCACTGTAACACTTTTGATAAGTTTCAGAGTATTTACCCCTATGATTCTTATAAAATTGTCTCAAGGAATCATCGTTAAATATAGATTTTACAATTTTCTGATCCATAAGGTATTCTGTAGCATACCTATCAACAATCTTTTGTCTGGACTCTATATAGTTTGAAGAGTTTAGTATACTTGGAATCCTACCCTCAATCTCATAGGCTTTATTAAGAACATAATCCCTTATGAGATCCTCCTTTTTTAGAATAGGAATCTCTTTTGGAATATTATTTACACCCCTACCCCCAAAAATATTATACTCTCTTATTGTATCTCCATTAAAAAGAGCTAAAGGGTAGTTCTTGCTATTTGGCGTAAGTATTTTTTTCTGATTTATTAAATCCTCAATACTCACATACTTTTTTGCAGATGAAAAAAGCAAACTGTTTACCAATAAAACTATAGATATAAAAATAAACTTTCTCAATCCTACCTCATATTATCTTCTGGGTAATAAAGTGCTCTCTCGAGTAGAAGGTTATCTATCTTTATATTATTCTCTTTAAAGAAATTATTTCTCCACTCTTTTAGAAACTTTTCTTTTCTTTCTTTTCTAAGTTTCGATCTTATCTTTGTTTGGACAACGGCCATTTTTTCGTAAGTTCCATCCTTTTTCCTGTAAAGCTTATCTTTGTTTGCTTTGTAGAAGTTATCAACTTCCTCTTTAGTAACTTTCTTAGTATTCTTCTTTACTAAATTGTCCTCATACTCTTTTAAAAGCTGGGGAGCAATAGCTTCATTGGCTTTTCTAACAATTATGCTGTCACTCAAATATCCCAACTCCTCAATCTCTCTGTCTAAAATAGACTGAAGGATAGATGATTGGGCAAGCATAGTAAGACCATCATAGGTTAAAAATGATACTCTATTTTGAGGTCTTGTAGCAGATAATCTTCCTGTAAGATCAGAAACTTTTATTTTAGTATCTCCATACTCAAGTATTAGATAATCTCTAAGATATTTAGGGAAAAGCTGCATATAATCTGAGTATTTTGTTTTATCATAATCCAAACTTTTTAAACTATCCAAAGTTGAAATAAGCTTATCAACATTAGAAGTATCAATGATAACATTATATTTTTCCCTTAGACTTTTCAAATATTTATTTGAAACCTCCTGTGCTTCTGCTCTGTTTCTGTTTAGAAGGTTTTTCTTTATCATGTTTATTTTATTCTCTTTACTCTGACTATTATCCTCTCTTATACCATCAAGTTTGATAATATGGTAACCAAATTTACTCTTTACCGGCTTTGAAATTTCACCTTTTTTAAGCGAAAAAGCTGCATTTTCAAAAGGAACAACCATCTTTCCTCTACCAAACCAACCAAGATCACCACCCTTAGCAGCAGATCCCTTGTCATCTGAAAACTTTTGAGCCAAAGTTGCAAACTTCACACTCTTATCACTAAGAAGGTTATAGATAGAATCAGCTTTCTGCTTACTCTTATCATCAATTCCACTTATAAGAATATGACTCGCTTTAACTTTTTTGGAAATTAGCTTAAGTTCTCTTTCTATATCCTCTTCCGATATTATTTTATTAATAACCATTTCTTCGTAAAGTTTTGCCTTAGAAAAAGCATTTATTCTCTTTTTTAGAAGAGCAAATGACTTTGAAGAGGAATCATTTTTTATAGCTTCGAGTTCATTTTTTTGAAGCTTCTCTTTTATCATATCTTTAACAAACTCAACCCTCTCGGAAAGTTTTGATTTTGAACTGTTTTTCAGAGATCCACCATACTTCTTATTCATAAACTCTTTTTCAAAAGTTTCCAAATTTATGGCACCACCCTTATAGGTTGCAACATTTTTTTTACTATACTTATCTTTTAAAAGATCTTTCTCATTACAACTAATTAGCAGTAAAAAAGTTAAACCTAATCCAAATAATCTCTTAATATTCATTCCTTTTCTCCCTTAAAATTAATCCCTCTCCAATTGTAAAGTTGATTTGTATCAACATCTAATTGATACCAACCTATTAAACTGTCATTTATCTCTTTTGTTCTAATTTTTATCTTTTCTTTCAACAATTTTTCTTCCAAATACTCATAGCTTTCCAAAAATGTTTTTACTCTGGATCTCTTTTTTTCATAAACCTTTATAATAGAAACACTATTATTGTTTATAATCAAATCACTTATTTGACCATTTTCCAACTTAATAGCCTCTTTTCCAATATTACCATACATCTTACTACTTATCCAATAAAGCTTCCCTTTCTTATTTCTAAATCTGGAATACTCATTACTGAGAAATTTTTCAAAAGGCTCTCCTCCTCTTATTTTTTTCAAAATATTAGAAGCTAGATCAATCTTATTTTCCCTATTATCGCTATTAAAAGGTATATATATTTCCATCACACTATCTTTCGGTATAGTGTAAGACTCAATAGACCCAATAAATTTATTATAATCTTTTTTAACAGAAAGAGTGTCAATGCTAATACTATTAACTATATATTTTTGGTTATACAACTTTTCTAAAATAAATTGCTTCCGTAAATTAAATCTAAAAAGGACCTCATCATCATTATCATCAAGCAATTTTTCACTCAAAATTTTATAAAATTTATCCATATAGAAGGAACTTGATATAAAAATAAAATCCTCTTTATCAAGAAGAACCTCTCTCCTATATTTAAAACTCATTCTCCTAATTATTGTTAGAAGATCGGAAACTTTAAAGCCAAAATCTTTTATAAGATACTTTCTCAGCATAGAATCAGGAATATTGTCTACAGGATCTCTATTACCCAATTTTTTATTGTTAAAAAGATTATAAAATCTGTCCAAAAGCTCATAATCTACCTCTATATTTGCTCTCTCTCTTAAACTTTTATATAAGTTTTTTAATTGAGTCTGTTTCTGTGGTAAAGTTCCAAATTGGGATCTTAAACCATATAAAATATTCTCTCTTTCAACAAAAAATGAGGTTAAGAGAATCTTTTTTACACTATCTAAAATGAAGTAATGATAACCACTTTCAGAGTTTACAAACCTACTATCCCCAACATTAAGATTCCAAACCTCTTTTTCAAATAGATAAGGTGATTGAAAAAGATAGTGCCAACCTGTTTTTATTTGAAAATTATTAGCTTTCATAAAATCTTTATCTAATATTTTATCTATATTTATAGATCTTAAAGCCCTTATTTTACTACTATCCGATAGAGATTTAGGAAGAAAGATATGGGTACCAAAAATAGCCTTACTATAGTTTTTATAACTCTCCTCAATCTCACTTTCACTTATAAACTCTGATAGTATAAACCTTTCTTGTGCAATTTTCTTTTTTATATCTCTCTTTAGTTTTTTACAGCTTTCTATAAACTCCTCACTATTCAATATTGAACTATCGTTTTCAGTTAAAGCCGCTTTTATAGATCTAAGACCCAAAAGATTTGCATACCTTTCTCTATTTTCCATAGATGAATTAAAGGCTTCTCTAACACCCTCAAGATGTCTATATGTAATAAAGTTATACCAAAACTGTTGTCTGGTTAAATTTGAGATCTTTGATTTGGCAACATATTTATCATCACTACAGGAGTATAGGGATATTATAATAGCAAAGAGAATAAATAACTTCATATACCATTCCTAAATTTTGGTAAAAAATATAAGGGATAAATTTGTTAAAAGCTAATATTGAGTTTAAATAAAAAATTATTTTAACCTAAATTCGGTATAGTTATTTATCTGACTATTTAATATAAATTGAGTTTTCCAAACATCTAAAGTTTTGAATTTTGAAAAAGCTTACATTTATATCTAACTTGAGTTTCTGTAATAAAAAAGATAGAAAATTTTCTATCTTTTTTATTTAAACTGATATTTTACTTTCAAAAAAAACTATAAATTAGAAGCAACATTCCTCTATTAATATCTACAGAATACTAATCCTTGTTGTTTCTCATAAATGCAGGTTTTTCAAAATCTATATCATCAAACCTGTCAAGTTTACTTCTACTGGAAACTATCTCATTTTCATCGAAATCTAAAGTAAACTCATTTGATTCCTCAAACTCCCTTTTAGTTATACTGCTATCACTAAAATTGAACTCTTTACTATTTTCAAAACTAAAGTTTTTTATACTTGTTGTAGTTGTTGGAACAGGTCTATCTTCATCACTGGCAAGACCTGCAGCTATAACTGCAACCCTTACTTTATCATTCATTTCAGGATCTAAAACAAGACCAAACATTACATGAGCATTTTCTCCAACCCTGTCATTAATAACCTCCATCGCTCCGTTTATCTCAAACATGGTTATACCTTCAGATCCAAAAAAGTTTACCAAAACACCCTTAGCACCCTTAATATCTATATTCTCCAAAAGTGTATTTTGTATAGCACTTTGGGTAGCTTGAACACACCTATACTCATCCTCTCCATTACCTTCGCCAATACCCATGAGTGCATCACCCATTCCTTTCATAGTCGCTTTTACATCTGCAAAATCAAGATTTATTACACCCGGATAGTTAATCAAATCTGTTATAGCTCTTGCAGCATTGTAAAGTATAGTATCAGCTTCTCTAAAAGCAGAATTGAAAGTAGTATCATTTCCAACAACCTGAATGAGCCTCTGATTAGGAATAATGGTCAAAGTATCAACATATTCTCTTAATCTCTTTATACCCTCTTCAGTATTTTTCATTCTTTTATCACCCTCAAAGAGAAAAGGTTTTGTAACAACAGCAACAGTCAAAGCTCCAATTTCTCTGGAGATTTTGGCAATAACAGGACTTGCTCCGGTACCGGTACCACCACCCATTCCGGCAGCAATAAATACCATATCGGCACCTGTAAGAATATTAACAATCTTTTCTCTACACTCCTCCTCTTCAACAGAGATTCTACCAACCTCAGGATTACCACCGGCACCTAAACCTTTGGTCTCCTCTCTACCTATTTGGATTTTAATATCTGCCAAAGATCTGTTAAGAGCCTGAGCATCTGTATTTACTGCAATAAATTCAACCCCTTTTAATCCGGAGGTAATCATTCTGTCCACAGCATTACAACCTCCACCACCAACACCAATTATTTTAAGGTTTGCAGACCCCTCTATTTTCTGATCAAGATCAAAAGTTATTGACGGATTATTCATATTATTCTCCCCTATCTACAGTAAATCTTTAAGCCAGTTTTTTGCTTTTGAAAAAAAATTATTGGTTTCACCACTCTCAACTTCCTGAATTATATTGTTACTATACGCAAATTTTGCAGCACCAATAGCTATAAAAAAAGATTCAGGAATATCTTTTCCCTTTTTAGTTATACCTCTCAACTTTCCCCATTTTGTCTCTGCATTTAGCATCTCTTGAATCATCTTATCACTATTTTTAATGAGGAAAGCATCACCCGTCAATATGATAGGAGAATCTATTTTAGATTGAAATCCCGTTTTATAGATCTTCTCTATCATAAGCTCAAAAATTTCCTCAAACCTAGACTGAATGATTCCACTTATATAACTAAGTTTTATCCCTTTACCATCAATTTTTATTCCTGAAGAAGGGATATTTATATCCGGATCTCCATCAAAAGGTTCGTAAAGAACTGTTCCATGATCTATTTTCAATTTCTCAGCAGAAAGAATATCTGTTTGAAGTACAATTTTTATATCTTGGGTAATGTGTACAGAACCTAAAGGTATAGAAAAAGCCTCTCTTAAAATACCGTCGTACCAAATAACCAAGTTACAACTTCCACCTCCAAGCTCTAAGACAATAGAACCACTTCTCTCATCTCCATGTACAACGGCTTCAGAAAGTGCTACCGGAGCAAAAACTTTTATATAGTTTTTTATCCCACATTTAAGCATTACAGAGTTTAGATTCTCACAATGTGTACTCTCATCAATAACAAGCTTTGCTGATGCTTTTAATTTTCTTCCACTTATATCAATGGGATTTTTTGTAGGTGGATGATCATCTACAACATACTCTTGAGGGAAAATATGTAAAATCTCTCCCTTAGAACTGTTATCATCTTTTATTTTTTCAATTATATCTTCTATAATATCTTCTGATATTTTTACATTTTCTCCACCATTTTCAGACCAAAAATCTATTGCAGCACTACCATTTACCGTATTTATCTTTTTACCATTAAGAGCTACTAAATAATGATCAATATTACAATCACCATTATTCTCAATTATATTTGATATCCCTTTTGCTACCATTTCAGAACAAGAGTTAACATCAATAATGGAACCATACTTAACACCTGCTGAAGGTTCTATACAAAAATCCTCAACCATAATTCCATATTCATCACAAATATCAAGTAGAACAAATTTAATATTAACTGTACCTATGTCAATACTAATAACTTTCATAGTTTTCTCTCTGAATCATTTTTTTTATTATCAACAACAATCTGATATGGAAATCTTAGATCTATACTTTTTATATTGTTGTAATCCAGCTGATCAAAATATTTTTTATAGAAATCTTGAAAAGCAATAATTTTTTTTTCAAAATTATCATTCCCTACAATAACATTTACACTATTATCCGTCAGTAAAAAAGAGAGCCCCTTTTTTGAGTAGAGAATTTCAGATATTTTGTATTTCATAAACTTACTTTTAGAAGCATACTTTAAGAAAGAGATAGCTAAATCAATATCTATATTATTCCTTATAGTTGGAAGATTATAATCTCCTGATCTGTATTCACCCATAATTTCACCGTGGATATTTACAAAGTAGAGCATATTATTCTTATCAACTCTCAGAGCATAAGGTTCAAACTCATTAACCTCTATAAAAAGAGTTGAAGGGTACCTTTTTTCAACTCTGACAGAATCTATAAAAGGTGATTTTTCTATCATATCCTCAATTGTTTTATTGTCAATATCAAAAATCTGTTTTGAATCAAAATTTAACATATTAACTATTTCACTCTTCTTTAAGATCCTATTACCTTTTACTATATAGTTTTTTACGGTAAACATTGGTCTTTCAGCCAAATTAGCACCAACCAACTTAATTTTTTCTATAGATAGAAAAACAAAGAAAATAGCAATAATAAAAAAAACAGATAGAAATACTCTTCTAAAAACCGTTTTCCTCATATTTCTACTTTTCTTACTCATTTACCAATCCTAATAACTTCCTCTTCAAGCTCAACACCAAACCTATCATAAACCTTCTCTTTTGCAAGAGAAATAAGATAATCAATATCATCAAAACTACAATTGTCTATGTTGAGAAAAAAATTTGCATGGATATTGGATATGATAGCACCACCTTTTCTATACCCCTTTAAGCCTGCCTTATCTATGTAAGCACCGGCAGATTCTCCTTTACATTTTTTAAAAACAGAACCACAAGAAGGAGCATTCAAAGGTTGGTTTTTCAATCTCCAATCCCTATTTTGATCCATTAGTTTCGATATCTCCTCCTCACTGCCTTCATCAAAATCAAAAACAGCTGAAATAATAGTACCTTCCCCTAAAGATGTTTCTCTGTAACTAAAATTTACATCATTTCTCTTTAGCGAAACAAGAGAACCCTTACTATCTAAAAAATCCAAGGAGTATAAATGATCAGATATACTTGATCCTAAAGCTCCGCAATTCATAAAAATTCCACCACCTACAGAACCAGGGATCCCGCTTATACCTTCAAATCCCGAAAGGTTATTTCTCTTTGCGAAACTAGCAATCTTAGGAATGCTAACTCCACCATCAACATATATAAAATTTCCCTTTTTTTCAATACAATTTAATTTTTTTGTTGAAATTATTATTTTATCAACACCTCTATCTGAAATTAAAAGATTTGTACCATTTCCAATTACGAAATATTCTAAAGATAAACTTTGCAAAAAATAGATCAGTTCAACTAATTGATCTCTGTTTACAGGTTCAAAAAAGTGTTTTGCATCTCCACCAATTTTATAACTTGTTCTACTCTTCAAACAAAAAGAGGGTGAATATATTTTATTAAATTTTTCTTTAATAAGAAGCTCTAAACTTTTGATAAGTCCTCCTTTAGATCTTCGGCAACCTTAAAAGCTACTCCGGCTCCAACAGTCAACAGAGTATCTCCGGGTTTTAGAATATCTTTTAATTTCTCTTTTATTGAGTCCAAGGAATTAAAAACTATACATTTTTTCTTTATATCACTCTCCATTGCATCATATATAATTGAAGATTTTGTTCCATCACTAACCTCCCTTGCACCATATATAGGAGCAAGAAAAATTTTATCACAATTTTTGAACGATTTGGCAAACTCTCCATAGTGCTCTCTAGTTCTTGAATATAGATGAGGTTGAAATACCACAACGAGATCACCTTTCCTATCTTTAAAATTATCCAAGAGAGAAACTATCTCTGTAGGATGGTGAGCGTAATCATCAATAAACCTATAAACCCCATCTAAAACAAGTTCAAATCTTCTCTTCAACCCTTTGTACAATAACAATCTTTCTCTTATCTCATCAATTGACAATCCATTGTAGTACGAACATACTATTGCTGCCAAAAGGTTTGAATAGTTATATTTACCAAAAGTAAAAGCTTTAAATTTTCTATAAAGATTTCCATCAATAACAAGATCAAATGAGACACCATCTTCAAGCTGTTTACAATTAACCATTCTATTATTACCCAAGTTTTTAAGAGAAAAACCTATCTTTCTACTCTTAACTCTGTCAACTATTGAAACAATTCCTTCATCGTCCAGATTGTAAAAAAGGATTCCATCTTCAGGGAGTTTATCTATTAAAGACAAAAAAGAGTTTTTAAGGTTTTCAATATTGCCATAGATATCCATATGATCATTATCAATATTCAAAACAATAAGATTATTTGGGTGAAAATTTAAAAAAGACCTATCATACTCATCACCTTCAACAATAAGCTTATCATAACTTCCTCTGTAATAGTAGGAGTTTTGACTTGATGAACATGCTCCGGTTATAGAAGAGAAACCACTTAAATTTAAAAGATCACTAAGCATAACAGAAGTGGTGCTTTTACCATGGCTGCCTGCAACAACTATAGAGAAACTATTTTTTGTAAACTCTCCTAAAAATTGAGCTCTTTTCATTGTAGGAATCCCCATCTCTTTTGCAGCTATAAGATCGGGATTGTCATCTTTAACCGCTGCCGAATAAACTAAAAGATCTGAATTGCCAATATCTCCGTCATGTCCAAGCTTTGGAGTAATACCATTCTCCAAAAGATATGTGAACCTATCTTCTGACATATCGGATCCTCTTACATTTAAACCAATGGTTTTACAGTGAAGAGCAAGGGGAATCATTCCATTTCCGCCTATTCCGGTAAAATATATATTATTAAGCTCTTTTAAGCTCATCTTCTTTCTCTAAATTTAAACTTCTACTAATATTAACAACAATTCCTAAACTTAACATGGTTACGGCAAGATTTGAACCACCATAACTTATTAGAGGTAATGTAACACCCGTAGTTGGAATTGCTCCCACAGCTATAAGTATGTTAGCTAAAGCAAATATTGTAATTTTACAACCTATACCCGTGACGACAAGAAAAGCAAACCTATCATTTGTTGATAGAGCTACTTTAAAAATTTTATAAATAAGAAAAGCATAAACTGCAATAAAGATAAGAGCACCTAAAAGACCAACCTCATCACAAATAATCGAAAAAATAAAATCGTTATGAGCTTCCGGAAGACACCCCTCCTTTGATAAAGATTCTCCCAAACCTACACCAAAAACACCACCGTTACCAATAGCAATCTTACTCTGCTTTAATTGGAAACTATCTTTATCTCCAAAATAGAAAGAGGTAAATCTCTCAATTCTATATCTCTCTGTAAAAAGTACAATAATGAGAATTGGAACAACAATAGCTATTGTAAATCCAATATGCTTAAACTTTACCCCTCCTACAAAAATCATCATTGAAATAAATAGAAAGATAAGGGCTGTAATAGAGAAGGAGGGTTGAAGAAGAATAGGTATTAGGAAAATAAAAAGAATGCCGTAGCTAAAAAGTATGGTTACTTTATAGTCATCAGATTTATCATGATTCTTCTTTAATAGAAAAGCAAAAAGAAAAATTAGAACTAACTTGGCAAACTCACTCGGTTGAACGCCAAAAAACCATCTTGCAGCTCCCTTAGCCTCATTAGCAAAGCCCGATATAAGCATACCATATAAAACAACAAGTAAAATTAAAGATGTGGAGTATGTAAACAATCTATTATCGTACAATTTGTAAGGTATAAATGATCCTAACAAAAAAAGGAAAAAAGCGAAAGACATATTTCTAAAATGACTTAATAAATATGAATTTGTATCATATTCAATACTTGACATAAAACAGGTTGAAGACAATACCATTAGTGAGCCAAAAAGGAAAAGCAAAACTATAGTTAGAATCAATACCACATCAAATCTTTTAATACTACCCATAAGTTACTCTCCTTTAAATATGTCGTTGTAGATAGTTTCCAGACCAATGGATCTTGACCCTTTAATTAGTAAAGTTTCTCCTTTAAAATTTAATGACCTCAAATAATCTTTTGAGAGATCAACAGAGGAAAACCACTCTACATTATCACCTTTAAGAGATTTAAACAAACTCTCCATTCTTTTTCCAATCAATACTATATATGTATAATCTTTCGGATTAATAATCTTTGCTAAATCTTTATGATAGAGATCTTCTCTACTTCCAAGCTCAAGCATATCACCAAGAATTAAACTCTTTTTTTTGGTAGATGATAGGTTGTTTATAGACTCTTTCATAGATGTAGGATTCGCATTGTAGCAATCCAACACTATATTTATACTATTAACTTTTTTAAGATTCTGCCTAAAACCTTCGTGTGTAAATTTTTTGAGACCAATTTTTATAAAATCATTACTCAAACCCAAAAAACTTAAAACAGAATAAGCAGCTCTTCCATTATATATTGATGTTCTTCCTATAGATCCAAGATCAAAGGTTTCACCGTTACTAAGTTCAAGCTTGACAGAAAGGGAAATTTCGCTTCCAATGGGTTTAAAAGAGTAGTCATAATCTCCACACCCATAAGTAACAATTGAAAAATAGCTTTCTTTAAAATCTTTCAAAAAAGGATCATCACAGTTTAGAAAAAATGTTCCTCCAAAATGTTTAACACCATTTAAAAGTTCAATCTTCTCTCTCAACACACCTTTTCTATCCCCAAAATTTTGGAGATGTGCATCACCTATATTTGTTATCAAACCATAATCCGGCTTAGCAATATCGGTTAAATATTTAATCTCTCCAAAGTTGTTTGAACCAATCTCCAAAACAGCATAATCGTCATCATCTTTAATACTAAAAATTGAGAGTGGTAAACCTTGAAAGTTATTTAGATTACCCTCTGTTTTTGTAACCTTATACTTTAGAGAGAGGGCGGAATAAATCATCTCTTTTGTAGTTGTTTTACCGTTTGAACCTGTTATAACAATAAGCTTAGCCTTTAGATTTTCTCTATAAGCTCTAGCTATATCTCCCATTGCTAACTCTACATTTTCAGCATATATAACAGGATATGAACTTTTATTCTCATAGTTTTTATCTACAACAGCCGCAACAGCACCTTTATCCAAAGCTGACTTTATAAACTCATGACCATCTGAAAACCTGCCCTTTAAACAAAAGTACAAATCCCCTCTTTCTATAACTCTTGAATCAATTTTCCCACCAGAGATCTTCTCATTACCCTTTAAATGTTCAAATCTTAAACCTTCAATATTTTTTATACTATCAATGTTTATCATTCAAAAACTCCAATACAGTATCTCTGTCGGAAAAAACTCTTTTAACTCCACATATATCCTGATAATTTTCATGACCCTTACCGGCAATGATTAAAATATCATCTCTATTCATCTCACCAATTGCCGTTCTAATTGCTTCTCTCCTGTTTGAAACTATTTTATACAAAGATCCCTTAACTACACCCTTCTCAATATCAGATATAATTTTATCACTATCCTCAAATCTAGGATTATCATCAGTTATTATAGATAGATCAGAGTAAGTTGTTGCAATGTTTCCCATTATCCCCCTCTTTGATCTGTCTCTATCACCTCCACAGCCAAAAACGGTAATAATTTTACTGTGAGGAATATCTTTAGCCGTCTCTAAAACCTTTTTTAAAGCTTCAGGAGTATGAGCATAATCAATAAAAATAAGCTTCTTCTCACCAACCCTTTCCATTCTTCCAGAAATATTTTTAAACCTTTTTATATTCTCTAAAATATCTTTTGATTTAAACCCCAAAGATTTTAAAGCTAGATATGAGAGGGCTAAATTTTCAGATTGAAACTTACCAAATAGCTTAGATTCAATGGTAACAAAATCTTTATCCCAAACAAGATTAAAAATAGTACCTTTATCACTCTGCTCTACAGAATCAATCTTTATCTTTTTTCCATCAATAACTATATCCCTATCATCAACTTTGGAAAGAAGTATATTGTAATAATCTCTAGGTTTTGAAATTATTCTTACACCATCTTTTTTGAGAAGATTATTGAGTAGTATAGATTTTGCTTCAGCATAACTTTTCATATCAACATGAAAATCCAAGTGATCTTGGGAAATATTGGTAAAAAGAACTCTATCAAATTTAATGTGAGAGACCCTATCCATTACAAGAGAGTGTGAAGAAACCTCCATTACACAATAGTTACAACCATTATTAACCATAGATCTAAAAAGTTTTGAAAGAACAAAAGAATCAGGAGTAGTATGTGTAGGGGTGTATATATCTTTACCATCATCATAGGCAATGGTACCTACAGCTCCACATTTTTTCCCTAATCTGTTTAGAAGAAAATGAATTATTGATACAGTTGAACTTTTCCCATTTGTTCCGGTAACCCCAATAATAGCAATCTCTTTTTCAGGATTACCATAAAAAAAAGATGTTATAAAAGGTTCTTTTTTTCGTAGATTTTCAACCTTAACATATGTAATACCATCCTGATATTTCTCTATATCACTCTCATGAAAAACTACCTTGGCACCCCTGCTTATAGCATCATCTACAAATTTAACACCATCAAACTGAATCCCCTTAACAGCAAAAAAAGCTGAACCTTCAACAACTTTTTGGGAGTTATTTGTAATATCTAAAATATTTTTGTCTAAAGACCCAACTACATTAGTAGCAGATATATTATCTAATATTTTTCTTAGCTTCATTTTTTAGTTCAACAATATTGTTATAATAGGATTCACAATAGAGGGTACAAACCTCAGCTGTTTCATAAAGAGAGCCGGGCTTTATAGATTGATAGAGAATATTTCCATAACCCATAGCGACAACTTTTACATCAGTATAGTTTTTTATATTTGCAATACCATCTCTCAAGCTTTTATTCTCCAGGTTAGGGAAAACTTTTTTCCCCTTAGTAATTGAAACCTTTCCTGAAAGATACAGAGTATCAGTATCTGAAACAAATGTTCCTGGAGCTATACTCTGATTTGTTATCCTCTCTCCCGGATCAACAAAGCTATAAACTATTCCCTCTTTCTCTAAAATCTTCTTAGCCCTATCAATCCCCATATTTTTAAGCTGAGGTACAACTTTTCTATTTTTAACCTCATCTATCTTATACTTTTTCTTACCCTTACTTCTATTGTATACAAAATTAACAATATTTTTGAACACCGGAGCAGCAACAGTTCCTCCCCAATGATATGGTTTTGGAGAATCAACAACAACTAAACAAACTATTTCAGGTTCGTGATAAGGGTACATACCCACAAAAGAAGCATCGTAATCCGTTCTTGAATATTTACCGTTGACAACTTTTTGAGAAGTTCCTGTTTTACCGGCAACATGAAGTCCCTCAATATAAGCCTGAGGAGCTGTTCCATCTTCAGAAACAACTTTTGTCAACATTTTTCTAACTCTGTATGCAGACTCCGGAGAGATAACCTTTCTTAAAAACTCAGGCTCATACTCTTTAACAATATTTCCTTCCTCATCAAATATACCCTTTATTAACATAGGGTTGTAAAGAAGGCCATTATTGGCAATAGCACAATAGGCCATAGCTACCTGTAGTGGAGTTGTGGCAATACCCTGTCCAAAACTTACGGTTGGAAGCGTTAATTTTGACCATCTTTCAAGAGGAGGTATTTTAGAATTAACCTCACCACTTATCTCAATACCTGTTTTTTTACCAAATCCAAAAGCCCTTAAATATTCATACATAGTCTCTTTTTTCAACCTCATAGAGGCCTTTACGGTACCAACGTTACTTGACTTTGCAATAACATCTTCAAAACTCATATATTCATTTTCATTCTTATGAGAATCTCTAATAGTCTTATTGGCAATTTTTACACCTTTATTATCACAAAAATAGATATCATTTTCCTTGGTAAGTCCCTTTTCAAAAAGTATAGCTCCTGTTATAGGTTTAATTACGGAACCAGGCTCATACTGATCTGTAACAGCTTTATTTTTTCTGGCATAAGGATCATAACTTCCCGGATTATTAGGATCAAAATCAGGATAACTTCCAATGGCTAAAATCTCACCATTCTTAGGATTCATAACTATTCCAGTAGCTTTTTTAGCTTTCCACTTTTTAACACATTTCTCAAGCTCATTTTGAACAAAAGCCTGTATCTTCCAATCTATAGTTAAAACAACATTTTTACCTGCAACAGGTTTCTTGGAATTTATTGTATATGAATGAGTAGTGTATCTGTTCTTACCATCCTTTCTTACAACTTCATAACCATCTTTACCAACTAAAAGATTGTTTAACTTCCTCTCAACACCACTTTTACCATCAAGATTTTTGTCAACAAATCCTAAAATTTGACCTCCAACCTTATCATAATTATAGATCCTTTCTCTGTATGAGTCGAAAGAAACTCCAAGTATAACCTTTTTATCAAGTTTTTCATAAATCTCTTTTTTTTCACTTAAAGTTAAACCTTCATCTAGAAGTACAAACTTCTTTTTCCCCTTCAACTTCTTTATATAATATTCTCTTTTTTTCCCTGTAATTGATGAAAGAGTGTTTGCTACTTTCTCTAAGCTATCAACTCTTGATCCTATCAATCCAAACCTATACAGCTCTCCACTATTTTGAGCCAATACAACTGAATTTCTATCAAGAATCTTACCTCTGGAAGCACTTAAAACATTTCTTCTCTTTGTTTGAGAGGTATACATTTTCCTATATTTGTCATGCTCAAAGATCTGTAAAACAAATAACCTGAAAACTATAACAAATAGAGGAATAAACATAAACATTAAAAGAAATCTTAATCTATTCCTGCTCTTTTCGAAACTATTTCTCTTTCCAACCAACATTTAGAATCCTAATTTTGTGTGTGCAAAACCATTATTGTTTGTAGCGTAGTATATGAAACTATGTTTATTCAGAAGACCTCTTCTTATTCTTATTTTCTTAGTCAGATAACCACCTTCATCCATTTTACAAGTAATCTCATATGAGCCATCTCTAACACCATTGATGTAGTAAAAACCATCATCACCCGTTTTTGTGGTATAAAAATTTTCCCCTTTAAGCTCTAAAGTTACACCTTTCATGGGATTACCTTTATCATCCTTTATAGAACCCCTTACAATCTCAGTTACTCTATTCTTGGATCTATACTTTTTTTGAAACTCTATTTCCATTTCACGGGATCTCTGCTTGTTCCAAAAAAATATTGAGAGAACTATTAAAAAAACTACTGTTATTATCCCTAAAACCATTTGCTTCATTACAATTTCCAAACACTTATTACAAACACTCTATTTTTCTCCAACAAAAATATTCTGATCATCATTTATGGTAAAGCTGTTGCTCTCCTCTATATATTCTGTGAGACCATTTTTTCTGCCAAACTCTTCTAAAACTTCATATTTTTTAGATCTTGCATATTCAGATCTCAAATTTTTAAGTTCAGCAAGCTTATCTCTTCTATCATTATTTATTTCAAGATACTTTGTATCTAATATTTTATATTCGTTAGCATTTTGAATCTTAACATACATATAAACAAACAGAAGCATCAGAGAGAATAGGAACATACTTTTTATCTCATTTTCAGCAACGAAATAAAAAACCCTTTGAAATTTTGATCTTCTTCTCTTATTAAAACGCATCTAAAACCCACTAAACTTTTTCAAACACTCTCATTTTTGCACTTCTTGCTCTAGAATTATCCTCTATCTCAGATTCTGTTGGAAGCAGAGCTTTCCTTGTAATCGGTTTTATTACAGCTCTTTTATCACATCTGCAAACAGGGAAATTGACAGGACAAATACAATCCGTAGAACCCTCTTTTATAAAGTTTTTAACAATTCTATCCTCAAGCGAATGGTAAGAAATTATTGCAACTCTTCCTTTAGGATTCAAAATATCAACAACATTTTTAAGGAAAACTTCAAGCTCATTAAGTTCATTATTAACCTCTATTCTTATAGCTTGAAAGATCCTTGATACAGACTTTACTTTCTGCTTTACAGAAACACAACTTTCTATTAGAGACTTTAATTGAAGCGTTGTTTCTATCTTACCATTTTCCCTAATATCAACTATTCTGCCTGCTATCTTTGATGATAGCCTCTCCTCTCCATATTTGTAGAAAATTGATCTAAGATTCTCAAAGCTATACTCGTTAACAACCTCATAGGCAGATATATTACAACCCTCACCCATTCTCATATCAAGTTTTGCATCTTCTCTAAAAGAGAAACCTCTCTCTCTACTATCTATCTGTCTTGAAGAAACACCTAAATCCATTAGAACAGCATCAAACCTTAAACCAAATGAGATAGCCTCTTCTTCAAACAATTTTGAAAATGGTATGTTAAAGATCTTAAAATTTCTATTTCTTGATAATAGCTCTTCATTTCTAATCAAAGCCTCTTTATCCCTGTCAATACCATAAACAGCTCCGGTACCATTTAAAGCTTTTAAAAAAAGTTTAGTATGACCACCACCGCCTAAAGTACAATCCAAGAATACTTTATTCTCTTTTGGTTCAAGGTACTCCAAAACCTCTTTTGCCATTACCGGAACATGATAGTCCATTACAATTTTCTCTTATGCTTTAACTTTAAACCTTAAAACTCTCAAGAATGAGAGACAAATAAAAAAAACAAAGCCTAACCAAGATCCCAAAGAGAGGTATCTTCCGAATCTTCCAATCCGCTATCAAAACAGCTTTCATAATCAGATTTTGACCAAACCTGAATCTTCTCACCATCTCCCTGAAGCATCAACTCTTTTGGGGAGTTTATAAACTCTAAAAACTGTTTCGGGAATGTCAACCTTTCCGCAGAATCTTTAGAAGCTTCACCACACTGCTCTTTAAGAAACTTAGTCCTTCTAATTGTTGGAAGCTTACTTAAACCCTTTTCTTGGTAAAACTTCATCCAATTTGATTCATTAAAGAGATAGAAAAATCTATAACTCTTTCCATCAACCTTAAGCTCTTGTTTGAGTAGATGATAATTTGAGGTCTCTTTCCCGTCAGGACTCATCCTTTTGAGAAATTTTTTAAACTTAATTCTTCCTTTAGAATCAACGGTATAAGGATAGCTTCCAGAAAAAAGGCCCATCTGTTTTACCACATTTTTATACATTTTAGTACATTTTAGTACATTTCACATATAAAGTTAAGAAACAAAGAGGTAGTTGTCAAGTATTTTTTACTAAAAAACCACATACTCAAAACACATTTATTTAACAAGTTACGAGACTAATAAGGCTAATTACATTCAATACAAAATAAGATCTTATTTTTACCAAACTGAAACAGAAAGATCACCTTAAAAATTGATAAAAAATTTGGTTATTTATCTCTAAAACAACTTTACCAGTAAAAAAAATGTGGCTAATCAATTAAATACCTTTTATTTTTCTCGGATTAAGATTAGGTTATGACAAAAGATTTGAAGGGGGGTAGTTTATGAATATAAAAAAGGTTTCTATATGGATTATCCTTATTGGAGGATATCTCATATTTTCATACTACTCTTTACTAATGGATAAATTTATTGCAGAAGATATTGTTTTTGACGGGAAGTATAAGATTCTATGGATCTTTCTGATTTTTGCGGTTGTAATGATATTTATGATTTTTATGACAAAACTTTTTGATTTCATTGGAAATTATAAAAAAAAGAGAAAGAAAAGATCCAACAACTAGTAACCATTTAAAAGTTGTATTTTATTTAATAATTATGAGAAGATTTTTGAAATAAAAGCAAGGTTCTTTTAAGTCTGAAAATTTAAAGTTGAAAATCAGCAAATAAATTACCTAGAATTATTTTACTGTAACTTTTGACACTTTGTATCTTCTAATAGAGCAGATCACAACCAATACTCATTAACTATAAAATTTGGAGTTAAGATAGTTAAAGATTTTAAATATTTTTTATGAGGAGGGGAAATAGTGTTACCTGTTTTTGAAAATATTATTCTATTTGATGAGTTGGATTCTACAAACAAATACCTAAAGGAAAATCATAAACTGTATGAAAACGGCAGTGTAATCATTGCTCAAAACCAAACAGCAGGAAAAGGAAGATATGAAAGAGTATGGGAAGGTAAAAAAGGAAGTTCTATATTTGCATCATTTTTGATAAAAGATATTAAAAATCCCTTAGATGGAATAAGATCAACCTTCCTGTTTTCACTTGCTGTGGGTAATTTTTTAGAAAAACATATTAAAAATATAAGGATACTTCAATATAAATGGCCAAACGATATTCTAATTTCCGGGAAAAAGATATCCGGTATATTATCAGAATTTTCCGGAACATCTCTAATTGTAGGAGTAGGCATAAACATATTTAAGTTTAATCACAGCTCTGATATAGAAACAAAAATCGAATATCTTGAAAACCTTTCCGACAAAAAAGAGACAATATCTTACTACCAAAGATCCTTTGTTGATTCGGTAAATACAGTCATAAAAAACTTTAAAGAGGAAAATTTGAAAAAGATTCCTTATATTTGGTTTGAAAAAAGTAATATAAAAAACAGATCTATTTTAGTTACGGATAATGATGGGAGTAAAATAGAGGGTATTGTAGAGGGCATTGAAGATAGTGGTACTTTAATTTTAAGGGTTGGAACTATTATAAAAAAAGTACATACGGGAGATATGTTTTATAATGATAAATTTTAAGATAGCCAAGAGGGATATGGTAGAAAACCAGATAAGGAAAAGAGGTATTACCAACAGAGATATTCTTAATGCATTTAGAAAAGTTGACAGACACCTCTTTGTAAAGGCAGAAAATCTAAAACAAGCTTATGAGGACTACTCTCTCCCAATTGGAGATGGACAAACAATATCTCAACCTTACATTACTGCACTAATGACTGAACTTTTATACCCATCAAAAAATGAGATAATATTGGAAGTAGGAACCGGATCGGGGTATCAAAGTGCAATTTTAGCTCATTTAGCAAAATTTGTTGTTACTGTAGAAATAAAGAAAGAACTTGCAGAGAGAGCTAAAAGGCTTCTCAAATCACTAGATATTTCAAATGTTACTGTAATGATTGGCAATGGTAAAGTTGGCTGGAATGAGAAAGCTCCTTACGATGCTATTATAGTAACTGCAGGAGCTGAAGAGATTCCTAACAGCTTAATAGATCAGTTAAAGGTTGGTGGAAGAATGGTAATACCAATCGGTAAAAATGGAAACCATAAACTAAATTTAGTTTTAAGAGAGGATAATAAAGTAATAATAAAAGAGATTATTGATTGCTCTTTTGTACCAATGATTGAGAGGTTTGATGGTTAAGAAAAATTTTGTAAGAAAGATGTATGACTGGGTTTTACATTGGGCAGAAACCCCTTATGGTGCACCTGCACTATTTCTTTTAGCATTTGCAGAAAGCTCATTTTTTCCTATACCACCCGATGTACTACTTATAGCCCTAGCAGTGTCAGTAAGAAAAAAAGCGTTTAAATTTGCAACAATATGTACCCTTGGTTCTATATTTGGTGGATTACTAGGATATTTAATAGGGTCAACTGTTTGGTATAATTCAGCAGATCAATACTCATCTTTTGCCATGCTCTTTTTTGATTATATACCGGGGTTCACAAATGAACTTTTTTTAAGGGTTAAGGAGATGTATAATGATAATGCCTTTTTTGTTGTTTTTAGTGCAGGATTCACCCCTATTCCCTATAAAATAATAACAATCACGGCAGGGGTAACAAAGATAAACCTACCTATGTTTATTGTAGCTTCAACAGTAAGCAGAGCTCTAAGATTTTTTCTTGTAGCCACAATAATATATAAGTTTGGGGAACCTATAACTGCTTGGATAGATAAATATTTTAATAAATTGGCAATACTTTTTACTGTACTTTTAATTGGCGGTTTTGTAGTTATTAAATATATGATTAACTAAAATATCCTATTTTTAGCGTAATAAAAAATCTTCAGCCTTTTAGTTAGGATAATTATTACCAAGTTCAAACTCACTTTAACAACCTTTTTTACTACAATTCCCTCTAACCCTCCTAAGGTTAATCTATGATTAAGGAAAAATGTGAAGATAGCGACTGTTGGAGATAATTGCATTGATTATTATCTAAATAGCAAAAAAATGTATGCAGGTGGAAACTCTGTAAATGTGGCTGTTTACTCTAAAAGATTAGGTATTGATTCTTCATATATTGGAGCTATTGGAAGTGATAGATATGGTGAGTATATGATTAAACAGATTAAGTCAAAAGATGTTGATATATCTCATCTTAATATTTTAGATGGTAAAACAGCTGTTACTAAAGTTGAACTTGTGGATGGAGAAAGGGTTTTTGGTGAGTATGATGAGGGAGTATTAAAAAATTTTAAATTAAGTAGTGAACAGAAAAGATTTATTCTAACCCATGATTTAGTTATTACGGCTCTTTGGGGCAATGTTCATAATGATCTAAAATATTTTAAAGAGAGCGGTATGATTGTAGCCTTTGATGCAGCAACAGAACCTTTTAGCAACATTGGTCTAATAGCTATGGAAAACACGGACTACTTTTTCTTTGCTATTGATAACTATGGAAAAGAAAACCTAGAGAATCTAAAATTGAACATGAAAAAGATTTATAACAAGGGTGTTAAGCAGGTTATAGCAACTTTAGGAGAGTGTGGCAGTATTGTTTATAATGGAACTGATTTTACAGAGTTTGGGATAATTAAGTGTGATGTTGTTGATACTATGGGTGCCGGAGACAGCTATATTGCAGGTTACCTAAAGGGTGTTTTAGAGAAAAGATCAATTGAAGAGTGTATGAGGCTGGGAGCAAAAAACGCTTCAAAAACAATACAATACAATGGTGCATGGTAGAATAGTTAAAGAGGTTTTTTTAATGTTAAAATTTAATGAAAAAGAGAAGATAGATAGTGTAAATGGAGCTTTAGCATTAAGACCAAAAATTGAAGCAATTGTAGATAAATTTTATAATGATGGTTTTGATAATATCTTTTTTATAGGTATTGGAGGTACTTGGGCATCCGGTATCCAGGTTGAAGCCTATATGAAAGCTAGAAGCAGTTTGCCAATCTTTGTTGAGAATGCTGCTGAATACCTAACAACAGGAAACAGAAGAGTTACCAAAAACTCCGTTGTTATCTTTTCAAGTGTTACGGGTAGTACAAAAGAGATGGTTGAAGCAGTAAAGAAGATTAATAATTTAGGTGCCAGAGTTTTAGGTTTTGTAGATAAGGAGGATTCTCCAATAGTAGAGTATTGCACTTGGACAATCTCCTACCCTATGAATGAGCAGCTTAAATTTTTTATGGTAGCTAATAGAGTTATGTTCAATAATAGCGAATTTAATGAGTATGATAGATATAATAGAGAGATGGAGGAAAATTTAGCTACAGCTCTGGTTGAAATAGAGAAAAAGGCAGATGGTTTTGCAAAAGATTTTGCCATAAAAAAGTATGAGTATTATAAAGATCGTCCGGATATGCCTCACTATTTTGTAGGATCCGGAATACAATGGGGGGCTACCTACTCTTATGCTATGTGTTATTGGGAAGAGCAGTTTTGGATTAGAACAAAATCAATTCGGGCAGCAGAGTTTTTTCATGGAATGTTTGAGATTGTTGAAAGTGAAACCCCCGTTACAGTTTTTATGATAGAGGATGAGGAGAGATCTTTAAGTGAAAGAGTAGCAAATTTTTTACCTAAAATCTGTAGACAATATACTATTATAGACTCCAAAGATTATAAAACAGAGGGAATAAGTGAGGAGTTTAGAGGATCCATTTCACACCATATAATTAGAGCTATCAATAATAGAATTGATGTTCACATGGAAAAAGAGTTTAGACACCCAATGGATATAAGAAGATATTATAGACAGCTCGACTATTAGTATCGAAAAAAAACTAATATGTTTAAACACAATATTTTTATTATATTCTTTGTGGGATACTATTAATATTAGGAACTGAGATATAATGGTTAAAAATGAGGACCTTAAAGGTCTAAAACTTGAGAGTTTTGTTGCATTAGATATTGAAACTACCGGTTTAAACAGTTTTTCCGATAAAATAATTGAGATAGCTGCTGTTAAGTTTGAGAATGGAGAGATTGTTGATAATTTTTCAATGCTCATAAATCCAGAAATTAAACTTTCAGATGAAATTGTTTCATTAACAGGAATAGAAGATAAGGATCTTATTGATAAGCCCTTTATTGAGGATGTTTTGCCTCTATTTTTTGAGTTTATAGATAAACAACCTTTAGTAGGTCACAATATATCTTTTGATCTTGAATTTATTAAATACAATAGCTCTATACACGGTATGGAGTCAGATTTTAAATCAAAAAAGATTTACGACACCCTTTCTCTTTCACAAATAATAGTTCCAAGAGGTCCTGTAAGCTATAAGCTATCCAATCTAAAAAAATATTTTAATATTGAATCAGGTGATAATCACAGAGCTTTGGGAGATTCAATTGCTTGTGGTGAGCTACTCCTAAAGATTGTAGAGAAATCTTTAGAGTTAAATGATGCTACAGTAAAAAAACTTGCAGATGTTGCCCTTGTTTTTGAGAGTTTTGTTAAGATATTTATTTTAGACCTTGCAAACTATTTTGCTAAAACAAGTTTTAAAAGAAAAATTGGAACGACAATAAATAAGTACCATGATTCATTCAACTATATAGCAAAAGATAGTGAGCCTGATCAAAATATGGAATCAATACTCTCTATGGAAGATATTATAGATAAAATTTTTGATAAAGGCGGACTTTTAGACAAGAATCTTTCAAAATTTGAGTACAGAGAGGAGCAACATATATTTTCAAAAGCTTCCCACAGGGCACTAAATGAGGGTAAAATTCTGGTTACGGAAGCAGGAACTGGTGTTGGTAAATCTTTTGCTTATCTATTCCCCTCTGCAATAAACTCAATACTTTCAGACGAAAAAGTTGTTGTTACCACCAATACAAAAAATTTACAGGAACAGATTTTTTATAAGGATATTCCCATTGTTCACGAGCAGCTTGGAGGGTTATTCAGTGCTGTTATTTTAAAAGGAAGAAAAAACTATCTATGCTTAAATAGATTTGAATCTATATGTAAAAACCCCACACAACATCTTGTAAGTGATGATCAAGCTAAAAGATTTTTACCTTTGATTGTATGGGCAAACAGAACAATAACCGGAGACATTGAGGAGAACACAGGATTTAAAAAAGGTTTTAGCTATGATATTTGGAGTAAGGTTGAATCTGACTCCGGCTTCTGCTTAGGTAAAAAGTGTAGACATTACAACAGATGCTTTGCCATTGGTATTAGAAAGAAAGCATTTAAATCCAATCTTGTGATTATTAACCATTCTCTTCTATTTTCTGATATTGTTTCTGAAAATGCTGTTTTGGGTAAATACAGTAAACTTGTGGTTGATGAGGCACATAATATAGAGAATGCAGCTACATCATATTTGGGAGAAGAGTTTTCATTCTCTAACCTTAGAAATATTATAAATAGAGTTATAACCCAAGATAATAAGCATGGTTATTTAAAAAAACTTGAAAAGAGTATACTTGCAGGAATTGAAGAGAAAAATAAGGTAGATAAGTTTCAGAACCTTATTGATCAGCTAAAAGATAAGAGCAGATCTCTTCACGATATAGGGAAATCATTTTGGAATGAAATTGGAGAAAAACTTTATAGAAATAGTAGTAATTACAGATCAAACTCCATAAAGAAGAGATTTAAAAACTCAGATGAAGTTTTTGGAGGTTTTGAAAGTGAGGTTTCAAAATTTAAATCTGTATTTGAGGATTTTACCGGAGCTATAAAGAGGATTAATGTGCTTTTAGGAACTCTTGAAGAGGGTGAAATACCGGATCAAGATGAGATAAAGCAGGAGTTCTCTACACTTTTTGAATCTTCTAGCGATCTCTACTCAACATTCTCATTTTTTAAGGATACTGAAAGAGAAAATTTTGTTTTTTGGTATGATATTGTATCAAAAAATAACGGGCTTAACTTTAAGCTTTCATCTGCTCCCTTAGATGTTTCTCCTATTCTAAAGAAAAATCTCTACGATAATTTAGAATCTGTTATTTTGACGAGTGCAACACTCACAATAGAAAAGAGATTTAAGTATATGCAGAAAAAACTTGGTTTATCATCTGTTGAAAAGGAGAGGGTTGAAACAATTATGTTAGGATCCCCTTTTGACCACGAGAATCAACTAAAGGTTATAACTCCAACATTTTTAGCCTCACCTAAAATGAGTACTGTTTATGAAAAGGATGTAGAAAATGTTATAACTGCTTTGGCTGAAAATTTTGATCAAGGTACTTTAGGACTTTTTACAAGCTATAAGATGATGAAATCTGTTTTTTATAATGTTTCCGATCTTTTTAAGAAGAAGGATAGAGTACTACTTATGCAGGGTAAAGATTCTACCAGATCTGATCTTATAAAAAACTTTAAAAATGTAAAAAATTCATTTCTTTTTGGTACAGATAGTTTCTGGGAAGGAGTAGATGTACCGGGAAACTCTCTTGAAGCTCTACTAATTGTCAAACTACCTTTCTCAGTCCCAACCGAACCTGTTATTGAAGCTAGAATAGAGGATTTAGAAAAAAGAGGTTTAAATTCATTTATGCACTTCTCTGTTCCTGAAGCAATCTTAAAATTTAAACAAGGGGTAGGAAGAGTTATAAGAAGTGCAGAGGATAGAGGGATTGTATATATTTTAGATAGCAGAGTAATTAATACAAGATGGGGACAAGCTTTTGTAAACTCTTTACCTGTTCTTCCAAAATCTCCAAGAAACATGTCACAGCTTATAAAAATTACAGAGGAGAGTTTTAAAAATGAGTAGATATATATTGGTTTTATTAATCTTTACAATAACATTGTTAGGTAAAAATTTTGTAGAGATACAAAACTTAACAAAAAAGCACTATCTAGAGTATGGATTAAGGATAAATACGAAAAATTTAATTAATGATGCAACTTTTATAGAATCTTCATCAATTAAGGGTGAATTTAATGAAAGATTTAAAAATTTAGAAAAAAAAGATAGATACTACCTTTTTACTCTTGATAAAAGAGGATCAAAAATATGGTGCAAAGTTAATGTTTATAAAAAAAATGGACTTTTAATATACTCCTCTCCCAAAATACAAGGTTCAGAAAAGAAGTTAAATATTTTTATTAGAGATATATTTAGCAGTATAAACAGCAGCTTAAATATTATTAGGCATATTTCTATTATACCTAATATTACAGATAATTATACCTTCAGAAAATATCTTTTTGCAAAATATCTTGTATCCAATAACAAAAAGGATCAAGCTATTGAAACATTGGAAGATATTCTTATAAGTGGAGATGAAAATAGTGAAGTAAGAGATCTATTTATCTCATTAGGAGGAGATTTATCAAATATTGATCTTTTTAACGGTAGTAATGAAAACTCTCTTTTTGAGCAATTTATTTTGAAAGGTTATAAAACTAAAATAAAAGATATAAAGATAGTCCCTCAAGAGGATGATTCTACTTTGGTTGATATAACTGTTATGTATGAGATAAATTTTAGATCAGGTATTAAGAAAAAGTTGATCTCTACCATAAAAGAGAATAAAGGGGATCTGAAATTTTCAGGCTTTGATATATACACCTTTAGTGGAGATGAAAATAGTGATGAAAAATTTTTTAACTCTATAAAAAATCAAGCCCTTAAACTTAAACTGAACTCTAAAGATTCTACCCTCTACACTGAAACTAAAAAGATAGATTCCTATAAATTTGAATCAGGAGTTTACCGCAATACAACCCCACTTTTTCCTATCATGCCTCAGGGACCTGTAAACAGAAAATTTAAGATAGTAAACAGAACAAATGGTCTCATAATTATTAAAAACATTCCCAAAAGTAGCACTAAGAAAATAGATAACTATCTCTTAGAGACCATTGTTAATAAGGATTAATAATTTATAATAATAATGTTTAACTTTTAGTTTATAAAGAGCATCTTACTACTATAAATTTTGGATCTTTACTTATAATGTCAACTTTTGAAAATTGTGATTTCAGATTAACTGTATAGTTTAAATGTCTATTGTATACAATGAACAATTTACTATTTCTATCCATTTTACTCTTTACATCTTTAAACATATTAAGAGCAGTTAGTCTGGTAGTTTGTCTATTATGATGAAATGGTGGATTGATAAAGATATTATCAAATTTTTTCTCAATATTTTCGGAGTAGAACTCTCTTAAAATTGTAATATTACCAAAATCTTCAAGATTCTTTTTTGCAGATCTGATTGAAGCTTTTGAAATATCTGTTAAAAATGATTCTTTTATATCAAAATTTTTATTTACAAAAAAAGTTAGAACCCCATTTCCACAACCAATATCAAGGGTAGAACCGTATATATCTTGACCTTTTAAATATTTCATCATTGCTATAGATCCAAGATCCGGCTTGTTATAAGCATAGCTTCCGGGGAAATTACACAATCTCTCTTCAAGAACAGGAGAGAAATAGTAATTTTCTCTAACCCTATCAACAATTTTAGGTTTTGACGCTAAAGTAACTCTAGATCTTTTCCATCCTCTGCTAAAATCTATATTTTGATAAAAATCTTTAACAATATTGGTGTACAACATTGTATAGTTTCTATCCATTCCATATATAATAACTTTATCGCTAAATAGAGATACACAACCAAGTATATACTTAAAATAGGAAAGATCTTTTACACAGCTTACAATAGGAATAGCCTCTATACTACCCTCAAGAGTATCTATACTCTCTATTTCAACATTGTTCTCTACTGAGTTTAATTCTAAAGCCTTTTCTTGATAAAGAGAATCAGAGTATGAAACAGACCTACTTCCTAAAAGAGTAGGTAAAACTCCATAATCATCCTCTATAGAAATAAATTTTTGAGTCTCATTAAAACTCTCTTTTATAAATTTATTTATGTATATATGAGAATTATTTAAAGGAATAAGATTCTCATCTGAAGGATAGGGATCCCTTGTAAACCGATACACCTTATCATCTATTGTATAATCAAAAAATCTATTTTGGTTTTCCATATTAAAATTCTCCTAAAAATGGATAGTCAGGATCTAATAAAAAACTTTAATCTTTTCCAAAAGAACCTAAGTAGAATCATTACCATAAAAAATATAAGGTTTTATAAAATAAATCACTAATATTTATTGTTTGACATTTTCATTATTTTATCATATAATTTTTACAATTGGAGGGGGTATGAGTTTCTTGGATACAAATATATGCAAGTTTAGTTTGATGATATCAAACCTTTGGATCTCTATTCCTGTTCCTATGTTTTGATTTTAGACCATTTATTGTTATACCTTTAAATATTTATGTTTTGTTTTAACTTTAAGAATAAACAGTAATTAATAAAAAATAGGAGTCTATTGTGGATTTACCTTACGCAGAACCTTTTAAAATTAAGTCCGTTGAGATGCTTAAAAGAACAACAAGAGAAGAGAGAGTTGAGAAAATTAAAGAGGCTAAGTACAACCTTTTCAATCTAAATAGTGATGATGTTTACATTGATCTTCTAACAGATTCAGGAACCGGTGCTATGAGTGATAAGCAGTGGGCTGAAATGATGATTGGTGATGAGAGTTATGCCGGTGCAAGATCTTTCAGAAAACTAAAATCAACTATAACTGAAATTACAGGTTATGAGCATGTTTTACCTACTCACCAAGGTAGAGCAGCTGAAAATGTTCTTTTTTCTGCTCTAGTTAAAGAGGGTGATGTAGTTCCGGGTAACTCACACTTTGATACTACTAAAGGACACATTGAATTTAGAAAAGCAAAAGCTATTGATTGTACCATTGATGAAGCTTTTGAAACAACTTTAGAGCACCCTTTCAAAGGTAATATTGATCTTGAAAAGCTAGAAAAAGTTTTCAAAGAAAATCCAAAAGAGAAAATTCCTATGTGTATAGTTACAATAACTTGTAACACATCAGGTGGACAACCGGTATCTCTTGCAAATATTAAGGCTGTTTCGAAGCTTTGTAAAGAGTACGGAATTAAGGTTATTTTTGATTCTGCAAGATTTGCTGAGAATGCATACTTTATAAAGACTCGTGAAGAAGAGTACAAAGATTGGAGTATAAGAGAGATCTGTAAAGAGGTTTTCTCATACGGTGACGGTATGACTATGAGTTCAAAAAAGGACGCTATTGTAAATATGGGAGGATTCATAGCTTTAAGAGAAAAAGAGCTTTATGATGCAGCTTCTGTATTTGGAATTGTTTTTGAAGGTTACTTAACATACGGTGGTATGAGTGGTAGAGATATGGGAGCCCTAGCTCAAGGTTTAATAGAAGGTACAGATTTTGATTTCCTAGAGTCAAGAATTCTTCAAGTTAAACAACTTGGCGATAAATTAACAGAATATGGTATTCCAATCCAAAAACCTGCCGGCGGACATGCAATCTTTGTTGATGCAAAGAAATTTTTACCTCACATTGATGAGAAAGAGATGATTGCTCAAACCTTAGCTGTAGAGCTTTATATAGAAGGTGGAGTTAGAGGTGTTGAGATTGGAACTCTTTTAGCTGATAGAGATCCTGAAACAAGAAAAAACAGACATCCAAAACTTGAACTTCTTAGATTAGCTATACCAAGAAGGGTATACACAAGCAATCATATTGATTTTATAGCAGCTGCTCTTAAAAATGTTTGGGATAGAAAAGAAACTATTAAGAGAGGATTCAAAATTACAAGAGAAGCTCCAATTATGAGACACTTCACCATTGAGCTTGACAGATATAAAGATGGTGAAGAGGCTATAGATTAATCTATACAAACTTATCACAAACTACTTAACAATAAGAACCTCCAAATTTGGAGGTTCTTTTAATTTGGAAATATTATAATTATACTGTAAATTTTAAGGGTTATTAATAAACTATAGTTTTATACAAATATAATCTACTTTAAAAATTAAGATCTATAGTTTAAAGTTTTATAGAGGTATTTATGAAGTTTTTCAGAAATCTTTTTATTTTTTTAGCAATAATTCTGGTTGTTAACGGTATTGATAGTTTCCTAGATACAATATTTTTTATTGATAAGGCAACAAAAGGTGTTGGGAAAGTAGTTGATTATGAAATTGAAGAAAGGTATGATTCAGAAGAAGGTGAATATTATTATGTTTACTATCCTATTGTTTCATACAAAAATATAGAGAAAGATCTTAATTTCACATTTCAGTCAACTACAGGAAATAGTTACAGAGAAGCTTATGAGATTGGATCTGATGTTCCTATATTTTATTTGAAAGTTGAAAACTCTTTTCACGCAGAAATAGATGGTTTTTCAGAGCTATGGTTTCCCACAGTATCATACTTTGGTGGTGCTACTATTATTGGAGGCCTAGGAATATTTTTTGCCCTTAAAATTGTAAATACCAAAAAATCTCCACATTTGAGAAAATCAAAAAAACTAAAACAGAATATAGTAATATAAAATCAATAAATTGTAACCAATATCTATAAAGGATCCCTATAATGTCAAAAGTATCTTTAGAAAATTTAATAAAAAGCTACGATGGAAAATCAAATGTTGTAAAGAGTATCAATCTTACCATAAAAGATGGAGAGTTTATGGTATTTGTTGGTCCTTCAGGGTGCGGAAAATCTACAATACTTAGAATGATAGCAGGACTTGAAGATGTTAGTTCAGGGAGTATATACATTGGAGAGAGATTAGTTAATAATACTCTTCCTAAAGATAGAAATATAAGTATGGTTTTTCAAAACTATGCACTCTATCCACACATGAGTGTTAGGGAAAATATTGGTTTTGCATTAAAATTAAGAAAAGTTGATAAAGCTATTATTAGAGAAAAGATTGATAGAGTTTCTAAAATTTTAGGATTGACGGATTACTTGGATAGAAAACCTAAAAATCTTTCCGGTGGTCAGAGACAGAGGGTTGCTCTTGGAAGAGCGATTGTTAGAGATCCTGAAGTTTTTCTATTTGATGAACCATTATCAAACTTGGATGCGAAGCTCAGGGTACAGATGAGATCTGAAATAATTAAGCTTCATAATAGATTAAAAACAACTATGGTATATGTAACCCATGATCAGACTGAAGCTATGACTATGGGTGACAGAATTGCGGTATTAAATAATGGAATTATTCAGCAAGTGGATACACCAATGAATCTTTACAATAGACCTAATAATAGATTTGTTGCAGGTTTCATAGGTTCTCCTTCTATGAATTTTATAAATGGTACTCTCAATAGTAACGGTGAAGATTTAACTTTTAACAGTGATATATTTAATTTTACTTTCAACAAAAAAAGTAAAACTATTTTTGATAATAGGAAGGTAATATTAGGTGTAAGATCAGAAGATATCGTATTGGATCCAAATGGATCAGAAGCTGAAATTGAGATTGTTGAACCAATGGGTAATGAGACATTTATCTACTACAAATATGGAGAGAGTACTTTACTTTCCAGAAGAAAAGGTGATAATATTCCTAAAATAGGTGATTTGGAAAAAATTTCAGTTGTTAAGGAAAAAATTCATATCTTTGATTTTGAAACTGAGGAAGTGATACTTTTAGGTTAGGGTTTTAAAGTTGATAAATTATAATATCAAAATTTAGTGTAAAATACTGTTCCAATATTAGTACATAGGATCTACCGAAAAAAGAATAGCTCTTATTTCAGTAGATCCTAAATGTTTTCTAGCTCCTCATAACAAATATGCCTGAAGCACCATGAGAAATAAAAAAAATAGAACAAACATAGAAAAGCCAACTCTTACCAATTAGATGCCCCATAAATATTGAATCTGATAGGGAAAAGATTACAACACTTCCCAATAGGGTTAATGCAGCTGTATAGTTTCCAATTTTATAAAGTAATTGAATCTCTCGTTCATCTAGATTTTTTCTTTTCCCAATAAATGGAAGAACTGCTAGTAAAGAGAAAACAACCATTCCCTTCTCTCCAAAGATTAAAACACCCAACAATAACAAAATGCCAACCACTAGTTCTAAAATAAATCTTTTATTCATGATAAATCCTCCTTAATTAAATAAGATTTTTTCTTTTTTTAGTAGAATCTAAGTAAAAAATATCTTCAATACTACATTCAAAAAAATCTGCCATTAGTAAAGCTAATTTCACAGATGGATTAAACTTACCATTCTCAATAGCATTTATGGTTTGACGAGAAACCTCCAATTTATTAGCTAACTCTTCTTGAGTTATCTGATCTTTATTAAAACGCATTTTTTTTAAATTATTTGATAAATCCATACAATATATTACCATTTTTTTATCAATATATACAATACTTTACATCATGTCAAGTATTGTTGACTTTTGTATCTAATTTAAGTTCTCAATCAAAAGAGAGTTTTAACCTGAGTTCGACATAAGTATTTAACTAATATTTAATGTAACAAGTATAAATATTCATAGAAAAGAGAGTTCCCTGAGGCTCTCGAAGGGAACGGAAAATATAAACATTTAGTTATACCTTTCAAGAGCCTCAGGGTACAGATATAAGTTCTATTTCTAGCTTTAATTATTATGTAATAATAGATTATTCTTTTTATATCAAACTAACTGTTTTAATATCTCTATTAAGCTAAGTGATCCACTTACCTCTAAAATAAAACTCTTCCTTTTACCAAAATTTTGGAATAAAAATTGCAATTTCTTTACATAACTATGCTGTAAATTGAAATCTTTTTTGTTACTGAAATTTTTAAACGAAATGGCATAGTAGTTGCAAATTTATTCAACAGAACAAAATTGGAGCTTATTATGCAAGTTGTACCCGTAGGATCAACTGTTACAGAGCAAGCAAAACAAAATAGATCCTTAACCGATAAAGATTCTTTTCTTCAGATGTTTGTTACTCAAGTAAAGTATCAAGATCCTCTAAATCCTATGGAAAACAGTGAATTTACAGCCCAAATGGCACAGTTTACCCAATTGGAGGAGCTTCAAAATATGAATACAAGCTTGGACAAATCTATTGAGACCAATCTTATAATATCCCAGAGTATCAATAACTCTATGGCAACAACAATGATTGGAAGAGATGTTAAAACTTCGGGATCTGAGTTTAATTTTAACGGAGAAGCAACTACATTAAACTACAATCTTGGTAGTGATTCGGCAAAGGTAACAATTGATATTTATGATAAGTCCGGTAATCTTGTTTATTCAACTGATTTAACAAATCAAAGTGAAGGTAACGGTAAGTTTGAGTGGGATGGATACCTTTCAGATGGATCATTTGCAGGAGAAGGTAAATATGATTTTAAAATTACTGCTTTTGACAATAAAAATGAACCTATAAAAGCAAATACTTTCAATGTTTACAGAATTACCGGAGTTAAGTACGAAAATGGATCGGCAATTCTTATGACAGATGAGAATATTGATATTTTGATGGGTGATGTATTGGAAATTTTGGATCCGGGAGTTTAATGTGATAAACGCCAGAGAGTTAAATAGAATAATAGTATCTCAAAAAGATCTAAACTTAGGTAGAAGTGATATATCCAATTTAGGTAAAAACTTACCTGATTTTCATGATCTATTAACTCAGGAATCTACAAAAATATCAATTCTAGATTTGGAATTTTCACTTGAATCTTTAAACAGAATAAATAGAGATAATATACATCTCTCTCAGAACGATAGAGTTAGAATTTTGAATGGTATTAAGATTGCCAAAGAGAATAATCTTAAAAATCCTGCATTAATTTTAGATGATCAAATATTGGTTGTAAACAGCAGTGATAACAGAGTAGAAAATATTCACAACAATAGAGTAAAAGATGTTGTGAAAAATGTAAGCTCTTTAATAATTGTATAAGTTTTAAAATGAAATTATTGTAAATTAGGCTAAGTAAGCCGGTCCAATTGGACGGAGGAGGGTAATATGTTAAGATCGCTTTATTCAGGAATATCTGGCCTTTCCAATCACGAGGCTAAAATGGATGTGATTGGTAATAATATTGCGAATATTGGAACTCATGGCTTTAAGAGAGGAAGAATGACATTCATGGATGCTCTTTCTCAAACTGAAAGTTACGGTAGAAGTAAAACTGTATTTTCAGAAGGTAAAAATCCTATTCAGATTGGTGTTGGAATGAAAATAAGCTCTGTAGATTCAGATTTTTCTCAAGGCTATCTCGAAAATACCAATCAAAGTACTGATCTTGCAATTGAGGGGGATGGGTTCTTTGTTGCAAGTGACGGGAAAAACTCTTTTTACACAAGAGCAGGAGCTTTTCAACTAAGTCCTGAAGGTTATCTATTGGCTCAGGGTGGTCAGTATAAGATTCAAGGAAAAGTTGCAAATATAAACGGTGAGATTGAATCAGGTGGTACCGTTGGAGATATTTTAATGCCATTTGGACAAAAGTATCCTGCCGAAGCAACAACTGAAATAAAGTATCAATGTAATCTTGATGCTTCAGCCGATGCCGTTGCTCAAGAGTTTTCTGCAAACTGGTCAACTCCGGCAAAGATTAACGGAACAGATATATACAATAACTACGGAAACTATAAAAAGGGCGATACGTTTAGAATTGAGATTGATGGGGTAAGCGGATCAGAAGGAGATATAGTAATAGCTAAGGATGCTAGTCCTAGTAGTTTATCAGAACTTGTATCTCTTATAAATGAGGGCATAAGAAATAATGGAAAACTTGCAAACAAAGTTAAAGCAGTGAGTTGGAGAACAGAAGATACTTCAGTAAATCCTCATGATATTAAGGAGGGTATAGTTTTCCAAACAACTGAAAGCGGTGGTTCTGACAAATCAATAGCAATAAGTGATGGAACTTTAGCTGTTACAAATTTTGGATTAACCAGTGGAGAAAAAGGTTTAGGTACAGTAACATCAAATGGAAACACAAATATAACACCTACTGAACTAAATGACCTTTCTATTGTTGGTTCAAAAATTACAGACGGAGATGAGATTATTATAAACGGAACAAATCCTGACGGAACACCTGCAACTGCAACCTTTGTTTACGGTACTGACGGCACTAATATGGATGACCTTATAAATAAGATAAATTCGGCATTTTCAAGTGCAACAGCTTCAGTAAATTCAAAAGGAGAGATTGTACTTTTAGATTCAGTTAAGGGTGTTTCAAAATCAACTGTTTCTTTTAGCTTTAAAGATGTTGATGACAGCGGCTCTGCTATATCTTTACCTTCATTTGTTAAAATAGCAGAAGGAACTGATGCAGGAACTCACACAGCTTCAATCTTTGTATATGACTCTTTGGGAAATAAACACACAGTAGAGATGACTTTTTCCAAGAATGAAGGACAAGACAACCATTGGGATTGGGAAGTAAAGGTTAACGGTGGAGATACTGAAATTATTGGAGGATCAAAAGGCTCTATAACATTCAATAATGACGGATCTATCGCAACTATGGAATCAAATGATGGCTCTCACTTAACTTTTGACCCGGGAAAAGGAGCAAGTATATTAGAGGTTGATCTAAATGGTGGTGAATCCGGTTCTTTTTCAGGTATTACCCAGTACAATTCACCATTTACTACAATTGCCTATGAACAAAACGGATATACAATGGGAACATTATCAAATATTTTCTTTGATGAAACAGGAACTGTTTTTGGTGAATACTCAAATGGTCAGAGTAGGAAGCTTGCTCAGGTTGCCCTTGCTACATTCAACAATAATAATGGTCTTTCAAAAGTTGGAAATAATATGTTCTCAGAAACAGTTAGTAGCGGGCAGGCAAAAGTTGGTGTTGCCGGAGGAAGTATTAAAAGTAGTATAAGGTCAGGTTATTTGGAAGCTTCAAATGTGGATCTTTCAAAAGAACTTACAGATATGATAGTTGTTCAGAGAGGATATCAAGCTAATACCAAGGTTATTAGTACTGCAGATCAACTACTTCAAGAGTTGATAACAAGAGTTAAGAGGTAGTTCTCGTTTTTAACTACCGGAGTAAAAGCCACTCAATTAGAGTGGCTTTTCTCTTTTATTTCGATATAACTATTTATCTGATATTTAGTGTTATAAGTATATGTAGAAAAGACCATAACTTTAGGATTTCGAAGGGTAGAGATATAAGTTATATTTCCAATTTTAATTATAACATTATGATAGTAGTAAATTTTATCATAACCCCTAAAACATGTATCTTTCCACCAAAGAAAGATCTAAAGGAAACCTCCATTACCGATGTATCAGGGTAGGCATAAAACCTAAATGATGTTGACTTTAAGGAATTTAACAAAATAAACTCTCTTTAAGGAAAATCTCTATCTATCAGTTAGGGAAAAGTTTTAAGATCTTTATCAAAATTTATAAACTTTTTTGGGAAATTCTTTTGTAGCCAAAAGAAGCAAAAACATAATTGAGTAAAGTGGAAGCTGATCAATAGAGTTGTATGTACCATTCTACTTATAATGATATATCATAAATTGTATAAAAAGATATTTGGCACTTTTTATACTCCTCCAGATAAAAAGTCAAGTTCAGCAAACTTTATTTTATTAGGACTAAAAAAATCAAGAGAGAAGAAAGAATACTCTGCTTTTCAATAAAAATAAAAGATAGAGATTAGCTAATAAAACCATTTTATACACCGGTAATAATAAATATAAAAATTAAAAAATAAAGAGAAAACTACTCCATATCTTCAAAATCATCCGCATATAAGGTGTTATCAGATATCTCTTGAGGGATAAAAATAATCTTACTATTACTTATGACATCATCTTCATAAACTTGAAGTTCAAAAAGGCCATAGATCCTCTCCCCCTCTTTATAAATATTCCATACACTGGAATAACTTCCTTTTTCCTTTATTCCCGGAATAAAACTATAAACTTCACTACCGAGTAAGCTATTAATCCTTATTTTTACAAAACTATTTTTCTTAACAGTATAATCAAAATAAGCCGGTATTATAGATTCTTTGATCTCATAGAACTCATTTTCCTCATCAAAAATGACCCTATCCTTACCACCTACAGAAACAACCATTGGAAATAGCAGTAACATAATAAGAGTATTTATCTTCTTCAGCCTCATAGCAACCTCCTACAAATTTAAATATTAATGTAGCAATAAGTTAGCCATTTAGTAGAATATGATAATATACGAATTTAATTAGATCTTGATCTTGCAATCTCTTCTAAAACATCACCTGCATTGTATGAACTTCTCATGAATGGAGAAGAGTAGACATACTTAATACCAAAGGATTCCGCCATAATCTTAAATTTCTCAAACCACTCTTCATCTTTATATTCAATAACTTTTGCATTATTTTTGGTAGGTCTCAAGTATTGACCACAAGTAAATATGTCAACTCTACTATTTACAACATCCTCCAACATATACTTTAGCTGATCTTCAGTTTCTCCTAAACCAACCATTATTCCGGTTTTAGTAATAATAGAGGGATCGTCATCTTTAATACTGTTGAGAAAATTTAGAGATCCTTCATATGAAGCTCCAAATCTTACACTTGGATACAACTCTTTAACAGTTTCAATATTGTGATTATAAATGTCAGGTTTTGCTGAAGATACTAAAGCTCTAGAGGAAGAAACTCCCTTAAAATCAGGAGTTAAAACTTCAATTGTTGAGCTGTTTTTTTCCCTTATAGAGTTTATAACATCAACAAAATGCTGTGCTCCTCCATCTAAAAGATCATCTCTCGTTACAGAAGTTATAACAACATGTTTAAGGTTAAGATCCTTTACCATATTGGCTATCTTTGCAGGTTCATCTTTATCAATGACAGAGGGGGCTCCATGGTTAACACTACAAAATGAGCAGTTTCTTGTACAATTTGTTCCTAGAATCATAAAAGTTGTTGTTCTCTTTTTAAAACACTCACTTAAATTAGGGCATCGTGCCTCTTCACAAACCGTATGTAAGCTATTTGTAGTAAGATCTTTTTTAAGATTTAAAACTGTTCTATTATGATTAAAATCTTTCTTTATCCAATCGGGTAAAACTCTTTTTCTCTTTTCCATAAAAACTCATTAAATAATTAAATAAAAATTAGGTTATATCTAATCACTCTCTACTTTAGATAAAAATTAAAATATAAAACTAATAAAATCTAGATTTTTATAAAGGTTCATCTAGATGACTATTGAAAATAGTAGTATAATAGTTCTCCTTTTACAATAATCATAAATTTATCAATAGATTACTATAATACAAGGCATTATTAAATAGATATATAATTTTAATCACTTTATTTTAATTTATTATATTATAGTTTACTGAAACATCTCTATTTAAGATCTACTGAAAAAAGTTAGTTTTTTAAATAGATTAAACAGATTTTTTGAAATAAAATGAAAAGTTACAATTCTAAGATAAGAATTGAGAGCTTAAAATTGATAAACAAAATCACCAAATTGAGTTTCCCGTAACTCTGACAGTTTTGATTTTTTAATAGAGGATATTTTAAGGTAGTAAGAGTCTATGAAATATTTATACAATCCACCCAAGCTGATAAAGAAAATATTCAACAATATAGTTTGGAATAGCAATAATGGTATTATTCTTACCTTTGATGATGGTCCTATACCAAAAATTACCGAAGATATTTTAGATAAACTTGATGAAATAGGTGTAAAAGCTATCTTTTTTACTGTTGGAGAAAATATTAAAAGATACCCCAATATTGCAAAATCTATTGTAGAAAGAGGACATCAAATAGGTAATCACTCATACAATCACAGTAAAACATCTCTTTTTGAGCCTTTTAGTGTCCAGAAAGAGAAAATTGTAAAATCAAATAAAATAATATATGATAATTTTGGAATCAGATGTAAACTATACAGACCTCCTCATGGAAGATTCAATTTAGATACATTAAGAATAGTTAAAGATCTTAATATGGATCTCATGCTTTGGTCATGCCTTACTTACGATTATACAGGAGATTTTAATAAGGTAAAAAAAGCATTTAAGTATTTAAATAAAAAATCTATTATAACATTTCATGATAGTATAAAAAGTGGTAAAATAGTTGTTAAATCTATAGATAGTTTAAATAAAATTGTAAAAGATAGAAATTATAGATACAATAACGATCATATAATAAAATAGGATCTTCTGGAAAGCCATAAACAACAGATATAAGTCAAGACCTTAGGTTTTATTTTAACAGATTTACATAAACTATTAAATAGAGTTTTGCTAACCTTTTTTGATCCTAAATAAATTTTAAGATCTGTACAATATGATTAACTAAGCAATCATTATCCCACGATCAGATTTTTCAAGAAACTCCAATAAAGCCCTAACATTAGGATCATCTAAATCCATACCTTTAATCTTCTCTATTGCAAGAGTTCTACTAAGTTTTTCTCTAAATACAAATCTTAAAGCATCGGAAATATTCTGAATAGATTGTTCAGAAAAGCCTCTTCTCTTCAAACCTATTATATTAACTCCACCATATTTTAAAGGTGTTCCTTGAGCCTTAATAAAAGGAGGAAGATCCTTCTTAACCTTAGATCCACCCTCTACCATTACATGAGATCCTATCTTAACAAATTGATGAGTTAAAACATGTCCTGAGAGTATTGCGTAATCATGAACTTCACAATGACCGGCAATCTGACAACCATTAACCAAGATTACATTATCCCCAATAATACAATCATGAGCTACATGAACATAAGCCATAAGAAGACAATTTTTACCTATAACAGTTTTATAGTGATAATCTGTACCTCTATTTATTTGACAAAACTCTCTTATAACAGTATTATCTCCAATCTCTAAAGTAGTTATCTCTCCATTAAATTTAAGATCTTGAGGTATTGTTCCGATGGATGTATTATTGAAAATATGTACATTCTTACCAATTCTACTGCCTGAAGCTATCAAACTATTGGATCCAATAATTGTTCCTTCTCCAATAATAACATCATCCTCAACAACTGTATAAGGACCAATAGTTACGCTTTCTCCAATTTTACTGTTTTTACCAATTATTGCTGTTTTGTGAATCATCTACCATCCTACTATATTATATAACTGAATATAACAGCTATTTTTTAATCATATATGATCTTTATCAAATATCCATTTATATCAGACTACCTACCAACTTAGTATTACTGTGTCCTAAGTTTTTTCTGCAACAGATCACCTAGGTTTACTAGGCTTAAATCACATAAAAAAATGACTCTTTCTACTACTCTTTTCTAGCCGGCCTGACTTTTTAAGGCAAACTCTATATAGAATCCAACCTAAAATAGATTGGACTATATTAACTGCCTATTATCAATCCTCCATTACCTCCTTCTCCAATAGAAGGAGTACAGCTATTAACTATTTGTTAACAAGCATAGCTGTCATTAATGCTTCGGCAACTTTCTTACCATCTACATAGGCATTACCCTGCATTTTACATATACCCCTACTAAGAGGTCTTACCATATCAACTTCCATTATGATCTGATCTCCGGGATGCACCGGCTTTCTGAATTTAACTCTATCTATAGATGTAAAGAAAGGTACCTTTGTCTCATCTTCATCAATAGAGTTCATTAGCATTATACCACCAGTTTGAGCCATTGCTTCAACTATTAAAACACCCGGGAAAACAGGCTTACCGGGATAGTGACCATTAAAGAAATCTTCATTTATTGTTACATTTTTTAGACCAACAACTCTTTCACCCGGAACCAACTCCTCAACTCTGTCAATTAGAAGAATTGGAAACCTGTGAGGAAGTATGTTCATAATATCTTTAATATCAAACACACAATTATCTGCATCTGATTTTTTAAACTTCTTTATAAGGTTTTGGGAATCAATAGCTTTTTTTAGGGCTTTTACCAACTCTAAATGAGCTTCATGACCTCCTCTTGCACAGAGAAAATGTCCCTTAACCTGAGTTCCAAGAAGAGCAAGATCTCCCAAAAGATCTAAAAGCTTATGTCTTACAGGCTCATTTGGAAATCTAAATTCAACAGATCCTACAACACCTTTACTTTCAGGAAGAGAACCCTCCTTAAGATCCAACTTTTTCTCAATCATCTCTCTCTCATCAACAGAAAGCTCTCTATCAAGGATAACAACAGAATTATCCATATTTCCACCCTTTATAAGACCTGCTTCTTTGAGTTTTTCTACTTCTGAAAGAAAACAGAAAGTTCTAGTTGAAGCATATTCTGATACAAACTCCTCCTCTAAATCATAGAGTGTTGAAAATTGAGTTCCAAGAGCAGGGTTTTTATAATCAACCATATATGTAACTTGAAGTTTTTTAGATGGAGTAACTATAAGCTCAATCCCTTTTTCTCTATCTACATACTGAACATTTTTTTCAATCTCAAAATATCTTTTAGGTTTTTCAAGTTCAACAATATTATTTTCAAGAACCTTAACAAATTCTATGGCAGAACCATCCATTACAGGAGGCTCTATAGCATTAATTTCAATAATTACATTATCAATTTGCAGTCCTGCCAAAGCAGCTAAAACATGCTCAACAGTATATATCTTAACTCCATTATTGGAAAGTATTGTTCCCCTTGCAACACTGTCAACATAATCTATTAAAGCAGGAATATCTACAGGTTCATCAAAATCAACTCTTCTAAAAATTATACCCTCATCATCTTTAGCAGGCTTAAATGTAATTGTGGAATCACAACCTGTATGTAAACCCACTCCTGAAACCGATACGGGATTTTTTACTGTTCTCTGCTTTACAAACATTATATTCTCCAAATCTTTTTTTTACTTTAACGAAACAAAAAAATGCATATAAATAGAATAAATAGCAACTATTTTTTATCTAACAATCTCGTTTATAGGAAAAAGAAAAGTTTATAGATAACCAATTTACCATTAGAAAAGGAGTAATATATTTAGATCCTAATCATTAGCTTATATCCATTATCTCCATAATCTCACTAATTGTGTAAGCATCATCTACCAAAAACTCACCAATAGCTGTTCTTCTAAGAAAAGAAAGATGTCCGCAACTATTTATAGATTTTGCAATATCTCTTCCCAAAGATCTTATATATGTCCCTTTAGATACTTTAACGGTAAAACTTAAACTTGGATATTCATAAAATATATTTGAATAATCGTGTATAGTTACCAATCTGGGATCAGGTTCTACAACAACACCTTTTCTTGCCAAATCATACATCCTCTTACCATTCTTTTTCAAAGCAGAAAAAATAGGAGGTATTTGCTCAATCTCCCCCTTAAACTTCTCCTCTATTATTGAAAGCTGATCAGAGCTTGGTATATAATCAGATCTTTTTACAACATTACCCGTAAGATCACAGCTATCCGTCTCCTCGCCAAGTTTTATTGTAGCATCATAAACTTTAAATCTATCCTGATAAGATGAGATTGTTTTTGTAGCCTTGTTAAAACAAACAATTAGAAGCCCTGTAGCAAAAGGATCCAAGGTTCCCGCATGTCCAATCTTCTTTATTGAAAATACTCTTTTAAGTTTATTTACAACATCAAAGCTGGTCCAATCAACAGACTTATCTACAAGAAGCGTAAAAGGTTCAGAAGATAGTTTTAAATCAATATTTATAGGATCTTTTTTACTATAGATCTTCATAAGCTTCAATATCCTTTATTAGATCTTCTAAAATATTTTTCTTAAATTCATCAATAGTTCCGTTAAACCTGAGACCTGAAGCATTCTTATGCCCCCCTCCCCCATGTTTTAACGCAAATTTACTTACATCAAATTTTTTGGATCTGAATGAACCTTTAACTAAACCTTCACTAATCTTTCTAACATAGAGAACAACATCTATATTAGAAACAGAATTCAACATTGAAAGAACCATATCGTTATCATCAACTTTTAAAATAGTGTTGTCATGAAAAAGAGTTAAGAGTTTAAGCTTTTTATTAACTTCAAAATTTGAAAGAAGGGTAGAGATTGCTTTAAGATCTTCTGCACTATTTTTATAGATTGCATTCTCAATAAGATCTGAAGGATCTATATCATAACTTGAAAGATCTGAAGCTACCTTTAAAACTTCACTATCCGTACTTTGATATCTAAAACCTCCGGTATCAGTTAACAATCCAACATAGAGAGGCTCCGCAATAGAGGAGTTAATGGTAAATTTATTGTTTACCAAAAGATCGTAAACCATTTGAGCTGTTGCCGCTTTTTTAGGTTTTATAAGATTTAGATCTCCAAAAGAGTTGTTTGATATATGGTGATCTATATTTATAATAAAACTCTCTCTATTTATACTGTCTCTAACATCTCCTAATCTGTTATAAGATCCAATATCCAAAACTATAATATTATCAAACTTCTCATTTAGATCTTTACCCTTAACATATATATCATCTTTTAGTAAAAATTTAAACTTTTCAGGAAAAGGATCTTGGTTACTTATTATTGATCTTTTCCCTATAGATTTTAGAAATCTGTGAATAGCTAGAGATGACCCTATATTATCTCCATCGGGAGAGAAGTGAGAACAGATAAGAAAATTATCCCTTTGTTCTAGCTCTTTTCCTATCTCTCTATATATGTTTTCCATTTTATCTCCAAATATAAATAAAAATAGCAGAAAAGTTTCCCATTCTGCTATTTCTGTTAAACCTATTTTCTTAAAGCTAAGACTCCTTATTATTGAGACCTTTTAAAAGAGATTCAATAACCATAGCCTTATCTAGAGTATCATCATAAATAAACTTTAATTCCGGAGTCATTTTTATATTGAGCTTTTTAGAAAGATTTTGTCTTATTCTCTTTCTGTTTATTGTAAACAATCTCTCAATCTCATTTTTAGAGTAAGGTCCTCTTTCCATTATATTATAAAATATAGTACAATAGGAAAGATCCGGACTTATCTTAACAGAAGATATTGTAACAAACTTAAACTCAGGAATATCCATCTCCAAAAGAAGCATATTGGAGACCTTTTTCCTAATCTCCTCAGATATTCTATTCTGTCTCTTTGAGTTAGCCATTATTCAAGAGTCCTTTTTACTTCTTCCTCTTCATAAACCTCAATAATATCACCATCTTTAAGATCATTAAATTTCTCTATGCCAACACCACACTCAAAACCTTTAACAACCTCTTTTACATCATCCTTATGTCTTCTTAAAGATGAAACTTTAGCCGTGTAGATAACAATATTATCTCTAACAAGTTTAACAAGAGATGATTTTTTAATCTTTCCTGAAAGAACATAACAACCGGCAATAGTACCTATTTTTGGAACCTTGAAAGTAGTTCTAACCTCAACAGTACCAACAACTTTTTCTTCAATATCAGGAGCAAGAAGACCCTCAAGAGCCTGCTTAACATCTGCAATAAGATCGTAGATAATACTGTAAAGTCTTATCTCTACATTCTCTTTTTCCGAAAGTTCTCTAGCTTTCAAGTTTGGTCTTATATTGAACCCTAAAAGGATAGCGTTTGAAGCTTGAGCTAAAAGTATATCAGACTCTGTTATGGCACCAACACCTCTGTGAACAACCCTTACAGCAACCTCATCATTTGAAAGCTTCATAATAGAATCAGAAACAGCCTCCACAGATCCATCAACATCACCCTTGACAATTATATTAAGCTCTCGAACCTCACCCTTCTTTATCTGTTGAGATATGTGATCTAGAGACATTATCTTAACTTGATGCTGACTTTGCGCTCTGTTAAGCTGCTGCCTTTTGGAAGCTATATCTTTAGCCTCTCTTTCAGAATCAACAACAACTAAAATATCACCTGCTTTTGGAGTTCCATTTATACCTAAAACTACAGCAGGAATAGCAGGACCGGCACTTTTAACCTTCTCTTTTCTCTCATTAAGAAGAGATCTTACCCTACCGGAGAACTGTCCACAAACAAAGATATCTCCAATTTTTAGTGTACCTCTTTGGACTAGAACAGTAGCTATTGAACCTAAACCCTTATCAAGTCTTGATTCAATTACAACACCTCTGGCTTTAGCATTTTCATTAGCTTTAAGTTCAAGCATCTCAGCTTCAACCAAAATACTGTCTAAAAGATCATCAATTCCCATACCACTCTTAGCTGAAATTTCGATACATTGAACGCTACCACCAAGATCCTCAACAACAACATTCTTACCTGAAAGATCAGCTTTAATTCTGTTTGGATCAGCAGCAGGCTTATCCATTTTATTTATGGCAATAATAATAGGAACACCGGCAACTTTTGAGTGATCAATAGCTTCAATTGTTTGAGGCATTATGCTATCGTCAGCTGCAATAACTACAACACAAATATCCGTAACCTTTGCACCTCTTGCCCTCATAGCAGTAAACGCTTCGTGACCCGGAGTGTCCAGGAAAGTAATTGCCTTATCATTATAGATAGCTTCATAAGCACCAATGTGTTGAGTAATTCCGCCACTCTCACCTTCAACAACATGAGTTTTTCTGATATAGTCAAGAAGAGATGTTTTACCGTGATCAACATGACCCATAATGGTTACAATAGGAGGTCTTGGAGAAAGATCCTCCTCTTTATCAACCTCTTCAACTTGATCCATAACATCATCGTTATACTCAGTTTCAAACTCACAATCAAAATCATATTCGGCACAAATAAGCTCAATCTGATCCTTATCCAATCTCTGGTTTATAGTAACCATCATACCAAGACCAAAAAACTTAGCTATAATAGATGTTACATCAACACCCATCTTATTTGCAAGCTCTTGAGTTGACATAAACTCAACAACATTTATAATATTAACCTCTACTTCTATCTCAGAACCATCATCGGTAGTTTTCTTCTTCTTTCTCTTTTTGAAAGATTTTGCACTATCGTTTTCCATTTTCTTAAGAGTTTGCTTAACAGAATCTTTAACAGCTTCCTTATCTACCGTTTTCTTCTTCTTTCTCTTTTTAGTAGTCATTATTTCAGGTTCTTCAGCAACAACCTTCTTTAATCTTTTCTTTTTAAGCTTACTAGCTTTAGGCATATCCTCTTTTAAAGAATCACCCTTCTTTTTAAACTCCGAATCTTTATGCTTCTTACCCTTTTTTGCAATAGCTGCTGTAACTTCTTCAGGTGTAAGAACAGGTTCAATAATTTGAGATTCTTTACTTTCTTTTGTAAACTTCTTACTCTCTTTATCCTTACTAACAGATCTCTTTTCAGATTTTGGTTTAAGATTTTTCTTTTTATCAACATCAGATTTAGAGCTACTCTTAGATGGTTTTGATTCACTCTTTTCAAGTAAACTATCTTGATCAACACTCTTCTTAATTTTTCTTACAGATCTTCTACCCTTATCTCTTTCTCTCTTTTCTTCAACAGCAGGAGTACTTTCAGGAGCATTCAGAATCTCATTGAGAGCATCATTCATATCTATTTTTCTTGTTTCAGGAGCAGTTTTAGCATAATTACTTCCAGATATGGAATCATCTTTCCCTATTTGTTTATTATACGCATTTAGGTCAAACTTCTTAAGAACATCAAGATACTGTTTCTCGTCAAGAGAGGTATGGATACCCTTTTTAGTCTCAACTTTAAGATCGTTCTTAACAAACTCTAAAATTGTATCTGTTTGAAGTTTTAACTGCTTTGCCACTTTATAAACTTTATATTTCATCAGTTAGACTTCTCCATTGATTTTTATATACTTTTTTATTCCAGAAATAAAATTAGACTTTTTTACTCCCAAAACCATTATTTCCGGTCTGTTAACCAGAGAACCAAGTTCACCGTTATAAAGATACAAAACAGAATCTGTATTTGTGAACTTTTTTTTTATCTTTTTAAGGCTTCCGAGTTGTAATGATGTGGATACCATTATAATACCCACATCTTTCTCTCTTTGAAAAAACAACTTATTAAAACCTAAAACAAGATTTCTTGATTTTAAGGCAAAACCGAGCAGCGGCTTTATACCAACATCAATATCTTCAATCAAAAACTCTTCCATTTACTCAGCATAGTATCCATTAAGAGTATCTAGTATAAACTTAACCTTATCTTCATCTAAGCCTTCCATCTCTGAAAGATCTTTTTGACCTACATCAAATACATCCATAGCTGTTTTCAATCCATTTTCAGCCAAGATATTTATAAGGTTTTGATCAAACTCATCAACATCAATCAGTTTGAGCTCGTTATCCTCTTCAAACTCACTTGCAGAGTGAACATTAACCTTAAACCCACTCAACTCTTCAACAAGTTTAATATTACTATCCTTTATACCCTTAACATCTTTAACCATAGAATCTTGAACTACAACTTCAGCAATCATATTTTCATAGTCAAGATCCAATTGATATTCTGTTTTTATACCAAGAAGTCTTGTAACTAGCATTCTTGAATCTTGGATATTCTGTACAATATCTATCTTTTCCTTGTTAAGCTCAGAAACAATTGCTGATATTCTGGAACCTCTTTGACCAACACAAGCTCCAACAGGGTCAACTCTTGAATCAATAGACTCTATAACAATCTTTGTTCTAATTCCCGGAACTCTGGCAATCTTAACAATGTTGATAATTCCGTCACTGATTTCAGGAACCTCTGTTTCAAACAATCTCTTAATGAAACTAACATGAGATCTTGAAACCATTATTTTTACATCATGATTCTTTCTTATAACATCAGAGATTACAATCTTTATTAACTCACCTCTTCTGTACCTTTCATTGAATACACACTCACTTTTTGGAAGAGTAAGCTCTTCTCCCTCAAAGTGGATCTTAACCTCTCTCTGAGTAATCTGATGAATTTGCCCCGTTACAATATCACCAATTCTGTTTTGATAAGCTTCAAAAATTATATCTTTTTCAACCTGTCTTATCTTCTGGATTAAATTTTGCTTCGCAGCAATAATATGTCTTCTTCCAAACTCACTAAAATCAACTGTTTCAGGAATCTCTTCGCCAACCTCAATATCGTCATCAATTTTTAAAGCATCAGAAAGAGCAATCTGCTTTACAGGATCTTCAACGTTACCATCTTCAACAACCTCTCTCTCATGAATGATTTCAACATCACCATGATCAATATTAAAAGTAATACTGAAACTTTCATCAACCTCTTCATCTGTTTCAATAGAAAATTTTTTCTTTATCATAGTTTTGAAGATAGACTCTACAATACTGCTAAGTTTATCTCTGTCAACTTTTTTCTCTTTTAATATGACCTCAACCGCTTGAACAACTTCACGGGTGTCCATTAGATCCTCCTACTTAAGTTTACTAAAACTTAATTATCAATTTTGCTTTTTTTAATATACTTAAATCCAATAAGAATTTTCCATTTTTATCATTTTCAAGAACAATTTCATTCTCTGATGCAGATACAATTTTTGCCTCAAATGTTTTGGTTGTTTCATCATTATCAGCAATAGTAACTCTTACATCTCTATCCTCATTTCTATAAAAATCTCTCCATGTTTTCAATGGTCTGTCAAGTCCCGGAGAACTAACTTCAAGCTGAAAATCATAAGGAATAAACTCAGATCCTTTTAGTTCGGCTATCTTATTAAACTCTCTGGTAATGGCTGCTAAAGTATTTACATTTACCCCCTGTTTGGAACCGACAAAAATTCTGATTACCTGACCTGTTTTATTGTTTCCAAATTCAACATCAACAACTTCCTGATCATACTTTTTTGCCAACTCTTTAGCAACATTTTCAACTTTATCTTGAAGACTCATAAAAACCCCTTAATAATAAAAAAAGTGGGACGAACCCACTTAGAATATAGATTTAAAGAATATAGTAAAACCACCAAATAAAAGCAAGTTGTTTTTTATAATAATAGCAAACTCCAATAAAATAAGCTTGATCAAGTTTTATTTTTACAAAAATTGAAGGGTTTCAAATAAGATCTATACAAACTTACAGTTGATATATTAAAAGAATCGAAAACAAAGATTTAACTTAACTCTATATTTGTAAACTTACAGGATTCCTATAACTTATACATTGTAAATTCTGATACTTTAGATTGGCTTTTCATTTTTTCAGTAGATACTGTTTAAAACAACTTTAGTTCGATATAAAACCAATAGACTATCTTATGCAATAATAAAAACTGAAAATACAACTTATATCTATTCCCTGAGGTTCTCTTTTCCATAGGTATTTATACTTATTACATTAAATACTAGATAAATAGTTATACCGAACTCAGGTTAAAATAGTTATTTATTGATCCAATAATATATTGTACAATCTATTTTACTATATGATAAAAACATTTTAAAACTCCTAAATAATTAAACATAAGGAACTTCTCCATTTTAAAAGCCCCAACGTAAAAAAGAATTTTATGTTTATAAAATTTATAAAAATTATTCTTGACATTAGTATAAACCATAGAGTTCTTGAAAGAAGATGAAAGGGAAAGACCAACCTATGATGGGCTAGAAAGATAGCAAATTCAGAATAAATATTTAAACATTGTTGACAAAAAAAAATAAAAGTGTGTTAAAATATTAAATGAAAGGATCTATTATGAGCGAATTGTTGCCGATTTTAAAAACGATAAGCAATTGGGTTTGGGGTATTCCTCTACTGGCATTACTAGTGGGTACAGGAATATATCTTTCAATAAGATTAGGTTTTTTACAGATAATTCGTCTTCCTTTAGCTCTCAAGTATCTATTTTCAAAAGAGGATAAAGGAAAAAATGAGACACATAAAGGTGATGTTTCAAGTTTTGCAGCACTTTCAACAGCTTTGGCTGCTACAATAGGTACTGGAAATATTGTTGGAGTTGCGACCGCTATCTCTTTAGGTGGTCCTGGTTCTCTATTCTGGATGTGGGTTGCAGCCTTTTTTGGAATGGCTACAAAATATGCAGAGGGTCTTCTATCCATTCAGTATCGTGTTACCGATGAAAATGGAGAGATGGCAGGTGGACCTATGTACTATCTAGAGAAAGGTCTTGGACTAAAGTGGCTTGGAAAAATGTTTGCCCTCTTTGGTATTGGTGTTGCATTCTTTGGTATTGGAACATTCCCTCAGGTTAATGCTATAAACATATCAGCTGAAATAGCATTACACTCTCCAACCTATGTAACAACAATTATTGTTACCGCTTTGACAGCTTTGGTTACTCTTGGAGGTATCAAAAGAATTGCAAGAGTTGCAGAGTTTGTTGTTCCTTTTGCGGCAATACTCTATGTAACAGGATCTGTTATAATCCTAATCTTAAATTTTGATTTGGCAGTTGCAGCCTTAAAACTTGTATTAAAAGATGCTTTTACAGGTACTGCGGCTTCCGGTGGTTTTGCCGGAGCAACAATGATGTTGGCTATGCGTAGTGGTATATCAAGAGGTGTATTCTCCAATGAATCGGGTCTTGGAAGTGCTCCTATTGCAACAGCGGCAGCAAAGACAAACTCTTGCGTTCGTCAAGGTTTAATAACTATGACTCAAACATTTTTTGATACCATTATAATATGTACAATGACAGGACTTGTGCTAATTTTAACAGGTGTATGGAACTCCAATACAATGGAAGGAGCTCAACTGACAAGTAGTGCTTTTAGAATAGGAATGAATGCTCCTTTATGGGGTGAAATAGTGGTTACCGGAGGTTTATTATTCTTTGCTTTCACTACTATACTAGGTTGGAACTACTATGGAGAAAGATGCTCGGTATACCTATTTGGTGTAAAATCAATATTGCCTTACAAACTAATATTTATAGCACTTGTTTTTTCCGGAGGATTCTTAAAACTGGAAGCTATATGGACACTTGCAGATATTGTAAACGGACTTATGGCAATACCTAACTTAATTGGTATTTTAGGATTGAGTGGTGTTATAATCTATGAGACAAAAATATATTTTGAGAATCTAAAAAGTGATAAGATAGGATAAAGTTTAGGCTTATCAAAAGATTAAACCAAAAGCTCAAGAGCAGTAAACTGTTCTTGAGCTTTTTAGTTTAGGATACTCCTATTAAAGAGAACCATAGCTATTCAATAAAATTGGTAATTTTTAAGTTTTATACTTTTTAACCTTTAGTAATCTGAATTCCATATAAAAACAAACTATCTTATGTAATAATACAAACTAGATATAAAATTACAACTTATGTATAGTAGTAAACTACATCAAAACCATTAAACTTGGAATCTTCTAAAAGAAGGATCTAAAGCAAACCTCCATCACCGATGTATCCTCTATATCGGAAACAAATAATATACCATTCCAAAAAAAGTTTCCGGGCTTTATGCCCCAATTATGTTTTTGCTTCTTTTTGATAAGAAAAAGAAGAGCTTTTGTTTCTTTTGGCTACAAAAGAAGTGCCATAAAAAGTTTATAGGTTTTTACAAAAACCTTAAAACTTTCCCCTCAGACTTTCGATAAACTTTGCATTATTGCGTCATCAAGTTTTTGAGGGATGTAGAAACTGATCAATACATTTGTATGTATCATTCTATTTATTATGCGAAATATTAGATAAACAGTTATATCTAACTCAGATTCAATAATACTACTTTTTCTCCTCAGACCAAATTTTACCATCACTTCTTAAATACCATCTCTTATTAGTTAAAAGGTTAGTACACATTATGTAGTAGTGATCACCAAGAGTTGTTATATCCGTAGTTAGTTTATGATTCTTTCCTAATATTTTCAACTGCTCCGAAAGATTTTTAGCGTAGGTATTATTCTTTTCGTAATACTCTCTCTGGAAGTAGTAGATCTCTCTTAGAAAATACCTTATGCTGTCTTCAGGATTAGGAATAAACTCAACCTTATTCTTTGGAGAGTTATGGGAAAACTGAACTATACCCCACATTTCAGGATAGTGCATTGCTATTATACCTTGAGGAGACCAAACCCAATTATTTTCAGGAAGGGTTTTACCATTTTCATCTACAGATTTTTTATAACCTTTTCCAACCTTATCAAGCTCCCATTGTACTCTGGAAAAATTTACTTTCCACTGCTCTTTATCTTTAGGCATACCTCCATGAGGAGCTGCTTCCTCTAAAACTTTCCAAGGAATGGCTACCTCTACACACCATTTTTTATCAATATCACTATTATCATTTATAGTTCCATCTAAAGAAACCCCTGTTTTTATACCTGCAATATCCCAACTGTCTATAGCATGGCAAAACTTATCCCTATAAGGAGTAGTAATAAAAAGATCCCATTCAGTACCTAAACTATTAATCTCAAGTTCATAATAGTTGTGTGTATCTCCATCAGGATCTATAAATATCTCAATATCATTGTCAAAGTAGATAACTGCATCTCTCTCTGTCAAAGTTCCCCATATATGAGGTTCCTCCATCTCTGCCGCAAAATAGAAATAGTTTTTATCAAAACCCATTTTTACTCTTGTTTTAAGTCTTGGTTTAGGTTTTAGATCCCCCTCTATATCAACAAAATAACTACTCCACTCAACATCTTTCCATTCAGAATCCGTAATATTTCCATCACAAATTATAGGAGTCTCAAGCTTATAGGAAATATATTTTTTAGGATTATAAGCTATCCCGGGTTTGGGAAAACTGTAGAGCGAAAATATAATAACCATTACAAACAAACAATATTTTTTCATAAAACACCTCTAATTTCGTTAGACTATAACCAAAATTTAAAGATCAATAGCACCTCTTTCAATGAAAAAAGATAAATAATTATTATCTCGTATACCAAAATATGCCATCTTAATTAAAAATCATTTACAAACATGAGTATCCTATTCTCAATATTTGCATAGCTACTATCAGGATCATAATCTAAACTTAAAATCTTAATATCCTTGTAGATCTTTTGCAAAGGCTTTTCCATACCTCTTCCGGCAACATGGTTAGGCATACATCCAAATGGTTGAACTATAATAAACTTTTTTACTCCATTTTCAGCATTAAAAACAATCTCAGAAGGTATTAAACAACCCTCTCCGGCAGCAAAACTTGAATCGAAGAAATAATTATATTTTGATTGATAGCTACTGTATGTAGGAACCTTCCTGTAAAATTTGGATCTTTTAAATATCTTCTCACCTTTATTAAATATATTGTCAATAAGTTTTATAGAGATTGAATTTATCATACTTTCCAAAAATGAACCGGGGTGATTATATCTCTTTTTCATTCTTTTAAACTCAATATAATCTTTATTTAGAACAGGTAACATTGAAGAAATAATAACCTCATACCCCAAAGACTCCAAATATTTTTCAAGATCCCTATTCCCGGTATGATGATGCTTTAGCATAACCTCTCCGGTAATAAAGATCCTCTCCTTATCAAAAGGTTTAGTCTCTATATTGTTAAAAGATTCCACAAAATCTCTCAATGTTCTTAAAACATATTTATTACCTCTTTCAAATGAGATTCTAAACTTTTTCACATAACTTTTAAAGAGATGATTAGATTCGCCCTTAAAAAGTTCATAACATCTGGCTCTTCTAAATATTTGTTCAATTATATCATGAACCACAACAGCATACAACATACCTACTTGAAATTTAGTATCTGATACAAATCCCGGATGTAAACCTTTTGTATCATCTCCTGTAGTAACAATTGCTAAGTTTTCAAGACCTGCATCATCAAAACTTTTTCTACAGATCATTGAGTATTGAGCTAATCTGCAATCCCCTATAATTTTAGGAACCGAAAGAGCAAAATCCTTAGGATCTAAATTGTTAGATTTAATATAGTTTATAACCTCGCCTACAATAAGTTGAACAGGAAAACAGACATCGTTATTTGTATAAAGCTTACCTGTTTCAAAAACAGAATGATCGGGAAATGGTAAAGGCTTTGCTTGATACCCGGATTTTGCCATTACCCCTGAAGAAAGCTCTCCAAAAGATTCTGATATATTGGGAATAAGAATTGTTTTAAACTTTCTATCAGCTTTTTTATATTGAAGATTAAAGGGTTTAGGAAATTCACCTTTTAATATTTTTCTATTTTTGATAGATTCAATAAAGGATCTAATTCTTATAAGCATACCGTTTTTTGATACGGTTTCATCAAGTTTAAGTATTAGAAGCTGTTTACCACTGACTTTAAGAAGCCTATTAACTTCATCTGTTACAATAGCATCATGTCCACAACCAAAACTTACTAATTGAACCATGTGGAAATTTGGATGATTGGCACAATATATGGCTGACCTGTATATAAGATCTTGGTAATTTATATCTGTTTCAGCTCTTACAGGGGCTAAATCTATTTCTTTAAGATCTGGAAGATTATCCAAGGTAATAACATTGTAACCCAATCCATTTATAAGGTTTGGAATATCTTGATTGATATGTTTATCCCCATGATAAGGTCTTCCGGCAACTATAATGGTTCCTTCCCCCTCTTTACACCTATCTAAACCTTTTAATAGAGAAGATCTAAACTCTTCAAGAACTTCAATACCTTTATTTACAGATTTGAGACCTCTTTTATAGGGAATATTGAATTTTTCCCAAAGAAATTTAGCGGTCTGCTCTCTTCTTGCCTTTTGAGAAAAGAAATGAAATTGTGGAGTAAGAATCTCAATATCACCAAGAAGATTATCCATATTATGTTTAATTGTAGCAGGATAACCTTGAACTACAGAGCATATATAATGTGCTCTTGACTCCTCTACAAGAGGTTCTACTTTATGAATCATTGGGAAAAAGATATAATCACAACCCATAGAGATAAGTTTATCTACATATTTGTGAACAATCTTTGCCGGATAACATATACTCTCAGAAGGTATGGTAGCATCAGATCTACTACTATTTTTGTTAAATGAAGAAGCAACAATAGTTTTAAAACCTAAATCATTAAAAACTGTTTGCCAAAAAGGTAGAGAGTTCCAGATTTCAAACACCAGAGGAATTCCGATAACTTTTCCACTACCATAACTACTATTCATAAATTTAGATAGTAGCTCTCTCTTGTACTTAAAGCCATTGAAAAGATTAACTTTTTTTACTAAATTTTTACCAACTCCCCTTTCACATCTATTACCACTTATATGGGTACCCCCATGACTAAATCTAATAGTATGTAAAACACAACTATTATTACAAAGCTTACATACTCTATCAGCCTCAATAGAGAAATCTAATTTTTTAAGTTTATCAATATTTGGGAATTGTGATCTCCCCCCCTTTTCAGATGCAAGAATTGCAACTCCCAAAGCACCCATCAAACCGGGATAAGGAGCTCTTTTAACCTCCTTATTAAGAAAAATTTCAAATGCTCTTAAAACAGAATCATTTTTAAAAGTACCGCCTTGAACAACAATAGTATTACCTAAATTTTTACTTCCTCTTAAAATTCTTGAAAAAAGATTTTTTACAATAGAAAATGAAAGTCCCGCTAAAATATCCTCTTTACTTTTACCCTCCCTCTGTTCTGTTATTACGGAGGAGTTCATAAACACGGTACACCTTGAACCAAGTTTTGCAGGAAGTTTTGACTTAAATGCTTCTTTTGCATAATCCTTAATATCTACACCAATACTATCTGAATAAGATTGTAAAAAAGATCCACATCCTGCAGAGCATGCTTCATTCAAAATAATATCTGTTATAACACCATTCTCAATGTAGATAGCTTTCATATCCTGCCCACCAATATCGAGAATAAAAGAGAGATCTCTAAAATAGTGATTTGCTGCTCTAAAATGTGCTATGGTCTCAACATCAGAGTAACTACAACTAAACCCACATTTTATTAACTCTTCACCGTAACCAGTAGATCCTGAAGCTAAAACTTTTGGTTTAAAACCTCTCTTTTCTATAAATTCAAATCCCTCTATTAAACCATTTTTTAAAACCTTTAAAGGTTCTCCATCAGAATTTTTATAAAAGGTATAGACCGGATTAAAATCCCTGTTTAGAAAAACAAACTTAATTGTAGTAGAACCGGCATCAATACCAATGTATATATCTCCCGATTCAAGAGGATAAATTTTTTCCTCCATAGAATGTCTTAGAAAAAAATTTTTACTCTCCTCAATATTTCTAAAGAGAGGTCTTTCTTTAATAGTTTCACTACTAACACTACTCTTTTCAAGTAAACTTAAAATAACTGAAAGATTCTTAAATGAACTCTTTTCTTTACTATGGATCATAGCTCCTTTAGCGACCAAATATTCGCAATTATCGGGTACCATGATATTATCATCATCCAGTTGGGTAAAATTTTTAAATGATTCAACAAGTGATGATGAAAATGAGATAGGGCCTCCACAAAGTACAAGAGGAGATTTAATTGATGAACCTCTGCCAAGTGTAGTTATGATCTGCTTAACAACGGCATGATAGGTTGAAAGAGCAATATCCTCTCTCGTAACTCCATTGTTTATTAAGGGCTGAATATCTGTTTTTGCAAACACACCACACCTACCGGAAATCTGATGTAATCTTTCCCCTTTTTTTGCAAGATTGTTAAACTCTTCATTTGAAACCTTTAAGAGGGAACATATCTCATCAAGAAAAGCACCTGTACCTCCTGCACAGCTACTATTCATTTTCATTGAGCTCCCTAAATATTTTCCATTTTCATATTTGTACTCAATAAGCTTGGAATCTTGACCGCCAATTTCAATTATTGTACCGGGATTATCAACAAATAGCTTTATGGCAATTTTGGTAGCAACAACTTCTTGAAGAAAGGGAAAAGAGATCTGATCTGCAATCAATTTACCTCCACTACCGGTAAAAGTTAAACTACTTTCCACATTTCCAAAGCGATCAATTAATCTTTTGATAAGTTCTAACAATTTAGGTTTTTGCAATGAATAATGTCTTTCATAGCTACTATAAACTGTTTCATTACCACTATTTACTACACATTTAATAGTTGTTGAACCTATATCTATGCCTATATAAAATTTATTCATCTATTCTCTTAATTTATAAAAGTTATACTTTTCCTTTAATTGTACACATATCTCTTTAAGCAATATATGATCATTGTTTTAAAAGTTTGTTAAAATATTAAATGAATATATAGATTCCAATTGAAAGAGTTGGAAAATAGAAGTTACGGTAAAATATAGAACTCACAATGAATAAGTAATAGAAACCATTTTTAACCTAGTTTAGATTACTTTATTCCAAATTTATTTTCTAACACCTCTTTTGCGTGCCTCTCTTTACTGATATATAACTCCTTATTACCCATAACAGGCTTACCTGCATTGTGGATTAAATATCTATAAATATCCGTGTGAACAAATCTATAACCAAGATTTGAAATACCCCTAAACCATTCAACACCGGTATCAAATACCGTAACTTCCCCCCATTTAGATCCAAAAGGAACAATTTTTCCATTTGGTTGAGTAATCTCTCTGGCAATTTTTAGATTGATTAGAGCACTCCACTCATTAATTCTGCATTCCGGAGTAGGCCAAGAAAAATCTTCAATTGTTTTATTAAATTTAGGTGAATGATAAGGTCTCTTAACTAAACCTTTTGGAGGTATGGAGCTCCAATAAATCTCTCTAAGCTCTTTGTGAGATAACCTCTTATCAAAATAGTTTTCAGAACAGCATACATTTTCCCAACTTAAAGGACAGTTCCAACATTGACCAATATCACCTACACCTATAGAATCATCTATTTTAGAGTGAAGATGTCCTAAAATATCACCCGTAAATTCAACATCATTATGAGTTATAAACACATAATCTTCTCTAGATCTTTCCCAACCGTATTGATACCTTACAGAGTGTCTATAACGAGTATCTTTTGAAAGATTATTATCATAAGGAATGTCAGATCTGAACCAATGTTTGGGGGTATATATAACAACCCTATCCCTAATCTCTCTCTTTAATCTATCTAAAATAATACTCTTATAATTCTCAACCCCATCAATTACAACATCAACAGGTTCAAAACTAATATAAAATTTTCCTATATATCTATCACTATAGTTTAGGAGTGAAAAGATTGAAAGTAAGGTTTGCCAAGGTTTCCCAAAAACATTTAATAAAACATCTGTTTTCATTGGTTATAATCTTCTAATAATTCTACATAAGATCTACTGAAAAAGTAATGAAGAAGTTAAATTAGTTAAATATAAAATCAGCAACAGATCTAATTATAGGCAAGAAAGTATAAAATAAAATTTTGAGTAAAGAAGAAACTACTTTTTAAATGAATCTAAGGCTTCTTCATAAGTATCGTAAATATCAAAAAGATCATTCATTCTCATCATTTTAAATAGAGTTGCAACAAATGGTTGTAGCTCGGCAAACTTGAGTTTACCATTTCTACTTTCAATTTCACTTCCACTGGTCGCTAAAATCCCCAAAGCAAAACTATCAAGTTGAGCAACATTTTTCATATTTACTATGAGCTTAACCATTCCACTATCAATAATTTTTTGTAGCTCTGTATTAAGTTCATTATTATCACTACCAACAAGGTTACCTTCAATTGTTATCGATACAATCCCCTCTTCATTTTTAATATTAAGTTTCATCTATAGCCCCATAAATTTACTTTTAATAATCCTTAAATTCTCTTCTATCAATAAAGATAATCAACTTATAAAGATAAAAGTAAAACCTAACAGTTTCATATATAAAATAAGTAAATATTTTAATGTAAAATCAACTTAAAAATATTATTTTTTACCCTTATTTAGGATCTACTTTTAAAAGATCATAAACACTGGATGGTTACGATAAAATGGATCCAAGGAAGCAGAGTTTACAATGAATAAGTGATAGAAATCCTTTTTAATGGCAACTACAAAGAGGTAACGAACCTAAATTATTTATTTTATAGCTTCTTTTTTCAGTAGATCTATTTAAATAGTTTGAATAAATTTTGTAGATATTTTTAATACAGGTTAATATATTCATCAAACAGAAGTTTGAACTATTGTCTACAAAAGTTGTAAAGAGAATTGTATGAATATAAAAAGTAGGAGCTGTTTCAGTTCGAAAAACAAACCTTTATCTGAATTTTACTCAAAAAAAGAAGCTATTGAGGGAGCAAATTACGCTAATTTGAGATACAGACAAAAATTAGTTCCATACAGGTGTGAAAGATGTGGATTTTGGCACCTTTCTCCTGAAGATAGAAATACAGATAGTATAACATGTTTAAAATGTAGAGACAGATATGGTAACAATAAAGAAAGTTATAAAAGTTTTCAAGATGCTAAAAGAAGATCTGAAATCATATTAAAAGAGAAAGGTGTTGAACTTAAAATATACCAATGCCCACATGGTAACGGGTGGCACTTTTCAAGAAAATAGATAAAAGGTTATAAACTTTTTATACTCAAAAGGAATCAATACAATTATAAAATATTAACTAATTTGGGAGTTTAAAATATGGAGTTTAAAATAAAAACAAGTGAATTTATAAAATCAGCTGTTGACTCTTCATCATTTATACATGATGAAAAGATTCAGATTCTATTTGCAGGAAAATCAAATGTTGGAAAATCTTCATTTATAAACTCTGTACTTTCCAGAAAAAAGCTTGCAAAAACAAGTCAGACTCCCGGTAAAACAAGAACAATAAACTATTTTTTGATAAATAAGGATTTCTATTTTGTTGATCTTCCGGGTTTTGGATATGCTAAAGTACCTCTATATGAAAAGAGAAGCTGGGAAAAGATGATAAACAAATATCTAAATCAAACGGAAGAGATAAAACTTGCCTTTTCTTTAATAGATATTAGACACGATCCCTCTCAAAATGATATAAGTATGGTAAACATGTTTACACAATTTGGTATTGATCAAATTATTATTCTTTCAAAATGTGATAAAATTTCAAAAAATGAAATTAATAAAAGGTTAATGAAAACAAGAAAACTTTTTGAAGATCAATCTGTTATTGAGATTTTACCTTACAGTTCCCTAAAGAACACCAATAGAGAAAGGGTATTGGAGATAATTTCAGTATTAACGGAAGATAGTTTATAGTTAACCTGAGTTCGACATAAAACTGTATTGATCGGTCTTCCATCTTCCGTCTTCCACAACCTCTTTTAATTCCCACTCTATAAAAAAAGCCTCAAATTTGAGGCTTTTTTATAGTATCTTATTAGAAAATTACTTAATCAA
>PDON01000093.1 GCA_002742935.1 Candidatus Cloacimonadota bacterium | reverse complement strand
TATTAGAGGTGCAACTCCACATTTTGATTATGTAAGTGCCGAGGTTTCAAAAGGTATTGCAAATGTTAGTCTTGAAACAGATACTCCTATTGTTTTTGGTGTATTAACTACAGATACAATAGAGCAGGCTATTGAAAGAGCAGGAACAAAAGCGGGAAATAAAGGTTGGGACTCAATGCTTTCATGTATTGAAATGATAGATCTGTTCTCAAACATTTAAAACTAAAATTATTATATTTTATACATTCAGAAAGTTAGAATTGAGATAAATTGTAAGGTTTTTATTTTGATTATAAATTAAAAGTTTGGAGTTTAAAATTAGTAAATGGACTCCTTGCTGTTGATTTTGTAGTAACTTGAAAAGTTTTGCTTCTTTTAAAAGCAGATTCTATGTATATTTATAACCTGTTTTAAAAATATAGAATATGTTTTTTACTATTACAGGAGAATTATAGATGATAACTATTAAAAACAAAGATGAAATTATAAAAATGAGAGCGGCAGGAAATCTTGCAGCTAATGTTTTGGTATATATTGAACCTTTTGTTGTTGAAGGTATTTCAACTGAAAAGCTTGATGATCTTTGTAGAGAATATATATATAAGCATGGTGGTATACCTGCACCATTAAACTATCACGGTTTTCCTAAAAGTTCTTGTACTTCAATAAACAATGTTGTTTGTCACGGAATTCCTTCACCAAAAGAGATTTTAAAGAGTGGTGACATTGTAAATATTGATATTACCGTTATTTTAGATGGTTATCATGGGGATACATCTAAAACCTTTATGATTGGGGAGGTATCAGAAGCTGACAAGCTTCTAGTTGAAAGAACCTATAAGGCTATGATGAGAGGTATTGAAGCTATAAAGCCCGATAAATATCTCTATGAGTGTGGCAAAGCTATTGAAAAGTATATTAAAAAATTTGATTACTCAATAGTTTCAGATTATGGTGGACATGGAATAGGTAAAGGATTTCATGAAGATCCTCATGTTTATCACTTCTTTACAACTATGAATAAAATAAGACTTAAACCGGGAATGTGTTTTACAGTTGAACCTATGATTGTACAGGGTAAAAATCCCGGTGTTGTTACATCTAAGACAGATGGTTGGACAGTAACTACAAAATCGGGTAAAAATACAGCTCAATTTGAACATACTGTTCTTGTAACAGAGAAGGGTTATGAGATTTTAACTTTGCCGGATTAGATGTGAAAAAGATATTAACTTATCATAAGGTTGGAATAAGTTTTGACAGTTCCATATGTTGGGTGGATCATTATAGTTTCACAAAGCATGTGGAATTTTTATTATCAAGAGGGTTTAATATTACCACTGTTGACAGGAATAAATCCTCCAGAGATGTATCCATAATCTTTGATGATGGATATGAAAATCTGTACAGATACAGAGAGTTTTTTTTAGAAAAAGATTTAAAGGTTTCAATCTACCCCATAACTGGATATTTGGGTAAGTATGATCTTTGGGATATTCCTCTTTTAGGAGTAAGATTTAAACATCTTACAAGAGAGAATATAAAAGTACTTTCTAATGATGGTCATCTGATTGGTTCCCACTCCCATACCCATAAAGATTTGAGTTCACTTCCCTACTATCAGTTAAAAGAGGAGCTTAAAATATCAAAAGAGATTATTGAGGATATAACAGGAAAAGTTTGCAAATCTATCTCTCTTCCTTTTGGAAGGATAAATAAAAGAGTCTATGAAACAGCTCTTGAAATTGGTTACAAAGATATTATCTATCTTGGTAAAAAATTTAATTTTGATAGATGTTACAAGAGTAAGCAGGTTTACTTCTTTGATACAACTAAAAATTTAGAGCTTAAACTTAAACCATCTCTAAAAGGGTTTAAGTTTGAGGAAGCTAAGCTTGATATTATAAATTACTTCAACAGAGGTACAATTTTGGTAAAAAAAATTAAATCTAACTTTAATCAAGCAAATGACAGAAGGAAATAGTAGTGAAAAAAGATACTCTCATTCTCTATATTTCAATGTTTATAATGGGTTCTTGTGGTATTGCATACGAATACACCTTTAGTAAAATATCATCTGATCTATTAGGAAACTCTACAAAACAGTGGGCTATTATTATTGGTCTTATGATGCTTTTTATGGGCATTGGTTCAGATATCCAAAAGTATATTAAAGATAGAAGCCTAATAAGTAAATTTATCTTTTTTGAAGCTTTACTTTCTCTCATTGGTGGTGCTGGACCTCTTTTCTTACTCTATATTTTTGGTGAATACAGAGATTTTTACAGACTATTTCAATACCTTTTTATAGTATCAACAGGCTTAATAATAGGTATGGAGATCCCCCTATTAACAAGAGTAAATGAGGGTTATGCTAAAAACTTAAAGATCAATCTTGGTGGTATTCTTAAAATGGATTATATAGGTTCTTTTGCCGGAGCTATAATTTGGATTTTTGTTTTACCTATTTGGTTTAATATTATAGAATCAGGAATGGTACTTGGTATTTTTAATATATTTGTAGCAATGGTTACACTAATCTACTTTAGGAATCAGCTTAAACATTTTGGAAAACTTCTACTGTTCATTGTTGTAATAGCTGTACTGAATGGATTTATTTTATACAATGCAGGAGAGTGGAGTATTGAAACGGAACAGAAACTTTACAGAGATAAGGTTATACTTTCTAAAACTACCCAGTACCAACACATTGTTCTTACAAAGTCGGATAATAATATATTTAATTGCTATATAAATGGAAATTTACAGTTCTCAAGCCTTGATGAGCATATATATCATGAAATGTTGGTTCATCCTCCAATGCAACTGGCTGAAAAACGATCAAATATTTTAATACTTGGTGGCGGTGATGGTCTTGCCTTAAGAGAGATACTTAAATATGATGATGTTGAGATGGTAACCTTGGTTGATATTGATCCTCTAATGACAGACCTTGCATCCAAAGATAAAAATTTTCTCCTTTTAAACAAAGGTTCACTTTCAGAAGAGAGGGTAAATATCTTTAAAAGTAACAGTATATCATCATCAGGTACTCTTCCAATCTACTCAAAGAACTTTAACCTCTACAAAGAGTCTGAGTATGATAGTGTAGCTACCGTACAAATATTCAATATTGATGCTTTTACCTTTATTGATGAAATAAAAGATATCTACGATGTAGTTATTATAGATTTCCCTGACCCAAACTCAAGAGAGCTTTCAAAACTTTACTCCAAAGGATTTTACACAAGATTACAGAAAAAACTTTCAAAGTATGGTATTATAGTTCAGCAGAGTACATCCCCGTTCCACGCAAATAAAACCTACAATTGTATAGGTAAAACAATGGAAAGTAGTGGCTTTAAAGTAGTTCCTTACCACCAAAATGTACCATCGTTTGGGGAGTGGGGATTTTGGATTGGAGCTAAAAACTTAAATATTAAAAAATCTTTAGATAGTGAAAAGTTTAAAAATATACCTACAACTTTCTTTACTTCCCCACTCTTTGATTCTTCCAAAATTTTTGGAAAATCTATACTTAATAAAGATTCTGTAGGGGTTAATACAGTTATAAACAATATAATATATAACTATTACGATAAAGCATGGAAAAATCTCTAGTAAAAATAGTAAAAAATATACTATTTATAGGGTTGATTATCTATATAGGGATTGATCTTTATCTAAATTTTGACATTAAGGATCTTTCAAAGGTTGAAATTGATTATACCTTTTTTTTCCTATCATTTACTTCAATGTTTATTTCTCAATTTATTCCTATTTTTGGTTGGAGATATCTCTTAAACTCTATGGGAGAGAATCTTAGTGTAATAGATAGTTTTAGAATATGGTTTATATCCAATCTTGGAAGATATATTCCCGGAAAGATTTGGCAGGTTTTAGGTATTATAAAAATGAGTGAAGCTGTTGGTATTAAAAGATCAAATGTAGTAAATTCTATGATCTATGCTCAAATTTTTTCACTCTCCACAGGAGTTTTTTTTGGATTGGTAATATTTACCCATAAAATATTACCATGGTATATTTTAGCTTTTTTAGGATCTTTTTTTATTATCATGCTAATACCATCATTTTTAATCAGATCTGTTAATATCTTTTTATCTTTATTAAAAAAAGAACCTCTTAAATATAAACTTAAGTTTGAAAATTTATTTATCTATCTAATATATATTTTAGCAAATTGGTTATTTATTGGTTTTACATTTTACCTTTTCTCTCTCAGCTTTAAAGGTTTTAAAGTTTTTGATTTTAGATATATCTTAATTTTACCATCAGCTTGGACTGTAGGTCTTTTAGCTGTTTTTGCTCCGGGAGGAGTGGGCGTTAGAGAAAAAATTCTAACAGAATCAATGGAGATGTTTGGATCATATAAATATTTTTTGATTATTCCTTGGGTGTATAGAGTTATTATAACAATAGTTGAACTGTTATTGGCTCTAGTTTTTTATTTTGGAATTAGAGACTTTAATAAAAAATCTTAATACTTTATTGTAAATAAAGGATTGGAATTTGTATATTATTATTGTATAAATTTCATACATAATTCAGAGGTATTTATTATGAAAGCTATAATTTTAACTGAAATGGGAGGAGCCCTTTCTAAAGAGGATTATCGTTTTTTTCTAAGCAAAATGTTTAATGATAAACATATAATACCTGCTCCAAAAATTTTTAGAAATCTTTTAGCTAATTTTATTATATGGAAGAGAGTTGATAAGGGGTGGGAAAAGTACAAGTTAATTGGTAAGACTCCCATATTTGATTCTATGAATGCTATTAAAAACTCTATGATAGATTTAATTTCATCTGATGATGTTTTAGATACGGTATTCTCATACTCTCATCCAACTATTGAAGAGAAGATGAGTGAACTCTATAATAAGGGTATAAGAAATTTTATTTTTTTAACCTTTTATCCTCAATACTCATACACCACGGTAGAATCTGTTATTAATGATATAACCTCTTTTCAGAAAAAGCATTCCGATATAGAGTATAAGTTATTCCACTCATACTACGAGAATAGTTTTTTTATAAATTTTTGGAAAGATTCTATTGAAGAGACAGCTTATCGAAAAAGTATGAAAAAACCTCATCTACTTTTCTCGGCACACTCAATTCCAAAATCTATAATAAAAAAGCATTCTGATCCTTACCAAAAACATGTAGAGATATCGGCAGAGAGGATATCAAATAGTTTAAATATGGATTTCATGGTATCATACCAGAGTCAAATGAATAAGGATAAATGGTTAGGACCTGACACATCTGAAACAATTGAAAATCTTATCTCAAAGGGAGTAGGTGAGATAGTAGTTATACCTATAAGTTTCTTAAATGAAAACTTAGAAACTATTTATGATCTTGATTATAAACTAATTCCAAAATATAATAAGAGGGTTAACATTGGGAGAGCAAAGATAAAAAGGGGTGATAAAAATTTAATAAAGATGTTTGTAGAGTTTACTTATGGAAAATCAAGTTTATAATATAATTGTAGTAGGGTAACAACTCAGGTTAGATAGATTAATCTTTGTTTTTTAGAGATCCTACTTATAGTTTTTATGTCTCCGTGATTTTATTTTATTGGCAAAATCTTTACTAAAAATTTCCGCTCCGGTTTTGTTTAAATGATTTGCATTATAAAAATATTTTTTATTAAAACAGATAGTATCGTTTGAGTAGTTATAAAAATCAATAGAATACTCACTTGAAACTTTTTCAAATATTTTAATAACTTCATCTCTATTTGAAACAAATTTTTGACCTTCTATAAACTCTGGTGTATATACAAATATTAATTCAATATTATTCTTTTTACACTCTTTAATAAATCTATCAAAAAGGAGTATGCTACTTGAGTCCAATTTAACATAGTAAGAATCTTTATTTAACATAGCCGTTTCTAAATCATTATTCCATTTTTTTTCCATTCCTGCAAAACCATTATTTCTAAGAGGATCAGAGTATTGGTTCGTAAAAATACTTTTTATGATTATTTTTAGTAAATTAATTTTACCTGAATATCTAACAATTGGAATATAGTAATCAAAATAGTTATAACCTACATATGAACTAGTATATTTTTTTATATTTGAATTCCATAACATATATGGAATAAACTGGTTGAGTTGATATAAATAATCTATTTTTTGTAAAGTAAAAATATCTAATGATAAAATGATTGTTTTTGGCTTATTGTTATGTTTTATAAACTCTAAGTGTCTTAAATATTGCAACCAAAAGTTATGACCATCAATACCAAAATTATATACTTTCGACTTTAATGAATCACTTAATATTGTCGGATTTATATGAACCCAACATCTTGAAGAACCATAGACAGCTATATCACAATTTGCATTTGAATTGTATATATCACTCCAAACTTCAAATTCTCCAAGGTATGCATTTGTTTCTCCTAAATAGTAAGAGATCATACAATCCAGTGGATAAGCTACTATTAAAAGCGGTAACATGAAAATTATTAATTTAATAAGAAACTTCTTCATTCATTACCCTAAAATTGAAAATAGATAAATTGCTGATCTTTTTCACAAAGCAAAAATATTGCAGTTATAATTGTATAGTACATAAAATACCTAAATGGTCGTTTCCACTTAGAACCTAAATTTTGTATAGCAAATTGCTGATCTCTCCCCAACCACTCAACTATAACAAATATACAAATCATAAAAATAGTTATTATTGCTCTTTCCATTCTTGGGAATTTTGGAATTTCAATAATAGAGATGGATAAAATCCCTGAAATATAGCTAAAAGCATGGGTAAGATTCTCTGCTCTAAAAAATATCCAAGAAAATACAGTTAACCCAAAAGTCAATAACATAAAGAAAAGCTCTCTTAGATTTGGAAATAGTTTTCCTTTTGCTACTATCTCCATATTATTACGATTATTATTTGTCAACAATAGTGGTAAAAAATAGATGGCATTTAACAAGCCCCAAATAATAAATGTCCAATTTGCTCCATGCCAAAAACCACTGACTATGAAAATGATAAACGTATTTCTAAATTTCATCCAAATTCCGCCGCGACTTCCACCTAATGGAATATACAAATAATCTCGGAACCAAGTTGAAAGTGAGATATGCCAACGCCTCCAAAATTCAGCTATATCTCTTGAAAAATATGGAAAGTTAAAGTTTTGCATTAAGTTGAATCCAAAAAGCTTAGAAGTTCCGATTGCAATATCTGAATAGCCCGAAAAGTCTCCATAAATTTGAAATGTGAAAAATAATGCTCCTAAAACCAAACTGCTTCCATTCATATCTGATGAATTATTAAAAATTTGATTTGCATATACAGCACAATTATCAGCAATGACTATTTTCTTGAATAGACCCCAAAGAATTTGCTTCATTCCGTTAACTGCCATTGAATAATCAAATATTCTTTTTTTATAAAATTGTGGAAGTAGGTTTGTTGCTCTTTCAATTGGTCCTGCAACTAATTGTGGGAAAAAACTAACAAATGCTGAAAATGCAATAAAATCTTTTGTTGGTTCAAGCTTTCGTTTATAGACATCAATAGTGTAGCTCAATGTTTGAAAAGTATAAAAACTTATTCCTACCGGTAAAATAATATTAAGTGTATTTGCTTTTATTTCAGTCCCAAATAATAAGAAGGCTGTTATAAAATTATCTAAGAAAAAATTATAATACTTAAAGAATCCAAGAAAACCAAGATTAACCAAGATACTTGCCCAAAGAAGAATTTTCCTTTTGGTTCCATTTTCTTCAAATCTTAGTTTTAGACCAACGGTATAATCTACAACAGTACTGAATATTATCAGAGATAAAAATCTCCAATCCCACCAACCATAAAATAAATAACTTGATAAAACTATTAGAAAGTTTTGTAGTTTCAAATCTCTGTTTGTTACAAACCAATAAAGTACAAAAACTATCGGTAAGAAAATTGCAAAATCAATTGAGTTAAAAAGCATAAATTTTTTCTATTCTTTTGATTATTGTTATTTGCTCTATCATTTTCTTTATTATGAACTACAATAATTAGCTTTATTCCTTGTTGTTATGACATAATTAGTAATAACAATTTATTAACAATAGATAAAAAATACAATTAAAAAAGGGGTAGAAATCTACCCCTTTAAAACTAGCATCAAAATATTTGATTAATCGCCATTCTCCATTCTTGAAAGTTTTTTCTGTTTTCTTATAGCAGCAACCAACTCTCTTCTCTTTTTCTTTGATGGCTTCTCAAATCTTTCTCTTTTTCTAAGTTCGGCAAGAACACCACTTTTCTCAAAACTTTTTGTAAATCTTTTGAAAGCTTTGTCAAATGGTTCTCCGTCTCTAACTTTAACATGTATCATAAATTCTCACCTCCCTTCAATAACATGAATAAAATTGAAAAACAAAGGTAAGCTATAATTATAAATATGTCAAGTTTTTGTTGCTATTTAAATGGAGTGATTCTATCTTCAAAGTCATATTAGTTGAAAACTATTCAACTGTTTATGATGTAAAATTATTAGATTTTGGTGTTCTACTTCATTAAACTATTATTTGGAGAATAAATTGAAAAAAATTTTTATAATTACAATCCTTCTCTTTTTGATTTCTCTCTTCTCTACAGAGATAAACATTAAGGTAAACATTGACAGTTTCGAAAGGAGTAATGATCTAAGGTCAAAATTAAGAGTCTATCAAAAAGATCTTGAGTCCGCTTTAAATCAGTTTGATTGGAATCTTTTTGATATTGAGGATTACAACTCCATAACCGTACAATTGAAAATAAGAGTAAACTCTTCAAAAGATGAGCAATTTAATGGTTCTATAGATATTGTTGGCGGGGTTGATGCTCCTAAAGGAACCTTTCAATCTGTGAGGTTTAAAAAAGATATAAAGTTTCAAGAAACGGAATCCAAGTTTTACATAGATGAAACATTTACACCAAATCTTTCAATTGACAACTATGAAAGATTAGAAAAAATATCACAATACTATATCTATTTAGCTCTTTTAGAAAGCTATGATCGCCTTTCTTATGTTGATAAACCTGATTTTATACTTTTAGGTGATAGATTTAAGAATAAACTGGAGCTATATATATCATCTGTCAAGGAGAATCTTAAACAAGGTAGTTGGCAAAAGAGGTTAAGATTCTTTCAAAAATACTTTGATGAAAAAAGTATTGAAATAAGAAGACTTAACGCTCTTATTTTTAATGCCAGAGATCTTTACAACAAGGGCTCAAAGTATAGAAAAAGAGTATCTTACTATTTACCTCATATAATTGAAAAGTTGGAGTCTATTCCTACAAAAGATAGAAATAAGTTTTTTTCAAACTACTACTTTGATTTTGGTGAGCTTTTCTCTTTTGAAAAAGAGAAAGGATATATTGATAAATTAATTGAACTTGATAAAGCTCACAAAGGACATTATGAAAGAAAAAGATAGTTATTTCATCTCCAATAGTGTTGAAGAAACGAGGGAGATAGCCAAAAAATTTGGAGAATCTTTAGTTGGAGGAGATGTTGTTCTCTATAAGGGAGATGTAGGAGCAGGTAAAACCCTTTTTACACAAGGGGTTTGTTTGGCTTTTGAGGTAGATGATTATGTAAACTCACCCAGTTATATAATAGTTAATACATATAGTTCAAAAAAATACACAATTTATCACTATGATCTCTACAGAATAGGATCAATAGATGAACTTACTGAACTTGGTTACTATGAATTTGTAGGTAAAAGTGGTACTATCTCTTTAATTGAATGGTCAGAACTTTTGGAGAATGAAAAGCCTAAAAGCTACTATGAAGTGGATATAGATATTATAGATAGCAGTAAAAGAGGAATAAGAATTAGGAAGTTTTAGATGAAAATTTTAGCATTTGATACATCGGCATATCATACAACTATCGCTATTTTAGAGAATAAAAATAGAATAGACGAAATTATAGATTATAATAAATTTTCACATAATAAAACCCTTATTACATACATAAGGACTCTTTTAGAAAGGAACGGATTAAAAATTTCAGATATAGATCTTTTAGTTGCCGGTTCAGGTCCAGGATCTTTTACAGGTTTAAGAGTTGGTATAAGTACTATTAAAGCTATCTCTTACGGTTTAGGCAAGCCTTTTAAAGGTGTTTCATCTCTTGATTCCATAGCTTTAAAGTTTGCTTTTGAAGAGAAGATCTTATCCGGTAGTAAGATAAGAGTTTTTTATGATGGAAGACAAAAGGATCTGTTTACTGCTGACTATGTATATAGAAATGGTATGGTTGAAAAAATTTCTGATATAACTATTATCCCTTATGGCAATATTAATAGTGAAAATGTTGATTATATATGTGGTTATACTGACGATCTGGATTTTCCAAAAGATTTTAGAAATAATATTTTACCTGATGCAAACTATATTGCTTTCATTGGTTTAGATAAGTTTGACGGTAAAAGTGAGCCTTATGATTTTGAACCTTCCTACTATAAAAATTTCACAATAAGAGGTTAAGCAGAAATCATTTATTTAGTTGCTTTATCTAGGGAGAAGTATGTTTGATATTTATAATAGAAATGTGTTTGAACTTAAACTTAAAAGTATAAATGGATATTTTAGAAGTTACACAGCTTTACATGGCTTTATTGCAGGAGTTCTATGTACTCCTATCGTGGTCGATCCAAAAATTTTAATTGGAACTATTTTAACTAAAAATGACGGATCAAAATATACTTTTCCTGATCAAAACGGATTTAACCAATTTTTAGATCATATAATCTCAATTTATGGTTCAAGTGAAGAGGATCTTTACAATGGTGATTATTCCATATACTCTGATAGTGAAGAATCTTTTGAAGCTAATCTCAATAATTGGGTAGATGGTTTTGTACAATCGTCAATATTTTGGAGAGATGAGGATATCTCTAAAATGGATAAGGATACCTTCAAAGCTTTAATGTCTATAATTCTCATTCAAGATATTGGAAAATTTGAGATGGCACCTTTCTCAAGCAATAAATTTTATAAAACACTTCTCTCTATCAAAAAAAGATCTAATATTAGGACTATAGACAAGCTAAAAGAGGATCTTTTAATCAATCTTTACAACGTCTTCAGTTATTCAATTGCACTTAAGTTAAAACATTTTAAGAGTGAGGAGAAGAATAAAAAGAGATCTGCCAAACCTCAAAGTAGAAACTCATTGTGTAGTTGTGGAAGCGGTAAAAAATTTAAAAGATGCTGTGGAAAGTAAATTTTCTTAAAGTTAACTGCAAGTTTTTGATACATATTGGTTAAAAACTTGCAGTTAATATATGAGAAATGATCAATTAAACCCAAAGAATCTAGCTTTGTATACTCTTTAGAGTTGGCTTTGAGAAGAGTTACTATTATCTACCCATTGTAAACTACACTTCTTGGGATTTGTTTAACCACAACTTCTAAAGTTTTATATCTTCTAAAAATAAACCCTAAATAGTTTATATTGTTATGCTATCATCAAACTTAAAATTACTTTTTTCAATAATATCCCTATTTCCCATAGTTACTCGGCTTCCTTTAGAAATAGCATCTTTTAAGATCTCATGGTAGCTTTTTATATCATCTACCTTTGTTTCAAGTATCTCTTTAACCTTATTGTCTATAAACTCATCACTTATATCGGCTAAAGATCTATCCCTTAAACTAACCATTCTTGAGTACGGATTTAGAAGAGGATTATACTCTGAATATGCTCCTATTACAAATCTGTCCACAGCTTCTTCCGTAATATTAAGATCTCCTAAGGTGTCTCCCATATTTTCAAAAACAGAAAAACTATTTGATAAGTTTGGATCTCTATATGTATAGAGCCCTAAGAACCCATCTATTTCATTAAACCTACAGAAAGCTCCGTAAGCACCACCTTTTACCCTAATGTTCTCAAACAGGTAGTCTCTTGATATCCATTGTCTAAGAACATCAAATGATCCATTATACTCCATACCAAGATCATAAAGGTTGATTCCTACACCATTATATACCACTTGCGAACTTGTAATAATAGATCTTTTGTTTACAAACGGGATAAAGTTTACACTTTCAGCTTCCTCTTTTGATTTACTTCCAAAGGCTTTTATAATCTTTCTAGCTACAGTTTCTACAGATGAGATATTACCCTTATCCGTGACACCGCTAAATATAAGATTCTCTTTTCTGAATAGTAGATTTTTCAACTCTTTAAGATCGGCAATAAAATCATCTTTCTTACGCGAAAAGTTTTCTAAAATACTCTTTATGTACAAAAATGATGTAATTCCGTTTATATTTTCAGAGTATTCGCCTTGGATTGAAGTTCCAAGCTTTGTTTGATAAACAAGGTGTGAAATACCATCGGTATTTAGATGCATCTCTTTGTATACGACACTTTTGTTTAGAGTCTCTTTCAATCTTTCAAGATCGGAAAAATTTATATTTTCAAATATATCTAAAATTAAATCCTCTGCCTTATCTTTAAACTCATTTAGAAAGCTTAAACTAAACCAAAGTATAGGCTTGAAATCCTTAGGATTTTGCATTTTACTATGTATCTGGAAAGAGTGGGAAAAACTTCCCAAATAACTGCTTATATCTCTCGTTAATGTTTTATAATCCCTGTTTTTTGTTCCCAAATCACCAAGAAGGATTGAAAAAATGTCAACTATTGGAAGCAGTCTTTTAGGAATAGATTTTATATTAAAACCTATGTCTAAAAAGCTTATAGAATTACAAAACTCTTCTGTATAGTAAAACTCAATACTCTCAATCTCTTTTTTATTTAATTTTATAGAATGATCTATACTATCTAAATCTTTTTTAGAAAGTCTTGGAATAATTTGAGTATTATTTTTAGGCTTAACTGATTGAAGGGCTTTATAATCCTCTTCAATATTTTTAAACTCCTCTTCCGTTAATTTTTCTCTGAACTTTTTAAGACTCTCTTTTTCAGCTGCAACTATCTTTTCGTTTATAGTATTATCCGGTTCCATAATAACAAAAACACTATTATCAAGGGTTCTAAAATATTTAGTCAAGAGCTCTTTTATATTATTCTCATTGTTTAAAACTCTCTTGGTAGCTTTGAATATTTTTCCAATATCTAAATTTTCAAAAATATCGGAACCAAAATTTATACAGTATATAGTTTGTAACATATAAACATATCCACGATTTGAATCAATACTATCCTCCATAATATTGAAATAGATATTATTTAGTTCAGATTCTAAAATATCTTTATCAAACCCGTTATCAACATAGTAATCAATACTATTATTGTATATATCTACAAATTTTTCAGCACTCTCCCTATTACTGTTTATGAGATAAGCCATAATAACAGGATTATAGTAGTTAGAGCTGTAATATCCATTAAAATCTTCTGCTATACCCTTATCAAGAACCTCTCTTTTAAGTTTTGAAGAATCAGATTTAAATAGCAATGAAGCAATTACAGATAGTGCCGTAGAAGTTACAGTATCAATGTTTGAATCAAATCTTATAGCAAGAGCACCATATGTTTTATTTTTCATATCCTGATTCTCAAAAGAATAAGAACTATATTTTTTTACGAGTCCTTTGTAATCCTTTGGAGATTTAAACTCAATAGGTTTATCACTCAAGGAGTAGTTTTTTAGAAAGTTGTTATCTATAAAAGCCAGCTCTTTTTTTAAATCCTCATCACCGTACAGATATATTATAGAGTTATTTGGGTGGTAACTCTTATTGTAGAACTCCAGAAATTTTTCATAGCTTAGATTTGGTATATCTTTAGGATCTCCTCCAGAGTCATACTGATAGCTTGTATCTTCAAATATAACTTTTTTAACTTCATACATTAAAGATCTGAAAGGATCTGAAAAAGCACCTTTCATTTCATTGTAAACAATACCCGAATATTCTAAACTACCATCTTCATTAACATTATAATGCCAACCCTCTTTAAGAAATGTTTCCCTCTTTAAAAGTGGATTTAATACAGTATCTAAGTAGATATCCATAGTATTAAAATACTCTTTTGAGTTTCTTGTTGAGAATGGATACATAGTTTTATCAGGGGCTGTAGAAGCGTTTAAAAAGGTTAAGTGTGCCACACCGGTTGAATCTTCCGGCAATGTTCTAAATGCAATGGAGAAAGTTTTATTTGTATCGCTATTTTTTATTGCAACCAAAGTAGCTCCCGATACCTCATGTTTCATTAGATAAAGATTTGAGTGTTGCTTCTTTCTCTCATAATTAACTGCAAAGTTTATATAGATATTGTTTGAGAACTTTATGTTCTACAACTAGGAACCAATAAGCAACTTAATAAATAAAATTCACCTTAAAGAACTCAATAGTTTATAAGCTTCAATGATAAACTTCTAAACTATCATTCCTCCTATTAGACTATTTATATCCTTAATCCCTCTCTTTTCCATAAATAGTTTCAAATCATTCAATATATTTATAGATGATAGAGGGTTCGTAAAGTTTGCTGTTCCAACTTGTACAGCTGTAGCTCCTGCAAGAAGAAACTCTACTACATCACTACTGTTCATAATTCCACCCATTCCTATCAATGGTACTTTAACTGCTTTGCTACACTTATATACGGCTTGCAGGGCAATAGGTTTTATTCCGGGGCCGCTATATCCTGCCACAATAGATTTTACTTTTGGCTTAAAGGTTTTTAAATCTATTGCCATACCAAAAAGTGTATTTATTAGAGAAATAGAATCACAACCTTCACCCTCAACAGCTTTTGCAATCTCTGTAATATCTGTAACATTTGGAGAGAGCTTAATCATTAGATGTTTTTTATAAACTTTTCTTATTCCCTTTGTTACAAGAGCTGCAACTTTAGGATCTGTTCCAAAGGCAACACCACCTTCCTTTACATTAGGGCATGAAATATTAAGTTCAATACCGCCTAAAAAGTCTAAACTGCTTAGAGACTCAGCTACCTCTATATAATCTTTGAGTTCTTTTCCTGCCACATTGATAAACACTTTTGTATTGAAATTTTTTATCATGGGAATCTTTTTTTGAAGGAACTCTTTTAATCCAAGATTTGCCAAACCTATAGAGTTTAGCATTCCATACTCTGTTTCAGCTATTCTTGGAATTGGATTTCCTACTCTTACTTCAGGAGTAATAGCCTTTGTAACAATACCACCAAGTTGTGATATATCAAAAAACTCATTAAATTCATCTCCGTAGCCAAAAGTACCGGAAGCTGTCAATATTGGGTTTTTAAGTTCAACTCCACCTATATCTACATTTAAATTCATATGATTACCCCTATTTAAACCAAAATATTTTTTTAAAATATATAGATCTTTAAAAGATTTAACAAAAAAAAAATTGAAAAATTGGATAGAAATATATACATTGTATATGGGTTCAATCAATAACTTAAAATAGGAGTATTTATGGCAAAGAAGATTGTTATTTCCTTGATTATGCTATCTTTTTTTCTTTTTTCAAAAGAGAATAGTGTGACATCTAATAAGAAATGGGACTATTTTAGACCTAAAATTAAGTCAGAAGTATCACTCTACATCTCTAAAAAGGTAAAACAAGAGATGAAGAATGTTAAAGATGTATTGAAGCTTTTGAGGATAGAAAAAAAGCTTTGGAAGGAGGAGAGTAAAAAGATAGTAGATTTTGTTTATAGAAATATGCCAAAAGGTAAATCTGCAAAAAGATTTGGTGTAATGATTAAAGATTATGATAATCTGATAAACTCCGAAGCAATATTTTATTCGGAATATCTTGCTGATACAAACAACAAAGATAAGAGTAGTCTTTTAAAGTTTAAAATTGATCAGCAGAAGAGTAAATTTGATTTTTATCTTAAATTTATAAAAAATAATCTTAGGAAAACAAGAGAGCTTAAAAAGTTTAGAAAAATGAAAAAAGATGATAAGAAAAGCAGATAAGTTAAGACTGCCTTAAAAAATCATAGTTTAAAGAGGCAAGTAGTAAAAGAAATTGACTTTTTATACGATCTGATCCTAGAAATAATAGGTAATCCAAAAAATTGATGATGCAGTAATACGAAGTTGATAGAGAGTCTTAAAAGAGTAGTAATCATAAAATAATTGCTACTCTTTTAATAACCGATAAAATATCTGTCTTCCCACCAAAGAAGGATCTGAAACAAATCTCCATAACCGGTGTATCCTCTAGATCGGAAACAATTAATATCTAATTCCAAATAAAAGTTTCCGATATAACGGTGGAATCGGCAAACCCGTCAAGGGTTTGAGCCTCCATCATCAATAATGGTAAAGAGCTCAGGGCTTTATGCCCCAATTATGTTTTGCTTCTTTTTGATAAGAAAAAGAAGAGCTTTTGTTTCTTTTGGCTACAAAAGAAGTACCATAAAAAAAGTTTATAGATTTTGACAAAAATCTTAAAACTTTTACCGGGTTGATAGACAAAATTTACCCTTCGAGAACCTCAGGGAACGAGATTTTACACGTA
>PDON01000092.1 GCA_002742935.1 Candidatus Cloacimonadota bacterium | reverse complement strand
ATAAAACAATAAAAAAAATACTATTACTTACAGAAGAGCAAAAATATCTTGCTAAATTATTTGGATTTTAAAATAGGTGTTAAATTTCGGAAGACAGGAGTAGAATCCCATAATGTTTTTGATTTTACTCTTTTTTTATCCTACCCATAAAATCATAAAAGCTTTAAGATTTTATAGCCAAAATAAAATAGAATTGGTGCAAAGCAGAGCCATAAAATATGTAAGATACCCTATTGTATCGAGCTCAGGTTAATTTAAAAAAGGGTGAAAATCACCCTTTTTTAAAAATTCTCTATTTCAAAGTAAGCTATTAAAAGAAAACAAATGTTATAAGAATAAATGTAGGTACTAAAATAAGTCCTGACCAAGCCATATATCCAAAGAATGAAGGCATTTTAATCTTAGAGCTTTCAGCAATAGATTTAACCATGAAATTTGGAGCATTACCAATGTATGTGTTAGCACCCATAAATACAGCACCTGCAGAGATTGCCAGAAGTGTTTGAGCTCCTGCATTCATTAAGTATGAAGCATCACCACCGGCAGTATTAAAGAAAACTACATATGTTGGAGCATTATCTAGGAATGAGGATAAAATACCTGTAGCCCAGAAAAATGATGAGTTGATAAACTCTCCATTAGAATCTTTAACACCCTTTATTACAGCTCCTAAAGGTCCTTCAACACCTGCTTTGAGCATAGTTATTGCCGGAACCATTGTAATGAAAATAGTAGCAAATAGCTTAGCAACTTCTCTTATAGGTTCCCATTCAAACTCATTACCCTCTCTAATATCTTTTGATGTTATCTTTAGAGATATAAAGGTTATTATAAGAAGTATAGTAACCTGCAGAAGAAGCGAAGTAGGCATATCAACATGATGAATAGTAAAGGCTATACCAAAATTCATACTAGCCAATAGCACTGCACCAACTACAGCTACAATAAGTATAAAGTTTAGTTTTCCTGAAACCGAAAGCTTCTCTCCATTTGGAGATTTTTGAGGGATATTACTCTCTTTCTTGTAAAGAATAGTATCAATAATAAAATAAACTGTTAAAAGTATGGCAACGGCAAATAGCATTGGAGTTATCATGTGAGTAAGTGTCCAATCAAAAGCTACACCTTTTAGAAAACCAAGGAAGAGAGGCGGATCTCCAATAGGTGTTAAAGAGCCACCAATATTAGCAACCAAGAAGATAAAGAATACAACGGTATGTACTCTATACTTTCTCCAAGAATTAGCTCTGATTAAAGGCCTTATAAGAAGCATTGCAGCTCCTGTTGTTCCCATTAAACTCGCTAAAAAGGTACCAATAAGAAGAATAATTATATTAAGTTTTGGAGATCCTATAAGCTCTCCTTTAAGCTGGATTCCACCGGAAACGGTAAATAATGCAAGTAGAAGTGCTATAAACGGTATAAACTCTAGAAGATAGACCTCAATTAGATAGAAGAAGCTCATATTTGCACCATTAGCTATAGTAAATGCTATAAAGAATAGAACTCCCCAAAACAGGGATACCTTTCCATAGTGGTGGTGCCAAAAATGTGGGGCAACTAAAGGGAAAATAGCTATAGAGAGAAGTATTCCTATAAATGGTATAACCCATAGAAGTGAAAGATTTCTACCATCAAGATGTGGGGCTCCATGGTGAGTATCATGACTATTATCCTCATGTTTAGCTTCAATAGATCCATTGGATTTATGGGTTTCAGCCTTGTGATTCTCAACCTTTTCTATACTTTTTTCATGAGATGAAACATCTTCAGAAAAAGCAGGATTTACAAATATCAACAGAGCAAAAATTAGGAGTAGTACTCCCGTAACTTTCTTCATTTTTCTCTCCTTAGAGTGTTTATGATTATTAATCTTAATTTCCATTTTATTCACATTAGATACTTTATGAGTCTCTAGTATAATTTTATTTTATTCTTAATATCTTTGACATTTTAAAATATATCAACAATCTACCATTGGGGAATTTAATAAAAAAAAGATGATTCGGCAAATATAGTAATTTTACTACTTAGGATCTACTGAAAAGAGTATAAATATAAGCTCTTTTTAGTAAAATTGTTTCTAAGTAAAATAGGTAGGTTATGTGAATTATTTTAACGAAAAAATATCTGTACTTACTCCTACCACATTGATTGTTAAGTTTTTTGCAGATCAGTTAATAAACTTAGGATAAAACCTAAACTTTCTTCATGAGATCATACTTGGAAAAGATTAAGTATAAAATCTCTAAAGGTTTCAGTCAGCCTGGGTTTATTCACTTAGTAGTTCATCTATCTTTCGATTCAACTCATAACTTTGAAGATTGAAATACCTTACAACACCTTTTTTATCTACAACTAGTACCGAAGGTAATGAAGATACTGCAAATTTTTGAACAAAAGGGGATTGGAACATACCTTCAACAAAGATATTTTCCCAAGAAGATCCTCCGTTTTTATAAAAGATTTCACCATCTTTTCTACTTTTTTCAAGATCAACACCCAAAATTTTTAACTTTTTATTTTCATATTTTTTTAAAAGTTTTTCATAATTTTTTACTAAATTTAAACTTCTTTTATCTGTAGAACTCCAGAAAGGAACTAGAGTTACACTCCCAAGGTATTTATCAAAATTAATCTCTTTACCGTTAAAATCTTTACCCTTTAAAAGATTCTTTATATTTGATCCAATAGTTGCCTTGCCCCCACCTATCTCTTTCAGTAGTTTAAGATATGGTTTAAATTTGTACATATTTTCAGCATAGATAAGATCTACAAAGAAATCAATATTATTAATATTGGTAACCTTTTTAAACTTTCTTAATGTTTCAACTGATTCCTTATACTTATCGTTTAAGACCAAAACCCCCGCCTTTATTGAAAGAAACTCAGGGTTTTTCTCATCTTTTTCCCCCAGATTGAAATACTTTAGTGCTTTTTCCCCATCATTTACAATGGTATATAGGTAGGCAAGTTCCATGTTTTCCATTTTATCGGGATTATTTTTATAGAATGTATCAACTAAGTATCCTGCTTTTTCTTTATTATCTTTAGTTAAATAGTAGAAAAACAGCTTTCTAAAATTACTCTTACTTGAAGGATCTCTTCTAAGCATGACACCATTTATAAAAGCTTTCTTATCCTCATCTTTCTTCAGCTTAAACAGATGCTCCAAAAGTAGAAAAGGATCATCTGTTGAAGGGTTTTTCATTGCTGAAAGGTAAGCAAGTTTAACAACCTTATCCATCTGGTCTCTTTTGGTAAACATTATTGTTTGAGCAAGACCAAAGTATCCTAAAAAGTTGTCGGGATATTTATTAATCATCTTTGTAAATTCTTTAACAGAGTTACTGTCTGCATATGTCAAATTGTGAAAGTATTTTGCTTGAATATCATTGGGATTATTCTTTATAAGTTTATCTGTAAACTTTTTCAGAGAGTCCATACCCTGGTTTGTAAGAATAGCAACTTTCATTGCTTTTAGGGAGTATGAGTCGGGATACTTAATAAGAAGACTATCAATATCAACCATTATAGGGGTGTTGTTCTCCTTGTATTTTTCAATAATCTTATCTCCAATATCTTGTGATTCCGGTTCAATGGGGAGTTTTAAAAGATCAACTTTTAATGTGTCAAGCGTTGATAAAAAATCTTTGTTATTTGATCCGTTTTTCTCTTTAGAACAAGAGAAAACTAAGCTTAAAACCACTACTAATACAATAATATTTTTCATTGTCTTTTCCTTTAATCTTTAATTTTTATAAACCCTTGGAACTCTATTATTTAGTGAGCAGAGTATTTCATAGCTAATTGTTCCAGCTAACTCTGCTAAGCTATCAGCTCCAATATAGTTTTTACCATCACTACCCATTAAAAGAACCTTATCTCCATTATAAGCAGTTCCATTAAAACCAATATCAACCATCATCTGATCCATACAAATATTACCAACTTGAGGATATTTATTACCTCTTATGTAAACATAAGCCTTGTTGGAAAGAGATCTTAAATATCCGTCTCCATAACCAATAGGAAGGGTTACTACTCTTGTTCTCTCTTTTGTTTTATAGGTTTGATTATAGGATATGGAGCTTCCTTTCTCAACTACTTTAAAGTATGAAATCTCTGTTTCAAGGTTCATAACAGGTTTCAATCCGGTAGTTCCGTAACCGTATAAATTTATACCGGGTCTTACCATATTTATATATTGGGGAAAACTATAGTTAAGTCCGTATGAGTTTGAGATATGATAATATTTTGGAAAAATGGATAGATTGTTTAAAGCTTTAACACTCTCATCAAATCTTGAGATCTGATCTAAAGTAAACTTAACATCTGTATCAGAAGATGAAAGGTGAGAAAAGAGACCTTTAAATTCTATATTTCTTAGAGTTGAAAGTATTTTAAAGAATTTTTCACTATTATACCAGTGAACACCTATTCTCTCCATTCCTGTATCTATTTTTATATGAACCTTAGCTTTTTTACCACAAATTTTAGCCATAGAATCTATAGCCAAAGCCTTATCTATAGATGAAGCCGTCAAATCTATATCATTTTCAATATAATCTCTAATCTGCTTGCTATTTATAGCTCCTAAAACGAGTATAGGAGTGGTTATGCCAATGTTTCTTAAAAAGAGGGCTTCTTCCAAATAGGCAACCCCCAAATATTTAATACCGAGATCAATAATAGTTTTTGAGATCTTTTCAATACCATGACCGTAACCGTTTGCCTTAACTATACCCATAATAGATCTATTGTCAGATCCATTTTTTACAAGATTATAGTTATGTTCTAAATGGCTCAAATTGATTATAGCCTTTGTAGCTCTATCTATTTTACTCTCAATTCTCATCTATTTCCTATTTAAGCTCTTTAATCTCACCTTCTGAAAATATACAGTAGAGGCTAAAACCCTGCAATTTTAGATTCTTAAGCTGTTTACCAAGCTTTTTACCCTGCTTAAGGTTTGAAACATTGTAGTTTTTATTAATAAGTTCCTTTGTTTTTTTATAAACGGAGGTTAGATCATCATCTTCTGAAAATAGTAGAGCTACCTCCTCTTTTCTATCATCAAACTCAATATTCTCTTCTTTCAAAAGGATCATAATTCTCTCAAATCCTATGGAAAAACCACAGGCAGGAACAGATTTACCTACCATTTTTTCAATCATTTTATCATATCTGCCACCGCCACCAACAGAGCCGGGATAGTCTCTATATTTAAACTCAAATATTGTTCCGGTATAGTATGACATACCTCTAACAAGTACGGGGTCAAATTTTATTGGTTGGTTATTTCCAAGAACAACATCAATAATCTGTTTAAGATCTTTTTTTACATTTTCAGGTATGGAGTTTTCAATAAAATCATCAAGTTCATCAATAGTAACAGATCTATTTTCAAACTGCTCTATAATTTTTTTTACTTTATCAACTCTTTTCTGATCATAACCATTTTTAAGGAGTTCATCTATAATACCGGAAGATCCAATCTTATCAAGTTTATCAAGAGTGATAAAAAATGAGTTGTACTCTGTTTCTTTAAATCCACAATATTTAGCTATGGCGAAAAGTATTCTTCTATCATTTATTTTTATTTCTGTTTCTTTCAAGCCTAAATTTTTAAGTGCCGTAGATGAGGCCATTAGAAGATCTGTTTCAGCGTAGATACTGTCTTCTCCTAAAATATCAATATCACATTGAACAAATTGTCTAAATCTACCTTTTTGGGGTCTTTCGGCTCTAAAAACATGACCCATCTGTATAGCCTTAAAAGGTTTAGGTAGGTTACCCTGATTATTTGAATAGAATCTTGAAAGTGGCACGGTTAAATCATATCTCAATGCAGAGTCTGAAAGGGAGTCTATATTTGTAATATTTTTAAGCTTATCACCTCTTTTTAGAATCTTAAAAATAAGTTTTTCATTATCTCCTCCCTCACCATTGTTTAAAAGGTGGAGATGCTCTACACTAGGTGTTTCTACCGGACTAAATCCAAAGCTCATATAGGTATCAAAGATTATCTTTCTTGCTTTTTCCCTAATAATAGCTTCTGATGGCATAAAATCTTTCATACCCTTTGTAGGTGTTACTTGTAAACTCATCTTTATCCTCTCCTAAATAGTTCTTTTTTACTAAAGATACAACTTATATACAGGTTTATCTAGGGTAGTCTGCTTTTAAAAGATACAAAACTTTAGAAGTTACGGCAAAAGAGGCTTCAAGCAGTAGATCCTAAATAGGGGATAGAGTATAGATAGCCCTGTTTTTGTACCACCTGTTTTTTCTGCAATAATTTACCGAAAGGTAGCATAAAAATTGATCTCTTGTATTACTCGTTTCTAATCAGTCTGATTTTTTGAGGCAATATTTGGAGAGGTGGGTACTCCTCTCCATTAAAAATAGAGGGAGTTAGATACTTTACTATATTCTAAGAAATTAAACTTTTTCCTGTAATCTGTTTTTTCTTCTATTTAATGGGTCAAGAATAAAGTATTGCAGGATCAATAATCCCATACCTATTGAAACATAGGAATCTGCAACATTAAAAACAGGCCATCTTTCCATAATAAAATCGGGAAAATCCGAATCAAAAAAATCTACAACTTTACCGTAAACGGCTCTATCGTAAAAGTTTCCTAAAGCTCCTCCAAGAATGAGGGTGTACGCAAACTTCTCAATCTTTCTTTTGATATCTATTTTGTAAAGAACAACCATAATAAAGATTATCAATACTATGGTTATAGCCGATAATAAGTATCTGCCTCCAACTCTTATACCAAAGGCTACACCCGGATTGTAAACAAAGTTTAGTCTAAAGTAGTTGCCAATAATTTCTACAGGAGATTTAACCACCTCTCCGGCTTCGTTTAAGAAGTACAGCTTAGCCATAAATTTAGTAAATATATCAAAAATAGCTAAGAGTACGGCTACTATGAAAAAGTTTCTATTCTTCAATATCTCTAATCTTTTCTTTCCATACTATTTTTACAATCAATACAAAGCGTTGCATGAGGTACAATCTCTAATCTTTTTTTACTTATGAGATCAGAACAGCTTCTACATTGACCGTAAGTGTTGTTGTTTATTCTAATAAGAGCTTTTTCCAAATTTGTAACAAATTGAGATTCTCTTTGAGCTATAAAGAAATCAAGCTCTCTTGCATTGTTTTCCGTTCCCATTTCATCATGATGAGTGTCGCCTGATTCAACAGAAACAGATTTAGAACTAACCTCAAGCTTATGAGCAATTATCTCTTTTGTGTCTTTTATCTGCTTCATTATAATTTTTCTAAAATGCTCCAACTCTCTTGGTGTGTACGATCTCTTGTCGCTCATCTTTATCTCCTATTCTTTTAAAATTTGGATTCTACCCAAAATTATAGTTTAGGCAGAATCCAATAAAATTGTTACAAATTAGCTTTTTTTATACCTATTTCAACATTAAGTTTGTTTATCTCTATCTGTTGAGAGTTTTCTATAGTCTCTTTCTTAACTATATCTTTTGCCAAAGTTTCAGACATAATGTATTCAGACATTTTAGAGATTGCACCGGAGATATCTTCATCTCCGTTATACTCTACAATAATTCTGTCAGAGATTTCATAACCACTCTCTTTTCTGAGATTCTGGATTTTATTAACAAGTTCTCTTGCATGACACTCAATTAAAAGATCTTCACTTATGTTTATATCCAAAGATACTGTTATATCCCCCTCACTTGCAGCAAAAATACCCTCTTTTTGATTATGCTCTATACTCATATCTTCCGCAATTAGTTTGCCAAGTTCAAACTCTACTTCTTCTCCTGCCTCAATCTTCTTAATATCGGCAACTGAAAGATTGGATATTACTTTAGATACGACTTTTACATCTTTTCCATATTTTTTACCTATAACTCTAAAGTTTGGCTTTGCTATAATGCTTACAAGATCTTCCTCCTTTTCTGTTATCAGAACATCTTTAACATTTAGCTCTTCCATAATGAGATCTTTCATATCTCTAATAGCTTTTTTAGTAACCTCTCTGTTAGCTACAACAGTTATTGCACTCAAAGGTTGTCTTATCTTAATATTTTTTTCGTTTCTAAGAACTCTACCAAGTTTAACAACTGTTTGAACAAAAGCCATCTCCTCTTCAAGAACGGTATTTATAAACTGCTCTTGGACTGTAGGGAAGTCATTTAGGTGAACACTCTCTTTACTGTTTTTATTTACCGAAAGCTCTAAGTTTCTATAGATCTTATCTGAAATAAATGGCATAACAGGAGCTAAGATATGAACAAACTCTTTTAGTGTGTAGTAAAGTACTTCATAACCTTGGGATTTATCACCATCATTCTCACTCTTCCAGAATCTTCTTCTGGATCTTCTAATATACCAATTGGTCATATCATCAATAAAGTTAACCATTTCAGGAAGTACATTGTAAACCTTATAGCTGCTCATCTCTCTATCAACATTTTTAATTAGAGATTGAAGCGAAGAAAGAATCCACTTATCAAGTCTGTTATTAAGTTTATTTATATCAAGCTTTTCACCGCTTGGTTGCCAGTTATCAATATTTGCATAGGTAACAAAGAAACTGTAACTATTCCAAAGAGGAAGCATTACCTTTTTGATAACATCCTTTACACCCTCTTCAGAGAATCTAAGGTTTTCAGCTCTAACGGCAGGAGAGTTTATAAGATACATTCTCATTGCATCGGCACCAAACTTATCCAAAATATCAGTTACAGGTGGAAAGTTTCTCTTAGATTTACTCATCTTTGTTCCATCTTCAGCTAAAACAGTACCGTTAACAATTACATTCTTAAATGCAGGCTTATCAAAAAGTGCTGTTGAAAGAACGAGAAGCTTATTGAACCAACCCCTTGTCTGATCTATACCCTCTGCAATAAAATCACAAGGGAAGTTTTTTTCAAATCTCTCCTTATTCTTGAAAGGGTAGTGGTTTTGAGCATAAGGCATTGATCCTGACTCAAACCAACAATCAAGAACTTCAGGAACCCTTTTCATTTTACTACCACAAGAACAATTAAAGGTAATAGGGTCAACAAAATGTTTGTGAATATCAGTAATTTCATTGTTGCCAGATCTGTTCTTCAGCTCCTCTATAGAACCGAAACACTCTCTCTTACCACAATCTTCACACTCCCAAATAGGAAGAGGAGCTCCCCAATATCTGTTTCTTGAGATATGCCATTCAGGAGAGTTTTCTAAAAGTTTTCCAAATCTACCATACTTAATTGATCCAGGAACCCAGTTTATCTCTCTGTTATTCTTTATCATATGGTTCTTTATAGGTTCAATCTCCATTACCCAGCTATCTGTAGCTTTTTGAAGCAATGGAGTATCACATCTGTAACAGAAAGGGTAGCTGTGTTGTATTGTAGATTGAAGTAGAAGTTTATTCTCATCTTTCAATCTTCTTATTATCATTTTGTCGGCATCTTTTATGTACATGCCTTTGTAATCCGTAACAGGATCGTTAAATTGTCCCATCTCATTGATAGGATTTAAAACAGGAACCCCGTAAGGTCTGCTTACTTCAAAATCTTCCTGACCAAAAGCAGGAGCTTGGTGCACAATTCCTGTACCATCCTCCGTTGTTACATAAGCAGCTTCAATAACCTGATGTACATTAGGGTCGCAATCTTTATAGTAATCAAATAGAGGTTCATATCTCATACCAACTAGAGCTTCTCCGGTAACCTCTTTAACAACCTCAAAGGTTCCCTCTTTAAAGTAAGCCGGAACTCTTGATTTTGCCATTATAAGCACCCTATCATCATTTTGAGGTTTTATATATTGGTACTCTATACTATTTTTAACAGCTAAAGCAGCATTTGAAGGAAGAGTCCAAGGGGTAGTTGTCCAAGCAGTAAAGTATAGATTTTCCTCTCCAATAACCTTTAAAACTATAGTGATTGCAGGATCTTGGGTATCCTTATAGTTTAGATTGGCCTCATGCTTTGAAAGGGGAGTGGAACATCTTGGACAGAAAGGGTTTACTCTATAACCCTTTTTGATTAAATCCTTATCCCAGATTGTTTTGAAAACATTCCAAACCGATTCCATATACTCCGGTTCCATTGTTTTGTAATCATTCTCAAAATCAACCCATCTACCGGTTCTCTTAATAATGGTTTCCCACTCGTTAACATACTTCAATACAATAGATCTACAAGTCTCATTAAACTTATCTATTCCAAATGTTTCAATATCTTTTTTGGATTTAAACTCAAGTTCTTTTTCCACTTCATATTCAACAGGAAGACCGTGGCAATCCCAGCCAAATCTTCTGCTTACATATCTACCCTTCATAGTCCAAAATCTTGGAATAACATCTTTTAAAGTTCCACCAACGAGATGCCCGTAGTGAGGAAGTCCGGTTGCAAAGGGAGGTCCGTCATAAAAAACATACTCTTTATTTGATTCTCTCTGCTCCATAGATTTTTTGAAGATATCACCCTCTTCCCAAAACTTTAATACCTCTTTTTCCATTTCAGGAAACTTTATTTTATTGTTTACTTCTTTAAACATCATTTATCCTTAAATATTTTTTATTCTTTTATTTAGATTAAAAAATTCTTAATCTAAAACAAACCCTTCAAATAGACCTAAAGTAGTTTGGGAAAATCTATTTATGAAACCATAGACTCCTTTATCTTTTACTACAAACTAACAAAATTTGGTCTCTTTTCCAGGTGGCTTGGGCATAAAGAAACAGGGTTAAATATAAATGCGGTTGTGATTAGTCAATACACATCCGCCAACTCCAATTTTTTCTGTAATACCTAAAAGGTTTATGTTCACAAGCTCCTCCCATCACTAATGAAACAGGTTCCAAAATTTAGGATAGAATATAGCTTTAAGATAGAGAAAAAACAAGGTAAATTTTGTATTGTAATTTTGTGATTAAACAAAGAAAAGCGGGAGACGGGGGTCGAACCCGCGACCCCGACCTTGGCAAGGTCGTGCTCTACCACTGAGCTACTCCCGCAAAAGTTTGATAATTATAATAATATTTTAATTTTTTGGCAAGTACTATTTGAAAGATATTTTATCACGACACTACTATTTTTTAAAGTTAGATACGGTAACTTAAATAAATAAGGTTATTTAGAGGAAATTAAATTTGGGAAAAATATCTGTAACTTTTGGAAAATTTGCTTAATAATATTTATTTGGAGTGTATTATGATATAAAGTTGAAACTTAACCATCAATGAGGAGCTACTTAAAAAATAGAAAGATTCAGAGTTATGTTTGGGTTTATGCGGAAGGTTGATGTTTTTTATCATCATACCTTGTGTATAGAGAGTAGGTCATCAAGAGATCTCACTTTATGAAGGATATCTCTCCGTTGAAAGATTATAGAACCTGAATTAATTTGACTACATGCTTTATTTACTACATATTATTTACAGTAAAATAGATAAAATGGGGTATATATGGAAAATTTTACATCAAATCTATCAACTAAGATATTTTTTGGCGAAGGTGAGATTCAAAAACTTGGGGAGGAGATTCTTCTTCACGGCAAGAGAGTTCTTTTTATATATGGAAAATCAAGTATAAAAAGAGTTGGAATCTATGATAAGGTTATAGAGCAATTTAGGAGTAATAATATTTTCTATAAAGAGGTTTCCGGAGTGGATCCTAACCCTGATATAAAAACTGTTAGGGAAGCAAAAAAGGTTATTATTGAGAATAATTTAGATTTTATCTTGGCTGTTGGTGGTGGATCTGTTATTGATTGTTCTAAAGCTATTTCAGCTGCTGCAATGTATAGTGGAGATCCTTGGGATTTTTTGGAGTATAAGGTTAGTGTAGAAAAAGCACTGCCTATTGGAGCTGTTTTAACACTAGCTGCTACAGGTTCTGAGATGAATGGTGGTTCTGTTATCTCAAACAGAGAAATAAATATGAAGAGATCTTTCCGTTCGGATCTTTTAAAACCCGTATTCTCAATCCTTGATCCAACCTACACCTACTCTGTATCAAAATATCATACAGCTGCGGGTGCTGTTGATATTTTTGTTCATGTTACAGAGCAATATTTTAGTAATGTAAAGGGAACATTTATTCAAGACAGGCTATGTGAATCAGTTATTAAAACTGTTATAGAATATGGTAGAAAAGCTGTAGAAAATCCTGAAGATTATGAAGCCAGAGCAAATCTAATGTGGGGAGCTACCATTGGTTTAAATGGTCTTTTAGGTTTTGGTAAGGTTACAGATTGGGCAACACATATGATAGAGCATGAGCTTTCAGCTTTTTATGAACTTACCCATGGTATGGGTCTTGCCATTATTCTTCCAAACTGGATGAGTTATGTCTTAGATGAGGATAATAGTAAAATATTTGCTGATCTTGGAAGAGGTGTATTTTATATATCTGAAAAAGATGATTATAAGGCGGCTAAAGAGACAATTCTCAAAACAAGAGAGTTTTTTAACTCACTTGGAGCTCCTTCAACTTTAAGAGAGGTAGATATTGATAGTACTCATTTTAAGCAGATGGCAAAACAATCTGTTAAATATGGGGAGATAGGAAACTTTAAAAAGCTTGGTGAAGAGGATGTTTTAAATATACTCAAAGCTTCTTTGTAAATATAAATTATAAGTTTATATTATTTTGTAATAAGCCCTCTTTGAGTATTGCTATTCCAAAGAGGGCTTTTTTTAATCTTTTTTTCTGTTTCTTGTTATTTTTATTCTATTTCCAACCTCATTAAAACTGATATCGTCAGAGAAGGAATCTATAATCAAAAAACCTCTTCCGGAGCTTAGATCTGTTTTTTTCTTTTTTCTCCAGTTAAACCCAGATCCCTCATCCTCTATTGTGAAAGATATAATATCTTTGTCCCAATATGACTCAAAAAAGATTTTTCTAGTATTGTATTTGGTATCTTTCTCTCTTTTTTCAATAAGTTTTTTATAATCTCTTTGACTTGAAAAACTACAATCTCTAATTTTAGATTCAACTTCCAAATTACCATGGTAGAGAGCGTTTGAAAGAGCTTCTACAAGTAAAATTGTACATTGCATAGACTCCTGTTCGTTTAAAACACCCATAGATAGGAGATCATTTATAACTATCTGAGGTGCTATACTCAAAATCTTTTCGTTACTGTTTAGAGTCAGTGTTTTTTTATAGTTATCTATATATTTAAGTAGCTCTCTTTTATCTTCTGAGTCTTTTTTCTGTTTAGATTTTGAAATTGAAACAATAGTTTCTGCATAAGATACAAGATTTTCCAAAGGAATAGATTTTTCTATGTAGTTTATAGCTCCCAATTTTAGGGATCTGAAAAGTTCCTCTTTATCATAAATTTCTGTAAGAATAATTACAGGTAACAAGTTGTTGATCTTTTTTATTTCTGAAATAAAATTAAAACCACTTTCTTCCGGATTGTAAGACTGAGTTATAATAATGTTAAATGAGTTTTCTTTGGCTATTTCTACACCTTTTATACAATCATTAGTATCGCATACTGAAAAGTAAGCTAACTTGAAAGCTGTTTTCAAAATATTTCTAAAGTTGTCATTATTGTAGACTATTAATATTTTTTTATCCATAATCAGAAAATTCCGATAAAGATTAAGTGTGATTCAGTTCTTATTTATTAAAAATTTATTTTGGGTTTACTGGGAAAAGTTTTTAATAAGATCATCTTCCGTTTCAAAAAATTTAAACAGTTTATCTATATTCATAATCTTGAAAATAGACATAACAAATGGCTGAACATGAGTGAAGACTATAGTCTTACCACTATTTTTGATTTCATAGTTGAAAGAAACTAGTGTTGAAATAGTAAAACTGTCTATCTGTTTTACTTGGGAAAAGTTCATTACAATAATTTTTTCTGAATCCATTTTTCTAATTTCATCAAGTTCACTCCCAAATTTTGAACCAGTGTCTCCTATAAGGTTTTTACACGGTGTTATAAACAGAAACTTTTTATCTTCATCCACCTTTAGAAACATAATTAGATCCCAATTTATTATTAAATTTTCCCCTCAACTCTACTAATTCAAGATTATAATAAAACAAAAATAGAAGCAATGTTTCCCCATTTCCTAAAATAACCCCAAACAAACAATATAAATTATAATAATAGTACCTGCAATAGAGTAAAGCAATATTTATTAAAGAGAGAATGTTTTAGATAGGGTTATATAATCTGAGCTAGGTATAAAAACAATAGTCTATCTTATATAATAATTAAACCTAAGGATTTAATTGTAAGATTACGATAGTATTCAATTTTATCATAACCGCTAAAATATGTATCTTTCCAAAAGAAGGATGTAAAGCAAACCTCGATCACCGATATAGCGGTGGAATCGGCTTTATGCCCCAATTATGTTTTTGCTTCTTTTTGATAAGAAAAAGAAGAGCTTTTGTTTCTTTTGGCTACAAAAGAAGTGCCATAAAAAGTTTATAGATTTTAACAAAAATATTAAAACTTTTCCCAGGCTGATCGATAAAGTTGTATGTGGTATTCTATCTGTTATGCTCTAAATGCCAGATAAATACTTATGTCAAACTCAGGTTAAATAATAATCTTATTTTAATATCTCTTTTTCTATACCTTTAAAACACTTGTAAACTTTATCTACTTCTAATTTTGTCATGCAAGCATACTTTTCCGTATTTGTACAAATTAAAGCGTTTTTTGAGTATTGATAACATGGAGAGCAACTTAAATTAAGGGATATAACCCTATGATTTCCTACTAATGGTTTTGTATTTAGATAGTTTGTTGGTCCAAAAATTGAAATAGTGGGCAATCCTAGTGCTACAGCTGTATGGAGAAGCCCGGAATCATTTGAAATAAAGAGATCACAATTTTTTATTTCTCTGGCAGAATCAAAGAAGTTTTTCTCTTTTATAACCACTACTGATTCTATACCTTTCGCAATAGATTCATTTAAGGAGTACTCTGATGGAGCTCCAAAAAGTTTGAACTTATATTTTTGTTTTTGGTTTATTTTTTTTATAAGCTCTCTGTAATAAGGCCATCTTTTAACGCTTAAGTTTTTTAGAGTATCACTCCCCGCATGTATCCCTATAGTAAAATCAGAATCTTCTCTTTCTTTTTTTTCTATATCTAAAAACAGCTTATACTCTCTTTCAAGATCTATTTTATAAACCATTTCGAGAAGTTTGTAGTTTTCCTCGCTTGAATGGGAATCTTTTGTTTGAGTTATATCTGTTTGGGATAGATTGTAAAGATTTATGAGATCATTTTTTATGTATTTATGAAAATGTATTTTACTAACTATAAATTTTAACACCAATCTATAAATGTAATGATTTGCAGGGAATAGGAGTATACCTAAGTCAAACTTTTCCTTTCTCAAGTTTATCATATCGAGTAGAGAGCGAAACATATTTTGGTTTAAAAAGTTTATAAAGTATACTTTTTCGAAAAGTTTACTATTTATCAAGATATTTCTTACAACAGGATTGATACAGAAAGCATAGTATCTCTCCCTTCTTTTTTTAACGAGAGCTCTTACTGCGGGTAAAGACATTAGGCAATCACCAATGCCTATGGAAAAGAATAGAAGATTTTTCTTCATTGAATTATGCCATTTTTTATTTGTTTACATAAAAAGAGAATAAAAATGAACTCCTCAATAAAAGAGGTGTATAACCATTATAACTTTTTCATTAATTACCTTCTCCTAGGGATTAGAATAAGGGGTGTTTTTAGAGATAACACCCCTTGTTTTTTTAGTGTGCCTCAAGCCAGTTTTTACCAAAATCAATATTTATCTTGAGTGGTATATCAATAATTTGGGTTTTTTCCATCTCATTTTTAAGATATTGTGAAAATTTTTTAATATTTTCATTTTTTACCTCAAAAACAAGTTCATCATGAACCTGTAATAGCAGATCTGCATCAAATTTTTTCCAACCACCATTAAGTCTTATCATTGCCTCTTTTAATATATCGGCAGCAGTTCCCTGAATAGGAGTATTTATGGCTGCCCTGATAGCGTGACTTTTAACATTTCTACTATCGGATCTAATCTCTGGTATAACTCTGGTTCTACCTGTTAGAGTTTTAACTTTACCTGTTTTTATAACCTCATCTGTTGTATTATCAATAAATGATTTTATCCCTTTAAATTTATTGAAATATTGGTCTATAAAGTCAGAAGCCTCCTTAAATGAGATTCCCAAATCTTCACTCAATCCAAATTTGCTTTTTCCGTATATTATTGAGAAGTTTGCAACTTTTGCCTTGCTTCTCATCTCCCTTGAAACATTATTAATATTAAGGTCAAACAAAATTGAAGCTGTTTTCTGATGTATATCCTCATTGTTTCTAAATGCTTCAATAAGAGCTTCATCTTTGCAGTAGTGAGCTAAAACTCTAAGCTCTATTTGACTATAATCGGCGGCTAATATTGAGTACCCTTTTTTAGGTATAAAAGCTTTTCTTATCAGCTCTCCTTTTGGGGTTTTTATAGGTATATTTTGGAGGTTTGGTTCGGTGGAGCTTAATCTTCCGGTTGCCGTAATTGTTTGATTATAATTTGTATGTATTCTGTTATTATCATCAACTAACTTTATAAGGCCGTTTATATATGTTGAGTTTAGTTTTGTAAGTTCTCTATATGCTAAAACTTCATCAGCAATCTTAAAACCATCGTTTCTAAGCTTTTCCAGTACTTTAACATCTGTCGAGTAGTTTTTACTTTTACCTTTTTTCCCGTGAGGAAGCTCCAGCTTTTCAAAAAGAATTGTACCCAATTGTTTAGGGGAGTCAGGGTTGAAATCTTCTCCGGCAAGATCAATTATTTTATTTTTTCTCTCTTCAATCATCAATCCAAACTCCTGTTTAAGAGTGTTCATATAAGGTTTGTCAAGAGTTATACCTTTAAGCTCCATCTCCAGTAGTATAGGCATTAGAGAGAACTCCATATTGTATATCTCTGTTAAGTTGTTCCTATTCAATAGTTGTGTAAGCTTTCTCTTTATCTCAAATAGAATATCAGCTCTTTCGTTTGAATATATATAAATCTCTTCGGGAGTTATATTTTCATAAGGGATCTTTTTTCTGCTCTTTCCGGCAATATCTGTAATATCAATAGTTCTATAGTTTAGAAGTTTATCAGCTATTCTTTCAATAGAATGGTTTGATTCATGACTGTACAGTGAGTAGTGAGCAAGGAGAGAATCAAAACTTGGATTTAGTTTTATGCCAAGAGGGTGTAGAGATCTCATAGTTGTTTTCAGATCTGATCCTATAATATTAAATCTTTCAAGTTCCGGTTTTAAAAGATTGATAAATTTTTGAATCTTCTCGGAGTAATCAAAAAGGTTTTTTGAATCTTTTCTCTCAACAAGATCTATGTAGTATGCTTTCCCTTCACTCACACCTATAGATAAACCATAAACCTTGAAACCTTCACCAAATATAAATATAGATATTTCACTACTGTTTTTAAGAGGTTTAAGCTCATCTTTAATAAATAGTTTAAGTTTCTCCTCCTCTTCAATTAAATGGTAACTTTTTTTGCTTTCATCATAAGATCTTTCAGTGCTCAATATTTCTCCCGATCCAAACTTTTCCATCTGTTTTACAAGAGATTTCATCTTAAATTTTATAAATTTTTCCGAAAGCAGAGTGATGTTTGGATTCTTAAATTTGGAGTTTTCAAGCTTAAATCCTGTTGGAAGATCAGTTTTTATTGTTACCAATATTTTTGAAAGCTCTGCTAGTTCCCTGTTCTCTTTTAAGCTGTTTTTTACGGCTTTTTTAGTAAGAAGCTCAACATTTGTATAAAGCTTTTCCATAGAATCAAATTGATTCAAAAGATCTACAGCTGTTTTTTTCCCAACTTTTGGGACACCCGGAACATTGTCAGAACTGTCGCCCATAAGTGCCAAGTAGTCTATTATTTGATCCGGTCTAACTCCAAACTTTTCAAATACTCCCTCTTTATCAACTATTTGATCACCCTTAGGGTCATACAAAAATACATTCTCAGATACGAGTTGACAGAGATCTTTATCAGATGAGAACATATAAGTATCAAACCCTTCGATTTCACCTTGTTTTGCAATAGATCCTATCACATCATCAGCTTCATAGTTATCCATTGTGATAGTGTATAGGTTAAATGCCTCAACCATATCAAATAGAATTGGAAGAGAGTTTCTTAGGTCTTCCGGCATCTTTTGTCTGGTAGCTTTATACTCCTCATATATATCATTTCTGAATGTTTTACCCGAAGGATCAAGCACCATGGCTATATATTCCGGTTGCTCCTTATCAATAAGTTTAAATAAGGTGTTGAAAAATCCATAAATAGCACTTACATTGAACCCCTCATCTGTAATAAGTGGTCTTGTTCCGAAAGCAAAATAGGCTCTGTATATAAGTGCAAATCCATCTATAAGAAATAGTTTAGGTTTCATATTATTCCCCATTATCAAAAGTTTAAACCAAAATCTATACTTTATATGAAAATTAAAGTATCATAAAAAGATAATGTAAAAGGTCCATAATATAAAAACAAAAAAAGCTGAAATTTAGAGAGTGAAATTTCACTCAAATTAAAATCTCATTTTTCCATATATAAATATTCCTAAAATTTTGTTTTTT
>PDON01000091.1 GCA_002742935.1 Candidatus Cloacimonadota bacterium | reverse complement strand
CTATATCTATGTCAATGAACATTTTAGTGATCCCACGGGGAATCGAACCCCGGTTGCAGAGATGAAAACCCTGAGTCCTAACCGCTAGACGATGGGACCGACAAAAACATATTCCTGATTTTGTTGAGAATAATCTCAACGCTCATCAACGAAGCGAAATAAAGGTAATTCCTTTTTTTTGAAATGTCAAATGTTTATTTCGAAAAACATGCAAAAAAACAAAACAAAAAACAGAAACAATGTTTATTCAATAAGATAAAAAAATAAAACTCCTGAAAAAATCTCAAAATCTACTATTGCTTGTTGTAAAAATGGGAAATAGATGACCTTATTTTTTATTTTAAACTACACTCTAAACAGATTACCATCAAAAGTAAAAAGAAATATATTATTTTAGGATGTACTGATAAAAGCCATAAACGCAGAAGTTCGCAGTTTATGGTTTCTTCCTATAATGTATAAACTGGCAGCTTTTCAATACCTATCAGCTAGAAACCTTGCATTTTATTTAAGAACAAACAAACTTAATTTCTTAAATAAATACAATTTATTTTCACTAACCTCTATTTGTTGATTATTTTTTTAGCATGTGAATACAAAAAAAAATTGATCACTCTCCTATTTGATTGTATATTTGAATCATCTAAAAAGCAAAAAAGTTGAATATAATTTTATAAATTTGGAGGTCTTTTATGAGAAACTTATTTTTAAACCTAATAGTTCTAATATCTATAACTATTAGTACATCTTTGTTTGGAGCAGATAAAAAATTCAAAAAAGCTCCACTGGTTGTTGGAATGGAACTTCAATACCCTCCTTTTGAAATGAGTGATGGAGATGGAAATCCTACCGGCGTAAGTGTGGAGATAGCAAAAGCTCTCGGAAACTTTTTAGGTAGAGAAGTCAAAATAGAAAACATAGCTTGGACCGGATTAATACCAAGTTTACAATCCGGAAAGGTTGACCTTGTTATATCTTCAATGAATATAACAGATAAAAGAAAAAAAGTTGTTGATTTTTCAGATCCTTATGCCCAAAGTGGATTGACACTGCTCATAAATAAAGATTCAAAAGTAACAGGTTGGGAAAACATTGATCAAAAGGGTAATGTTGTAGCAGTAAAATCTGGTACTACAGGAGCTATTTTGGCTAAAAAAGAGTTAAAAAAAGCAGAAGTTAGATACTTTGACGAACCTGCTGCCTGTGTTATGGAGGTAAGTCAAGGTAAAGCAGATGCTTACATATATGATCCTCTCACAGTTTACAACAATCATAAAAAGCACAGAGCAACAACAAGGGTTAATTTAAAAAATATACCTAATACTGCAGGTGCATGGGGTATGGCAATAAAAAAAGGTAATGATAAACTTAAGAGTAAGGTTAATAAGTTTATAAAGTCTTTCAGAAAAAGTGGAGGATTTGAAAAGCTTGAAAAGAAATATCTCGGTGAGCTAAAGGCTGAGTTTGATAAAAATAAAATCCCTTCATTCTTCGATTTATAGAAATTGATGTAAACAAAAAAAGAGGGTGTTTCGAAACCATTTTTGATACACCCTCAGACTTTTTAAGGCACCCTATTTTTTCATTAGCATATAATTAACTTCCAAACAATCTCTTGATCTTATTCTTCAACATATCCTCATCATCAACCTTTAAAATTTCTCCATTATAGGCAATAGATACAGTTCCTGTCTCTTCTGATACCACAACAATTACTGCATCTGATTCTTCACTCATTCCAAGAGCAGCTCTGTGCCTTGTTCCATACTTAGCTTCAAGATCTTCGCGAGAAGTTATTGGTAAAATACATCTGGCGGCCAATAAAACATCATCAGAAATAATAACAGCTCCATCATGAAGTTCTGATCTTGGATAAAATATTGTTGTTAACAGATCTGAAGAAACCTCACTTTTTAGGGGAACTCCGGTGTCTACTATAGACTTAAGACCCATATTTTTTTGAAGAACAAAAAGAGCTCCATACCTTTTTTCTGAGAGAGCAAAAGCAGCAAAAACAACCTCGTCAACTATTGTTTTAGCTTCAATCTTCAACATTTTTCTTATGAATCTATTTTGACCTATAAGCATTAAAACTCTTCTAAGTTCCGGTTGAAAAAGAATAAAAAAAGCCAACCAAAAAACGGTTGAAAGAGACCTTACAAGCCATGTTAAAATTGTAAAGTTAAATGTTTCTGCCAATACACCCAAAAAGAGAATTGAAAGAACACCAATAAACATAGTAATTACTCTTGTATCTTTTACAAGGATAAACAATTTATATATTATTCCGGTAAAAAGAAGAATATCAAGAAGATCTGATAATCCAAAAGTAATAAATCCAATATTAAAGAATGTCACTATTAAAGCTCTCCCTAAAGTAGTAAGTAACTACTGATAATAATCTTCTAAATTTATATAAAAAGCAAATACTCTTTTTAATTTATTGAAATTAGATTACTCTACCAAGAAAAAAATGAGTAAACTTCTAATAATGACATTGTGTGAAAAATATTTAACCTTAGTCCAACATAACCATTTATCCAATATTTGTTTTAAGAAATTGAATATATATAATATTTCATCTCTTAAAATTATCGAATGATACAACTGTACTGATCAATTTGGGAAAAGTTTAATTGTTATATAAGATAGTCTACTGTTTTTATACCGAACTAAGGTTAAGTAACTATTGGATACTAATGGATTATAGATATTGAAGCACGATATTCTTATAAAAAAGGGGTAGAAATTTATCTACCCCTCTACATGTGTATGAAACTAGAATATCTATCTATTTTTTTCTCTTATATTCCAATAATCAACAATAGTCTCTCCAATAGGTAGCTTTATTGATTCATCCTTCAAAGCAGCATCTAAAGCTTTTTTCTTTTCAGGATCATTCCACCAATAGCTGTATATTGCACCAATTCCGCCATAGTATGTAAAATAGGAATCAGGCATTCCAAATTTATTCCAGTACGCTAATCTTGCATTGTGAGGTGGATACCAGCTAAAAGCTATATGTTTAAAAGCAAATGAAATACTATCACACTCTTGAATAATCTTAACCCTCTTTTTAAGATCAAACTCCTTGGCCTCCATCTCAATAAGCTCATCTAATCTAGGATTTTTTATCCCTGTATAGTTAATGGTATTATCTTTATCTGCAAATTCAGAGTGGAATTGTTGCTTGATATTTGGGAAAAGCGGACTGGTCATATTAACTAAAGCTATCTTAAATCTTCTTTCATTCATCATCTTAATAGTTGTAGGCCAATCTGTAATTTTAAGATTAAGTTTAACTCCTGCTCTTTTAAGATCCTCTTGATATAGAGTATAAATTCTCTCATTACCTTGGGATATAGAAAGGGTAACTTCAAGTCTTTCTCCCTCATCATTTACTCTATAGCCCTCTTGATCTCTCTTACTCCAACCTGCCGCATCTAAAAGTTTTCCGGCACCTTTTTGATCATATTTTATAATTTTATTTGCAGGGCTTTCATACATAGTGTTTGAATAGTGGGATTTCATTAATATGTACTCATTGTAGAACATCTTCTCATTGAGCTGTTCCCTGTTCCAAAGTTTTATAAACGCTTCCCTCACTCTAATATCATCGAAAGGTGGTTTTCTTGTATTAAAGCAGATTCCACCGTAACCCTTTGTTGCAGAATTAAATATCTTCCTCTTTTGAATAAGCCCCCTATCTAAAGTACCTTTAAGACCCGGTCCCGGATTTTCAAGATCATAATCCTCTATCCACCATTGAGCTCTACCTATTCCAAACCAATCAAGTTCCCCTTTCTTAAACTTCTCTTTTATAAGGTTCTCATCTTGAATTACAAAGTAGTTGATCTGATCAAAATTGTTTGCACCTATGTTTGCTCTCTCATTTTCACCCCAATAATCAGATCTTCTTCTCATTACAATTTTTTTACCTTTTCTGGATTTTTCCTTATCCAGTATGTAGGGACCTGTACCCGGCAGCATAGTGAACTGATACTTTTCCAAATAACCGGCACCATCAATCTTATCTAAATGATGAGAAGGGAGTGCTTGAGTAAATGAGAACATGTAGAATGGTCTCCAACCATCACTCTTATACTTTACCTTAAAGATATATTTTGAAACAATTTCAGGAAGTTCATACTCTTCGTTGCTCTGGTTTGTATACGGAGCAGCTATCTTAGGATCTTTTAGAAGTTTTAAAGTTGCTCTATAGTCGTTTGAAACAACAGGCTTTCCATCACTCCATCTGGCTTTTGGATTAAGCCTAAACCACATAGTTTTATTCTCTTTATCTATTTTCCAGTGAGTTGCCAAACCCGGAACATACTCTAAAGTTATAGGATCCATGCCTAAAAGGGTCTCATAGACATATCCTCCAATTTCACTATTTTGAGCAGTTCCGGCATCTTTACCCTCTGTTCTAAGAGTTACAGGATATGAAGAAAAATAAGTATTTAACTCTCCCCCCTTAATAGCGTTAGGAGAACCCATAATAGACACATCTTTTTTTGTTTGCCAACCTAAAGATTCTGCAATCTCTTCAAAACCATCACCACCCATTTCAGCAGATACTTTAGGATCTGCCCCCTCAGGAGTATTATACTTTTTTACTGAAACAGGGCCATAGGAAGAGATTTTAACCTCATCAGCTTTTTTACTCTTACTGTTTTTAACAATCCTTCTCTCTTCACTACTATCTCCGCAAGATATGAGAGATACACTGATTACAATCAGCAAAATAAATCTCCAAAAACTCATTACTCTACCTTTCTATTATTTCTACTATAAATTAAAAAAAAACAACAACTATCTTTCATTTAGAATAAACAATAAATAGATCCTTAAAGGTTAAGAAAGCGGATACCAAAGGAAGCCATTTCTCCACCGGAATCTATTTAAGAATTTTAGAGAACATTATCAAGGTAAAATATTTTGATTTTTTTTAAAGGAAAGCGGTTTTTAAATTAGGGTGTAAAATTATAAAAGTATGATTTTGAGAAGATAAAAAAGTTTTAAAAACCAAATTAGTAAGCAATCAACTAAAAATTTGACTAAATACTAAGATATCACTAAATTACCTACTTGATTCTATTTGAAATTTTAGAAACTATAAAACAAGGGGTTTCCAATGTTGGATATTAGATATATTAGAGAAAATGTTGAGGCTACAAAAAAGGGTGTCAAAGCTAAGAAGGTTGATATTGATATTGACAAGCTTTTGGAGTTGGATAGAAAGAGAAGAGAACTCTTAAATGAAGTTGAAGTTATGAAAGCTAAGAGAAATAAAGCTTCAAAAATGATTGGTCAACTTAAAAGAGAGGGAAAAGATGCTTCTCTAGCTATAAAGGAGACAGGAGAGATTGGAGATAATATAAGTGAGCTCGACAAACAGGTTAAAGCTGTTGATAGAGATATAAAATATATAATGATGAGGATACCTAATCTTCCACATGAAACCACTCCTGAAGGAAAAGATGAAAATGATAATGTTGAAGTTAGAGTGTGTGGGAAAAAGAGAGAGTTTGGCTTTAAACCAAAGGATCATCTACAGCTGTCTGAAAGCTTAAAACTCATGGATTTTAAAAGGGCTAGTAAGATTTCAGGTTCAGGGTTTCCTCTGTACACAGGTAAGGGTGCAATCCTTGAAAGAGCTCTTATAAACTTTATGTTGGATTTTCACAATAAAAACGGTTTTACAGAAGTGATTCCTCCAATTTTAGCTCTACCTTCAAGTATGGAAGGAACTTCTCAACTTCCAAAAATGGAAGAGGATATGTATCATATGGAAAAGGATGATCTTTACCTCATTCCTACAGCAGAGGTTACTATAACCAATATTTATAGAGATGAAACTCTTAAAGGCTCTGAACTGCCAATCTGTATGGCAGGATATACACCTTGTTTTAGAAGAGAAGCCGGAAGTTACGGAAAAGAGACTAGAGGACTTTTGAGGGTCCACCAATTCAATAAAGTTGAGATGGTTAAGATTGTTAATCCCGATAACTCTTACGATGAACTTGAAGATTTAGTAAAAAGGGTTGAGACTATTTTAGATATGCTTAAAATCCCTTACAGAGTTTTAGCTCTTTGCTCCGGAGATCTCTCTTTTGGTGCTGCTAAGTGTTACGATATTGAAACATGGTCACCGGCAGAGGATAAGTACTTGGAAGCTTCATCTTGTTCAAACTTTGAAGATTTTCAAGCGAGAAGAATGAACCTTAGGTTTAAGAGAGAGCAAAAGTCGAAACCAGAGTTTGTTCATACTCTAAATGGTAGTGGAATTGCAACTTCAAGGCTTATGGTTTCAATTTTAGAGCATTATCAAAATGAGGACGGGTCTATTACAGTTCCTGAAGTATTGAAACCTTATTGTGGATTTGATATAATAGATTAAGGTTAAATATCTATGCGAGTAGTTTATTCTACTCGCAAGATTTTAAAAGCCTTTTATTATTGTTTCAATCTGATTTAAGTATAAAAATAACAACCCATCTTATATTATAGTATCCAATTTTGTCATAACCGATAAAATATGTATCTTACCATCAACAAAAGAGTATATCTCATCTAACAGCTAATCATAATCTTTCCATTCATATAGTCCCCAAAGAAAACTTTTTTGAAAATATACCTCCCCTTTAGAACCCTCTCTTTTTTCAGATTCATACAGCCCAAAAAGTAGATGAAAATCTTCATCTTTACGCAAACTCTCATCCTCTTTACCACTCATTAGTGACCTAATCTCTTTTTTCAATATTTTTTTCTCTCTGTAAAGCTCTAAAGTATCCTTTTTAAAAGATTTTTCTAAATTCTCTATATCTTTGGTTAAATCCTTTTTCAAAACCCTCATATCCTCATTAACAAGATCAACTTTTTTCTGCTTTGAAATGAGATCCAGTAAAAGCTCCTGTTCCGAAGTTAAAGAGGGATGAGCATGAACACCAAAAAGGTAGAGATTTCTATTTGGTACGACAACACTATCAAGATTCGGAGGTAGATCTAACCTCTCTTTATACCTCTTTATTGTTAGATCTCCATAGTTTATTATTGAACATGAAGAGATTAAAAAAACAAAAATGGATAAAGAAAGTAGCTTAGATAACATATAGACTCCTCCCAATAATTAAAGATTTTGTTTTAAAAAAAATTATAACCCTCAAAAAATCAAGTTAGAATTTACTACCTAGAATCTACTTTTAAAAGAGGATAAACATTAGCCGGTTACAGAAAAATAGATTTGAGAAATCAATTCATAATTAGAACAAAAATCTTCCATTTTACTCTAAAGCACCTAAAGAAACTATTAAATAGTCTACTTCTAACCTTTTGCTATTAGATTTCGGCTAAGGAAGTGATAGATCTTTTAAAAGAGTTACTATAAAATAATAGCTAAAAAAACAGTTGATTTCAACATATTTTATTTAAGATCTCCTTTTTTATTAATATTCTATTTTTACAAACTTTGACACTAAAGGCATCAATAATAAATCTTTAATATTTTTGTAATATTTGTGTAATATCCTAACTGTAAATTTCTCCTGTTAAAATAAACCTAAGTTAAAACTGTAAGGAGTTAAATTATGAAAAGAACATTAAAACTAATAAGATCATTATCTTTAACAATGATGATCTTAACACTAACATCTTTTATATTTGTTAGCTGTACTGAAAATAAGGAAAACAAGACAACTGATCTTTCCGACAATAAAAAAGCAAACGCCATAACAGCTGCCGGAGCAACCTTCCCTTTACCTTACTACAACAAGATCTTTAAAACCTACACTAAAGATTCCGGGAAAATATTGGTTACCTATGGTGGTATTGGTTCCGGAGGAGGAATTAGAAGTTTGCAAAACAAAATTGTAGATTTTGGTGCTACAGATGCTTATCTGACAGATGAAAAACTGAAAAAAATGGATTCTGAAATATTACATATCCCCACTTGTATAGGAGCTGTTGTAGCTGCCTACAATCTACCGGATAATCCAAAACTTAAACTTACACCAGAAATTTTATCATCTATATTTTTAGGTAAAATAAACAATTGGAATGATCCTATGATAAAAAAGATCAACAAAGAGATAGATCTTCCAAATTTGGATATAACTGTTGTTCACAGATCAGATGGAAGTGGAACTACTAAAATTTTCAGCGACTATCTTTCAAAAGTTAATAGTGAGTGGAAAGAGAAAGTTGGTAGTGGTAAATCTTTAAAGTGGCCTGTTGGTATTGGAGCAAAGGGTAATCCCGGAGTAGCCGGAAATATTAAACAAACCAAAGGGTCAATAGGATACATAGGTTATGAGTTTGCAAAATCCCAAAATCTCCCTGTTGCTACAGTTCAAAATCAAAAGGGTAAGTTTATAACACCTTCTATTGAAACCATAACAGAAGCTGCAAATAAAGAGATTCCAAATGATACCAGAGCATACATTACAAATAGTGATTCAGAAAATGGCTATCCTATTTCCGGTTTTACTTGGTTAATATTTTACAAAGAGCAATCATACAATAGTAGAAGCTACGATCAAGCTTTACAAACTCTAAAACTTTTAGATTGGATACTAAATGAAAAAGCTCAATCCACAGCAAAAAAAGTTAACTATGCACCGCTTCCCAAATCTATTGTTGCAAAAGGGAAAGAGATTTTAAGAACTGCAACTTACAACGGAAAGAAAATTTTAAAATAAAGCAGTATTACAATGAATAACGAAAAAGTTTTTAAAATATTTTTACTAACAAGTGGTATAGCGGTTTTCTTGCTAACTATAGGGATCCTTTTCACACTTTTCTCAAACTCTATTCCTGCAATAAAAGAGTATGGTTTAGGATTTATTTTCAGTGGTGATTGGAACCCTACAGAAGGGAGAGAAAGTTATGGAGCTATGCCATTTATAGTGGGAACATTACTTACATCTTTTATAGCTCTATTTATAACATTCCCATTTGCTTTTTCAATTTCAATATTCTTAGGAGAGTACTATAGATCAAGCAAAGTTTCTAAAGCTTTAAAAGGTTTGGTTGAGCTTTTGGCAGGTATCCCTTCTGTTGTGTATGGATTTTGGGGATTCTATACCATAAAGCCCATTATTTCAAGTTTAGGTCTAAACTCCCAAGGTTATGGAATTTTTACAGCTTCAATTCTCTTAGCTGTTATGATAATACCTTATGCATCATCTATTAGTACAGAAATTATATCTATGGTTTCAAAAGATTTAAAGGAAGCGGCATATTCTCTTGGAAGTACCCATTTTGAAGTTATTAGATATATAATCATTCCAAAAGCATCATCGGGTATATTTGCAAGCCTTATATTGGCATTGGGAAGAGCTTTAGGAGAAACTATGGCAGTAACAATGGTAATAGGCAACCAAAATAGTATCCCTTCCTCTATTTTTGATATGGGAAATACAATGGCTAGTCTTATTGCAAACCAATTTGGAGAAGCAGATGGAATAAAACTCTACTCTTTAATCTATGTAGGGTTACTATTATTTATTATAACAGCTATTGTAAATCTAATAGGAAGATTAGTAATGGAAAAATTTAATTAAAGAGAAGTATATGCGTAAAGATATTAATTTGAGTAGTATGAAAACATTTACATCTAGAAGAGTGTTTATAGATAAATTTGTTAAATTTATAATTGTCCTACTTTCCGGTATATCAATAGTTCCTCTACTCATAATTTTATATCAATTGATAGATAGAGGGATTAAACAGATCAACCTATCTTTTTTTACCCAAAATGCTCCTGATACTTTAGAAGCTATGGAGGCTATTTCAAGAAATGAGATTATTCCGGGAGGTATTGCAAACGGAATAACGGGATCTTTTATGATTGTTGGAATGGCGGCACTTATTGCAATCCCACTGGGTGTTTTAGTTGGTATATATCTATCCGAAAGCAAAAAATCAAAATTTGCCATGATTGTAAAATTTATGGTTGATCTACTTCAAGGAGTACCATCTATAGTACTTGGAATTTTGGGTTATATATGGATTGTAACACCTGTAACAAGAGGTTTTTCCGCCTTAGCCGGTAGTATGAGTTTATCTATAATGATGCTCCCTTCAATAGTTAAATCTACAGAAGAGACTTTAAATATGATACCTGAAACATTAAAGGAAGCAGCTCTTTCTCTGGGTGTTCCATATTACAAAGCAATGTTTAAAGTTATACTTCCAACAGGTATTAGCGGTATTATTACCGGAATAATGCTTGGTATCTCCAGAATTATTGGAGAGACTGCACCTCTGCTTCTTACAACTTTAGGGAGTAGTGCAATAAACTTTAACCCTACAAAACCAACAAGTTCAATTCCTACTCTCATTTGGGAATTTTACAATGATCCCAATCTAATGGATATGATTTGGAGTGCATCTCTATTTTTAGTATCTGTTGTATTTATTTTAAACTTAATTGCTAAAGGAGTTTCAAAAATATGGAAAGTTCAATTTTAGAAGTAAAAGATCCTATTCTTAAAATAGATAACTTTTCCCTCTCTTACGGTGGAGATAAATATTCAATTAGAGATATTTCTGCGGGTATAAAAAAAAATAAAATAACGGCAATAATGGGACCTTCAGGGTGTGGTAAAAGCACGCTTCTAAGATCAATAAACAGAATGCACGAACTCTATCCTAATACCCATTACAAGGGTGAGATCTTTCTGGATAATGAAAATATATTTAAGCTAAACCCTATTAAACTCAGAAGGAAAATAGGAATGATTTTTCAAAGACCAAACCCTTTTCCGACCATGAGTATTTATGATAATGTAATAGCCGGATTTAAACTGAACGGGGTTAAATTAAAAAAAGATGAGAAAGATGAAATTGTAGAAAAAGCTTTAAAAGAAGTAGCTCTTTGGGAGGAAGTAAATGATTCCTTACATAAAAAAGGGAACTTCCTTTCGGGTGGACAACAGCAAAGATTGTGTATTGCAAGGGCATTAGCCTATAAACCGGAAATAATACTTATGGACGAACCAACATCGGCACTAGATCCCATTGCAACTACAAAAGTAGAGGAACTGATACTAAGCTTAAAGAAAGATTTTACAATAGTTTTGGTTACTCATAATATGTCCCAAGCGGCAAGAATTTCTGATTTTTCAATGTTTATGTATATTGGAGAACTATTAGAGTATGGAGAAACAGACAATATATTTACAAACCCAAAGAATAGAAAAACAGAAGAATATTTAACAGGAAAATTTAGTTAACAAGAGGTTTAAAATGTCAAAAAAAGAGATAGTTTTAGCAAAAATAGATAAAAACTTTGATAAAATGTCAGAGCTTGTTCTTACTCAACTATACACCCTTAAAGAGGTTATAACCGGAGCAGAAATCGAGCTACTTAAAACTGATTATGAAAATATTTTTAATCGTGAAAAGGAGATAGATAAAATGGAAATTTCTCTAAGTAACGATATTATAAATGCACTTGTTTTACACCATCCGGTTGCTTCTAATTTACGAATGTTGATCTCTGTTCAAAGAATGGTTTTAAATTTGGAGAGAGTTGGAGATTTAGTTTTAAATATTGTAGAGTTTATAAAACACTCAAAAGATAACAAATCTTTACTCAAAAAGAATTTTGGCTCGATAAGTAATATGTTGGTTATATCTATAAATATGATTAAAAAATCTTTGAAATCATATAAAGAATCAGACAAAGATTATGCAATATGGACTATAAAAACCGATGATGTTGTAGATGATTTATACAAGAATAATTTAAGAGATATTATAAAGAGAAGTAAATTAAGTGATAAGATGGAAAAGATGTTTTATCAATTTTTGACCATTAATAATATCATTAGTAATATTGAGAGGATAGGAGATAATGCTTCTAATATGGCCGAAGCTGCAATCTACTATATAGAGGGCAAAGATATGCGACATTCCAATGAGGAGTTAGAGGAGTTATAAATTTTAAACATATTGACTAAATTGAGATTTTTTTATAATATCAATAGATTCTAATTTAAATCTTATTGAAAAAATAGAGAGTAAATAGATGAGTAAATTTAAAATATTAATTGTAGATGATGAAGAGGATTTGTGTGAGATATTACAATTTAATTTAGAGAAAGAGGGTTTCACGGTTGATACTGCATATTCTGCTAACTCTGCCTTAAAGATGGAGTTAAACTCTTATCATCTTTTTGTACTCGATATTATGATGGGAGATATCTCAGGAACGAAACTTGCCAAAATGATAAAAAAAGATAGTAGCTTAGAATCCAAACCAATTATATTTTTAACAGCTAAAGATAGTGAAATAGATAAACTTATGGGTTTTAATATTGGAGCTGACGACTATATAACAAAACCTTTCTCTGTTAAAGAGGTTTCGGCAAGAATAAATGCTGTTTTAAAGAGAGTTTACCAGCTTAAATCTTTGGAAATTAAAGAGGATGTTGTAATTGGAAACTTGAAAATAGATATTGAAAGAAAAAGGATATATATAGAGGGTAGAGATACCAATGTTACTAAAAAAGAGTTTGACATTGTTTACTTACTTGTAAAAAAAATGGGTAGAGTCTTTTCAAGAGAGGAGATTCTAATGAAAATCTGGGAAGATGATGGAGAAATTACAGATAGAACAGTTGATGTCAATATAAGAAGGATAAGGAAAAAGTTTGGAATATATGGAAAATATATCCAAACTAGATCCGGATATGGTTACTCATTTGAAATTATGGAATAGATTATTTTATTTTTTAAGTCTAAATATCGTTTAAAACTATTTCTATACTTTTTTGTTATAGTACTTATTTTTAGTATTTTTACAACCCTTTTTCAATACCAAAGAGAAAAAAGGTTTAAAATAGAAAAGCTTGAATACTCTCTAGATATATTTACGAAAAATATCAATAACTTTATTGTAAAAAAAGGGATTGTAAGTAGAAAACAATATAGTGAAATAGATGATTTTTTTGATATAATCAAGCAGAACAAATTAAGAGTTACTGTTATAGATCTAAACGGTAAGATTCTATATGATTCCTTTGTTGAAAATATAGAAAAAATGGATAACCACTTAGAAAGACCCGAGGTAAGATCTTTAAAAAATAAAAGATTTGGTAGCAATATAAGGAAATCGGGAACAACTAATATATATTACTACTACTATATAAAGAAATATGATTCATATTTTGTAAGAGCAGCTCTGCCATATACCGAAAAAGTTGAAGATTTTCTAAAAGCAGACTACTACTTTATTCTATTTATTCTTCTACTATTTATAATTACCTCGTTTCTTTTAATCTATGTTAGTGATCATTTTGGTAAAACAATATCAAATCTAAAAAAAATAGCCTTTAAGGCCAGTAATAATGAGAAACTAGATGATATTGTTTTTGAAGATAATGAACTTGGAGAGATAGGAAAAGAGATAAAAAAAATATATAATAAAATGAGTACAACTACCAAACAGCTATCATTGGAAAGGGATCGTTTAGCCAATTTTTTCAATACATCAAGAGGTGGTGTTGGCATCTTTTCCAAAGAGAAAAAGATGATAATTTCAAACAACCATTTTATAAACTATATAAATTTAATCTCCCAAGAAAAGTTGGATAGTCAAGACAGCTTCTTCTATAAAAGGGAGTTTTTGGATATAAAAACTTTTTTAGATAATAGTTTGAAAGAGAAACAAAAAAATAGTTCTAAAAGTTTTAACCTATTTTCTAACAATAGATATTTTCTATTTCAAGTTACACTTTTAAATGATCTAAGTTTTGAAATTACAATAAATGATATTACAGAAGTTGAAAATGAGAAAAAGTTGAAACAGAAGATGACATCAAATATTGCTCACGAGCTAAAAACACCTGTTTCAGCTATTTTAGGATATATGGAAACAATTCTCAACAACTCTGATTTGGAAAAGTATCAGCTCAATCTGTTTATTGAAAAATCCTTTAAACAAGCAAAACGACTATCAAATTTAATCCAAGATATATCTATTATTACAAAGATAGATGAAGCTAAAAATCTATTTGAAATAAAAAGAGTAAACCTCCATACAATTATTAAAGAGATAATATTTGATTTTGACTATACTCTTAAACTAAATGATATTACAATAGATACTAATGTTGATAAAAACTATTTTATTGAAGGAAATAAATTTTTATTGGATTCTATTTTTAGAAACCTTATTGATAACTCTATTAAATACGCAGGAAAGTTTACCAAAATAAAGATAGATATGTACTTTAAGGATGATGGATACTACTATTTCTCCTATTCTGACAATGGGAAAGGGATACCTCAAAAAAGTTTATCCAAAATTTTTGAAAGATTCTACCGTATTGACAAAGGTAGAGATAGAAGAGTTGGAGGAACAGGATTGGGTCTTTCCATTGTAAAACATTCTGTAGAGTTCCATAAGGGTAATATATTGGCAAAGTCTGAAATAAATAAAGGTGTTATCTTTAATTTCTCATTAAAAAAATAAAGTATTTTGACTTAGAATCTGAGTTCGATATAAAAGCAATAATCTATATTATATCTGTACCCTGAGGTTCTCGAAGGGTACAACTATATGATTAGTTTTCGTTCCCTTTGAGAGCCTCAGGGAACTCTCTTTTCTATAGATATTTATACTTATTACACTAAATATTTGACAAATAGTTATATCGAAACCAGATTATGCTAGTACCCAATTTTGTCATAACCACTAAAATATGTATCTTCCCACCAAAGAAGGATCTAAAACAAATCTCCATCACCGATATATCATCTATCT
>PDON01000071.1 GCA_002742935.1 Candidatus Cloacimonadota bacterium | reverse complement strand
ATTTAAGAAATAGCCTAGATTTAATAGGATTAAAACGAAAAGTTTTTTTATTGTTAGCTTTTATACTAACTATCTTTTTTTATTTAAGAAATAGCCTAGATTTAATAGGATTAAAACACAAAATCATTAAGATCTTGTCTTAGTTTATTAAGATAGTTAGTTCCTTATTTAAGAAATAGCCTAGATTTAATAGGATTAAAACAAATCCTCTATTAAACGCAAAACCTTTTTGTTGTTCTATTAATGTATGAATTTAAGAAATAGCCTAGATTTAATAGGATTAAAACTAAATCTTCTTTGATATGTTTGTATGGATTGGTTAAATAAAATATCTCCATTTAAGAAATAGCCTAGATTTAATAGGATTAAAACCTTCAAATTGAATATAAATATCTTCTCTTTCAGAGCGTATTGCTCCCTCCAAATTTAAGAAATAGCCTAGATTTAATAGGATTAAAACTCAACCTTTCCAATCCTCATAAGTCTTTCCATACTATCAAGATCACTTTGTTATTTGAGAAATAGCCTAGATTTAATAGGATTAAAACTCTTTCTTACTGTTATTTATCTTATGATTTTGTCCAGCTATAGATAGAAATTTGAGAAATAGCCTAGATTTAATAGGATTAAAACATCTCTCTATCTATAGATCCTACAGCCTTTTTAGCTTTCTTTAGAAGCTTTATTTGAGAAATAGCCTAGATTTAATAGGATTAAAACTCTGATCGTCATTGTAGGTGGATATAAATTCTAAGAATGGTAAAAACCTATCTATTTGAGAAATAGCCTAGATTTAATAGGATTAAAACCCGGAAGCTTTCTTAGCTGTGCAGAATCCTTATGCTAGAGATGATAAATTTGAGAAATAGCCTAGATTTAATAGGATTAAAACAGCTGTGAAAGACTTAAATCTAACTCTTAATCTCGTCTTCATCATTTGAGAAATAGCCTAGATTTAATAGGATTAAAACAATTCAAGTTCCCCATTTTTGACTATATAGAAGTCCCTATAGTCATTTTTATTTGAGAAATAGCCTAGATTTAATAGGATTAAAACATCCTCTCTCTGCCTCTTACTGGCTGTGTGTCTTTGGACACAATTTGAGAAATAGCCTAGATTTAATAGGATTAAAACTCAGACTCATCTAGTAGTACCAACTTAGACAACTTCCACGATCCATTTGAGAAATAGCCTAGATTTAATAGGATTACTAATACTTAACTCTCTTGCTATCTCTTTTTAAACAGAGTTACCAAGAGTAAATAACAATAAATAAGGAATATTTTATGATTGATTTTTGGGATGTACACGGAGTTATTTTTCTTGTTTCTATCTTCTTCTTTCCAAGATTTACACTCTTTTTTTCATCCGTTCCTTTTGGAGGACTTTTTTGGTGGCTGGGTTTTTTCTTCGCACCAAGACTTTTAGTTACTATTTTAGCCACAACAATTTACTGGGATACTAATCCTGTTCTAGTAATAATTTCTTGGTTTTGGGCATTTGGTGGAGAATCTGCGGAAAAGTATACTATTAGAAAAAAAACAATTAAGAGATCTTGAGTTGAAAATAAAAATATATGTTAACCTGAATTCGGCATAAAAAAAGGGTGGAAAATCCACCCTTTTTTATTTTAAGACAAACCAAATCCAACTATTCATTGGAATACTTAATAGCAGCTTGTGCGGCTGCAACCCTTGCTATAGGTACTCTGTAAGGGGAACAAGAAACATAATCCAATCCTGTTCTATGGCAGAAATCTATAGATTCAGGGTCTCCTCCCTGCTCTCCACATATACCAATTTTAAGATCCTTTTTTGTCTCTCTTCCAAGTTTAACACTCATGCTTATCAACTTACCTACACCTTTTTGATCAATTGAAACAAAAGGATCCCTCTCAAAGATTCCAAGCTTTTTATACTCTGTTATAAATTTACCTGAATCATCTCTACTAAATCCGTAAGCCATCTGAGTTAGATCGTTTGTTCCAAAAGAGAAGAAATCTGCATATTTTGCAACCTCATCAGCAGTTAATGCTGCTCTAGGAATCTCTATCATAGTTCCTACGAGATAGTCTAACTCCATTCCGCTCTCTTTTATTATCTCGTCAGCAGTTTCACATATAGATTCCCTTAAAATTTCAATCTCCCTATCTATTCCAATTAGAGGTATCATTATCTCAGGTACAATATTTAAACCCTTCTCTTTCTTAACCTTTAATGCTGCGGTAATAATTGCTTTTGTTTGCATTTTATAGATTTCAGGATAGGTTATACCCAACCTACAACCTCTGTGACCGAGCATTGGGTTAAACTCTTGTAAACCTTCAACCGTTTGTTTAAGATCTGAAAACTGTAGATTGAGATCTTTGGCTAGTTTTTCAATTTCAGCATCACCGTGTGGTAAAAATTCATGAAGAGGCGGGTCTAATAATCTTATGGTAACAGGTCTCTCTTCCATAGCTTCATATATACCAATAAAATCATCTACTTGATAAGGGAACAGTTTCTCAAGAGCCCTCTCCCTTTTCAGACTATTTTCAGCAACAATCATCTCCCTTACATTAACAATTCTTTCCGCATCAAAGAACATATGCTCGGTTCTACAAAGCCCTATACCTTCAGCTCCAAAATCTACGGCAGTTTTAGAATCAAAAGGTGTATCCGCATTGGTTCTTACCTTTAGAGTTCTAAGTTGATCTGACCAGCTTAAAAGGAGATTAAATCTTTCGGAAAATGTAACATCTTTGGTAGGTAAACTACCCTCATATACGGCACCTGTATTTCCGTAAAGAGATATATAATCACCCTCTTTATAAACCTTATCTCCACACCTTATTACTTTACCTTTCTCATCAACTTCAAGCTCGCTACAACCGGCAACACAACACTTTCCCATACCTCTGGCAACAACAGCAGCATGAGAGGTCATTCCTCCTCTGGCTGTCAATATACCTTTTGATGCAATCATACCCTTAATATCTTCAGGAGAGGTCTCGTTTCTAACAAGAATACAGGTTTCTCCCTTCTCACTCGCTACTTCAAGGTCATGACTGTTAAAGTAGATTTTTCCTGATGCAGCACCTGGAGAAGCAGGTAAACCTTTTGCTATAAGTGTAGCTTTTTTAAGATCCTCATCATCGTAGGTAGGGTGAAGTAGTTGATCTATCTGTAAAGGATCTATTTTCATAATTGCTTCAGATTTTGTTAAAACACCCTCATTAACCATATCTATGGCAATATTAACAGAAGCGGCTGCCGTTCTCTTACCATTCCTCGTCTGAAGCAAGAATAGTTTCTCATTCTCAATGGTAAACTCAATATCCTGCATATCTTTGTAATGTTTTTCCAAAAGTTCAGCTATCTCTATAAACTGATTGTAAGCTTTAGGTAGAATCTCTTTTAAATCCTCAATTTTATTTGGAGTTCTTATACCTGCAACAACATCTTCACCTTGAGCATTCATAAGAAACTCACCAAACAATTTTTTTTCACCTGTCGCAGGATCTCTGGTAAAGGCAACACCTGTTCCTGAACTATCACCCATATTACCAAATACCATAGATTGAATATTTACGGCAGTTCCAATATCGTGAGGTATGTTGTTGAGATCTCTATAAATTATAGCTCTCTCATTATTCCAAGATCTAAACACGGCATCAACTGCTAAAATTAGTTGTTCTGTAGGCTCTACAGGGAAAGGTGATCCTGTCTCCTCCTCCACAATCTCCTTATAGTCATCAATAATGACTTTTAAAAGATCAACAGGTATCTCAAAATCATTCTCTATATTGTTTTGCTCTTTAACGCCATCAAAAACAAGATCAAAGTTGTGTTTTTCTATACCGAGTACAACATCTGAAAACATCTGAATAAATCTTCTATAACTGTCATACACAAGTCTTGGGTTTCCCGTAAGCTCAGACATACCATTAGCCACTTCATCATTTAAACCAAGATTTAATACAGTATCCATCATTCCCGGCATAGATATGGCCGCACCGGATCTTACAGAAACCAGAAGAGGGTTTTCTTTATTTCCAAACTTTTTGCCTATCTTTTTTTCTAGATCCTCTACAAATTTAAAAATATCACTCTTTAGATCTTCCCCTATCTTTTGACCATCTTCATAATACTTATTACAAGCTCTTGTAGTAATTGTAAAACCCGGAGGAACAGGTAAACCTATATTACTCATCTCCGAAAGATTAGCACCTTTACCTCCAAGAAGAGATTTCATCTCCTTGTTACCATCCTCAAAAGCGTACACAAATTTTTCTGTCATAATAGACTCCCTAAATATTTATTTTTTCTTTAATTTTGAAATCTTTTTCTATACTTCTCCTGCCTTTTTATAATTTTATTGATAATATTCGCACTCTCCTCAATAGCCTTATTTGTTACATCTATTACAGGACAACCAATCTTTTTCATAATCTTTTCCGAAAACTCAAGCTCCTTTAAAATTTGCTCCATATCTATGTAGCTACTGCTTGGTTTATCTCCCATAACCTTTATTCGTTCATGCCTTATACTATTGAGCTTTCTAGGATTTATAATAAGACCTATAACCCTCCTTTTATCTATTTCAAACAGCTCTTTTGGAGGATCAACCCCTAAAACAATAGGGATATTTACCATTTTATAGCTTTGATGAGCTAAAAACATACTCAAAGGTGTTTTTGAAGTTCTAGATATTCCTATAAGTACATAATCGGCAAGCAGAATACCTTCAGGAAGTTTTCCATCATCATACTTTATGGCAAACTCTACAGCTTCAACCATTTTAAAATAACTGTCATCCATACTTCTTGTTATTCCCGGAAGTTTTGCAGGATCTGTTTTTAAAACACCTTTAAAGGAGTAGAGAAATCTGGACATTATATCCAGATATTCAATATTATGTTTATTACAATTTTCTATTATACAATCTTTAATCTCCTTTATAACAGTTGTAAAAACAACAATAGAAAGAGATTTTGAAGCTTTATTTATAATATTAACAACCTCACTTTCTTTTGATATAAAAGGGTTGTTTATTATTTCATAATCCCAATCAAGAAATTGAACAGCAGTAGCTTTTGCAACTCTTTCAGCAGATAAACAAGAGGTATCGGAAATAACATAAATTTTGTAACTTTTTTTTCTTTTCACCATATTAACTCATATTTTTAAATTATAAAGTTTACGATTAGGTAGAATCTACTAAAAAGCTGTTATTTTTGAAGAAATAAGTTTTACAACAAAAATATAAAACCTGCTAACAATTACCGAGTAATAGTTAGGATTTTAAATAAGATTTGTCCTTTTTAAGAAGATCCAAATAAAGATTGCAATAGCAACCCTAAATAAAATTTAAATAATAAATAACGGAGTATGCAAATATAATAATTAATTTCTTTGTCGATATTATGAGGATCTAATGAAAAATCACAACAATAAAAACTAAAGTGACAGAAAATTATCTCTATTGGAAAAGAAACAAATTTATATATCCACCCAGCGTTTAAAAGGTTATATTTAATAAAAATGGGAGAATATATGATTAAAACAGTACTCTTTGATCTGGATGGAACAATAACAGACTCAAAAATTGGTATTTTAAATTCGGTAGAATATGCACTTGAAAAGCTTAATATCAGCAAAAGTAAGGTGGGAGATCTAAACAAATTTATAGGTCCGCCACTACACAAAAGTTTTGAAAAATTTTGTAACCTTTCTGAATATGATTCAAAAAATGCAGTAGAGATGTTTAGAGAATATTTTAGAGAAAAAGGTATAGTTGAAAACTCACTTTTCCCAAATATTGAGAAAACTTTAAAAGATTTAAAGAAGGATAATTATAATCTTATTATAGCAACCTCAAAACCTCTTAAATTTGCAAAAATTGTAATTTCAAATTTTAAACTTGATAAAATATTTTCCAATATTTACGGGGGAAATATGGATGGTTCTTTTACCGATAAGAGTGAAATTATATCTAAAATAATTTCTGATAAAGATCTAAAAAGAGATGAAACAATTATGGTAGGAGACAGATCTTTTGATGCTACTGGAGCAAATAACAACAAAATCCCTTTTGTTTGGGCAAAGTATGGCTATGGTAAAGAAGAGGAGATGATAGATTGTAAAATAGATTTCACAATTGATAAAAGCGAAGATCTTTTACAGGTTTTAAGAAAAATGATTAAAGTTTAATGAGAAAACTATATCCATTATGGCTGAAATCTTACTAAAAAAAGTTAAATATAATCTACTGATAAACTCTAATCACCATAAACATACTTATCTTTGCTTCTTCTATCCTCTTTTCTCCATTTCTTGTAAGATTCAATATCAGATTTTATCATTTTAAGAGCAAAGGAAACTACTGCAACGTCATCAATAAATCCTGAAAATGGGATAAAATCAGGAATAATATCAAAAGGAGATGCAAAGTATAATAGTGCAGCGGAAGCGGCAATCACACTACCAATGGGGATTGCCTTATAGTTTCCCTTATAATAATCTTTAACAATAAACAGAAGAAGTATTATATCTCTCCACACCTCTTTAAGGGTATCGGGAATACTACCTTCCAGTTTACTTACCTTATATTCAGTTTGAGATATTGTACTCTCTAAATCATTTTCCGATATATGCTTTAAAGACTCCTCATACTCTCTTTTAGCCTTAACTATTTTATCTTCCATCTATCTCTCCATTGAAAGATACTTTTCTCTGTTAGATTCAACCTCTGCTCTCAATTTATCATCAAGTTTTCTTTCCAGAGCTTTATCAAAATTCTCAACAATATTTTCATAATCAAGCTTATTGTACATAAACAGGACAATAGCCTTATAATAGTAAGCTTCCCCTCTACTATCATCCTCCTCAATCGCTTGATCAAAATAGTAGACACCATTTTGTAAAATTGAACTGTTTTTACTGCTTATAACCTGCTTTCCGGCAGCTAAAAAGTTGAGATAAGTTATTCTCTTATCATCAGTTACAATATCTATAGCTTTTCTAAGTCTATTTCTGCAATCTTTTAGTTGATCTTTTTTGTAAAAGTTTAGAGCTTCAAAATATAAACTATCAGACTTTTTCAGTAGTTTCTTTATTTCCAAATTTTTTTGCTCGTAAAGATATCCATTCTCAGAGTAGATATTTTTTAAAATAAGATTATACTTCATAACTCTATTTAGATATTTACCTTTTTCACTCCTATTTTTAAGAATAAAAAGATAGTCAGTATTATTTGTTAATTTATACTGGTTTTCAAGAAAATCTAAATTCATAGGCTCAAGATTATTATTTGTAAGCTCCATAAATATCTTTATTGCTTTATCTTTTGAAAGTAACTCATTATAACCTGTATAAAATGTTTTTAACGAGTCGGACTTATCAACAACTTTTTTACTTCCCTTTTGTGTTCCCCCCTTAGTATAGATTTTCTTAGAAGAACAAGAAACAAAGATAAAAAAGATAACAACCATTAAACTAAAAAATCTCATTTGCACAAATCCTCAATATTTTACTTGCTTTAAATTAAAACTTTAAAATAAACTTATAATTTCCTCTAAAAAGTTAGCTTCTCCCCACCTAAGATATGAAGATGAATATGCTCAACCTCCATTCCTGCATCACTACCACAGTTGAAAACAAATCTGTATCCCGATTTAGAAATACCCTCTTTTTCTGCTACAATCTTTCCTATTTCCAAAATCTTTCCCAAATAAGAAATATTCTCAGAATCAATCTGATTTAGATCACTAATATGTTTCTTGGGAATAACAAGTGTATGCACCTTAGCCTTTGGAGAAATATCTCTAAATGCTAAAAAATTGTTATCCTCATAAACCTTATCAGACGGTATTTCACCTTCAATAATTTTACAAAAAACACACATAATCCTCTCCCCCAACTATTAATTAAATTAACTATACATGTAACTACCAATTTGATACTAAAGTTAAAGCTGCATCATCGGATATCTCATCTAAAAGTTCATCTAATGCCAAATTAAAACCGTCATCCCCTTCAGATTCATTGTACTCCTTCTCTTTTGAAACAGATCTCTTCTTTACAATAGGAATATTGTTTAAGTTATCAAAAAACTGAATAGTAATAACCAATTTTATTACCCTCTTTTCTACAGTATCATCATCTACTTTACTACTTACATTATCGGAAAAAGATTTTATTATTCCAACTATTTTCGAATCTGAATCTTTATCATTTTCAATAGTCAAAAGATTGTAAGATTCAATCTTTTCAATTAAAAGATCCGTTAATCTTTCGGATAGCTGAAGATCATACCTGGAGCTCATATTATCAAATTGTAAAACTTGGCAACTCTTTATATGAGGCGGAATTGATGCTCCTGAAAAGGAGTAATAAGTACAAGAAAAAAGGGTAAAAACCATTATAATAATAGATACTATTTTCATTAATTAAGTCCATACTTTTGTAGTTTTCTATACAATGTTCTTTCTGATATATTCATATCTTGAGCAGCTTTTCTTCTATTTCCGTTATACTTTTTTAAGAGAATCTCAATCTCCTCTTTTTCAGTTTCTGCTCTCTCAGGAACCTCTTCAACAAAGGTGGTTGTTAAAAGCTTGGTAGGATTTAAGATATCTTTGGAGGAATCAAAACCACCTCTGCTTAAAATCATCTTTATATCAGATATATCAGATTTTATTTCTAAAAGAGTTTTGAAGATAAGAGATGTATTACCATCATCAAACTCCGTTTCATTTTTTACATGAACAGGATATGAAAATTGAAAATTTGATCTTTCATCTATTGGAAGATATTTTAAAACATCATTTCTGAAGACCCTTTTTCCGGCTTCCATAACATTTAACATATCAACAAAATTTTTAAGCTCCCTAATATTACCTTTCCAATTATGAGCTACAATCTCAATCATAGCATCATTTTCAATAAAAACAGGGGGTATAGAGTGCTTATAAGATGAATCTTCAACAAACTTATAGACAAATAGAGGTATATCTTTGACCCTTTCTCTAAGAGAGGGCAATCTTAAATTAACAGCTTTTAATCTAAAATAAAGATCTTCCCTAAAACTCTTTTCTTCAATCATTTTTGAAAGATTCTTATTTGTTGCAGCCACAACTCTAACATCTACAGAGATAGGTTTAGTACCGCCAACCCTAAAAAATTCACCCGTTTCAAGTACTCTTAAAAGTTTAACCTGACTCTGTATAGGAAGCTCCCCCACCTCATCTAAAAATATAGTGCCACCATCAGCCTGCTCAAAATACCCCTTACTTTGACCTGATGCACTGGTGTAGGAACCTTTTTCATGACCAAAAAGCTCATTTTCTATTAACCCCTCCGGGATAGCTCCACAATTAATTGCTATAAACTTTCTATTTTTTCTATTGCTCAATTTATGTATAAGATTTGAAATAACCTCTTTTCCCGTTCCACTTTCACCGGTAATAAGAACCGAAATCTGTGTTGGAGCAACTTTTTTAACAATAGAAAAGATTTTATCAAGTGTTTCTGATTGACCTATTATTCCATAATCTTTATAGTATTTACCGTAATTTATATTTAATTGTTTCTCAAACATTACTAACTATTTTAAAGCTTAACAGCTTTTACCCCATTATTTTCATCTATAATAAATTTAACCTTACTCATCTTCTCCTTGACTTCAAAAGGATCAGAAAACTTTATTTTAATATTTACTCCCGGAAAAACAGATCCTCTTACAACAATTTCACTTTCCGAAGATTCAATCTTGTTAGAAAGAAGATCGTACTCTTTTTTTAAACTGTCAATTTTTCTTTGAACATTTTGTTGCTCAACCACCATTTTATTAATAGAGAGTTTAAGATTTTTTATACTATTGGCAATTTCCGAAAGATCTGTATTACCTATTTTTATTTTGGATAGAGCGAATAATCTATTTTTAAGTTTCTGCAATCTTTCAGAATCAACAACAATATTTTTATGCAAATTTTTAAGCTTGTCAAAACTTTGATCCTGTTCAAGTTTACAACTACTCAATCTTTTTAAAATCTTTTGATTTAGACCAATCTCAAAATTTGTAATACTAAAGGATTCATCACCCAATGTATCAACCTCTATCCTATTATTGACTTTACAGATACCACCGGATATTTTTTTGGCAAAAATAGAACCCAGAACTTCTACCTTACTATTTAATATATCCTCCTCAACATAAAGATCTTTACATGAAACAGTTTTTCTGTTATGAATATACTTAGTACGAACAGTACCTCCGGCTTTTATCTCAAAAACGCCCTTATTAACTCCCCCTTTACAAACTATACTATCACCCGATTCAACAAGAGTGTTTTCAATAAAACCATCAATCTTTATAGAGTGTCTTGAAACACAATTTAGTCCGGAGATGATACTACCCAATATTACAACTGATGAATCTGTATCAATATTACCAATAACACTATTTTGATCACCACTTATCTCCAATTTATCAATAACGGAAACAACTCCTATGGGATTTCTCTTATACACACCATTCTTGCTGGAAACTATAAATTTTTCATTGGAACTTAAAACAGTTCCTTTACCCATAATCTTTTGAGGATTAACAGAATCCCCTAAAACACCTTCAATAATATTTCCAAAAATATCAAAACCGGGAGTTCCCTTGGAGGGAGGAACTATTTCAACAATCTTATCACCTTTAGAGAGATCTCTTACAATACCAACCTCATAAAAGTCAACATCAATTTCAGATTTTATCACACTTTTAAATCTATCCTCAATTAAGTAATTAAATCTTCCATCTTCACCCTTTTGAGGGTCTATCCTTTCTGCAAGAGTAATCTCATTGTTAGGCTTATACTTTCCAAGTGTAAGATTCTCAAGTTCTTTAAATTTAAAACCTTTGGATATGCCCAATCTTTTTAGATTCTCTACTATACTTTCAACTTTACTATCTCTCAGATTTTTAACAATATCTTCCGTAAGCTTTAGAGAAGAGAAATCTCCCGTATCTGATACTATTAAATTTGATCTTTCAAACATATCAAACCATCTAAGTTTTACAATCTTTTACACAGAATCTACTTAATAATAACAATGTCAAGGTATCATGGCAATATATAAAAGATTAAAAATATATTAGTTCAATAAAAACAGTAGTTTATTTTATGCTAGAAGAGAAAAATAGGAACCATTTTTTATGAAAAGTAAATGAGATTTAGAGTATAATATCTAATTAAGACCACTCCAATTTTTATTAAATATTATGTTTAAAAGAATTGTCAATATTCCATTTTTAATATATATTTCATTAAGCTTAAACTTTGGAGTTTTGATGAATAAATTAACAGGATTTATATCTATTCTATTTGCAGCAACCCTGTGGGGACTGGATGGAGTTGCTTTAACACCAAACTTGTATAACCTGAGCGTACCTTTTGTTGTTTTTATTCTTCATCTACTTCCTTTTATAATAATGCAGCCCTTCCTCTACGGAAATTACAAATCTCTTAAATCCATGACAGGGAAAGATTTTATATCCCTATTTTTAATCTCTCTTTTGGGAGGAAGTTTAGGAACCATATTTATAGTTAAATCTCTATTCTTGGTAAACTTTAATCATCTCTCAATTGTTGTTCTTCTTCAAAAGCTTCAACCTGTTTTTGCTATACTGCTTTCAGCTATAATATTGAAAGAAAGGCTATCAAAAAATTTTTATATCCTCTCCTCAATAGCTATAGTTTCAGGATATTTTTTAACCTTTGGACTGGAGATACCCTCTTTTAGTGAGAGCAAAAATTTAATTGAAGCCTCAATCTATGCCATGGGAGCTGCTACATGCTTTGGAAGCAGTACCGTTTTTGGTAAACATATTGTGGATAGATTTGATTTTAAATTTGTCTCATTTTTTAGGTTTGGACTAACAGCTCTTATTATGCTCTTTATAAATATATTTTTCTATTCATTCCCAACTTTTTCTGAAATAACATTAAAAAACTGGTACTATATATCGGCAATTGTTCTTACTACAGGAACAACAGCTCTTTTTTTCTACTATTTTGGGCTCAAAAGAGTAAAAGCTTCTGTTGCTTCAATAGCAGAGCTTGCCTTTCCCTTATCAGCAGTTATATTTGATTATTTCATAAATGGTAAAAGTTTAACTGTATTTAGAGTAATATCAATGGCTGTAATGATTGTATCTATAATCTTAATAGGGAAATTAAAACCCTTATCAAGCAGAGCTATTGAAGAGAGAACTTAAAATAGATATTTAACTTAAATAACAATTAGGAGATGCTTTATGACTAAAGAGAAAAAAAGTGAACTGGAGCTTCTTAAAGAGAAGCTTTGCTTTAAGAAAAAGAACGGTTGGGATGGAATTAACAAGAAAGTTTTAGATGAGATAATGAAACTTTCAGAAGGATACAAATCTTTTCTCGACAACAGTAAAACAGAAAGAGAAACCATTACTACAATAACTAAACTTGCTGCTGAAAATGGATACAAGCACATCTCAAAAGCAAGCAAGAAAGATACTAAACTTCTTTTAACCTACGATAAGGTTTGTGGTTGTATTGTAAATGTTAAAGATCCTGAAGCTTTTGAAAAAGGATTTTTAATGAATGGTGCTCACATAGATGTTCCAAGAATCGATCTTAAGCAGTTCCCTCTGTATGAAGCTGAAGATATGGCTTATATGAAAACACACTATTACGGTGGAATTAAGAAGTATCAATGGGTAACAAGACCTTTAGCTCTCCATGGAACAATTGTAAAAGAGGATGGAACTTGCATAGATATAAATATTGGAGAAGATGAAAAAGATCCTGTTTTCACAATAAATGATCTTCTTCCTCACCTGGCAAAAGATCAATACGCTAAACCTGCTGCAAAACTTATTGAGGGAGAGCAACTAAATATCTTGGTAGGATCAATACCTTTCAAATTCAAATCAAAAGAGAGTGCTATTAAAATAAGCATATTAAATGAGCTTAATAAGAAGTACGGAATAGTTGAAGAGGATTTTGTTAGTGCAGAACTTCAACTTGTACCGGCAGGAAAATCAAGAGATATAGGTTTTGACAGATCTTTTGTGGGTTCCCACGGACATGATGACAGAATCTGCTCATACCTTGGTATGGTAGCTCTATTTGATGCTGAAAATGAGGGAATAAAAGAAAACTCAATGACTATTTTCTTCGATAAAGAGGAGATTGGATCAATGGGTAATAGTGGAGCAAACTCAAATCTTATTGAGAGAATGGTTAATGATGTAATAAGCTTCTACGGAAAAAGTGATTACAACACCCTTATAAAATCTCTTGAGAACTCAAAACACCTTAGTTCTGATGTTAACGCAGGAATAGATCCTGAGTGGGCAAGTGTTAATGAGAAGATGAACGCTGCAAAAATTGGTTGTGGAGTTTGTTTAACTAAATTTACAGGATCCGGCGGAAAAGGAGGTTCAAACGAAGCACATGCAGAGTTTGTTGCTGAAGTAAGAAAAGCTTTCAACAAAGATAATGCTTACTGGCAAACTACAGAACTTGGTAAAGTTGATCAAGGTGGTGGTGGTACCATTGCTCAATATATGGCTGCTTACGGAATGGATGTTGTGGACTGTGGAGTTCCTGTTCTTTCAATGCACTCACCGTTTGAGGTTGCATCTAAGATAGATATATATCACACCTACAAAGCTTACAAAGCTTTCTTCAAACATGTAAAACTATAGTTGCATAAACCCCGCTTTAAAACCTTAAAGAGGGGTTTATATTAAAATTTTCTTTTGAAATCCCAATATATCATATATATTACTATTGTCCCTCTACCATGTTTTTAAGGTTTGGAGTGATGTTCGTTTATTATACAATAATTTATCTTGAGGACGAGATAATCTATGAGTAAAAGACCTATATACAGATTTGGATTATATGGAAGATGTCCGCAGTGTAAAGAAATAACAGCAGTAAAATGTTCTTTTTGTGGTGAAAGAGAGTACTTTACCGATTCTAGTAAACCCGGGTATGTACTTTGTGCAAATTGTAATACCCATAACAAGGTAACTTGTACAAAAGATGGTTGTAAAAATCAAACTTTGGTATTGAGAACACCAAAGAATGAGGATGAACAGTATAGAATTTTAGAGTTTATAAAAAGGAAAAAAGATAAAAAAAGGGACAGAAGAAGATATGATCTAAAAGTTGACGAAGTAAAAGAAAATGAGATTTCTGATGCTGAAATAGTTCAAAATAAAATTTCGATAGAAGAAAAACCTGATAAAAAAGATTTTAAAATTGATTTTAGTAAGGCTAAAGAGATTGCTCTGGCACTTGAGGAAGAAAAAAAGAAGCAGAGTAAAGAGAACAATACCTCTAACGAAAAGAGTAAAGTTATAAAAGAAGAGAGAAGAATTGTTAATCAATTTTATGATCAAGACCATGATGAAACCATTGATAAAAAAACAAACTTTCCTCTAGAGTACAAGGATACTGTTTACTTCAATTGTCATATATGTGGAAAAAGCAGTGAAAAAATAATCTGTTCTATTTGTGGTAAAAGTGAAGAGTTTTCCTTAGATTATGATCTCCTTTCCTGTAGCTGTGGAAACGAAATGAAACTAGTTGAATGTAGTTGTGGTGCAAAACACAGTATTGGTAAATTCTATCTAAAATATGGCGATATTGAATGGAGATATAACAATAATAAAAGTTATTATAGATATAGAAAGGGAAGGCTTTTAGCATTTTCGACCTGTCCTTCTTGTGGTATCTTTATGGTTGAAAGGTGTGTAACTTGTGGATCCAAGGTTAATTTTGGAGAACCTAATATAAATAATGAGGTGTATTGTAAAAATTGTGGAACAGTAAACCAATTTAGATGTGGAAATAAAGGTTGTAATAACATAGTTAAAGAGACTAAAAATCCTACTTCTATTGAAGAAAAATATGATTGGTTAAATAAAGCTATGGATATAAATGAGCAAAAAAACCTTAACAAAGCGGAAAGTGGAAAAACAAGCTTTACAACATCATTTATTGAAGAGGTAGAAAAGAACACAAAAATAGATATAACAAGCTCATTTATTGATGAAGCAAAAAAAGAGGTTACAGAGAGAAAGCAAATTGAAGAGGATCTTGCAAAACATAATATAAAACAGATTGAATACAGTTTTAGTGGAAATAAAAAAAGAGGTTCTAAAGTTTATCTCTATATAGCTTTTATATTACTCTTAGCCGGAGGAGCTTTTTACTATTATAAATTTTTATATCAAGAATCTAAAGAACCTGTTAAAGCTAAAGTAAACAGTAATGTTAAAGTTGATGAAAGCCATTTGCCTTCTGATTTAGCCGCAAATAAAAATGAAAAATTAGACAGTTTAAACAGTGTAGAAAAGGATACAATAGAGATAACTCCCGATACATTATTAGGTAATAATGCTAAAGAGGAAAGTTTAGATTTTGAAACAAAAAAACAACTTAATCAATAGCTATCTAACCTACCTTACTATTGAGAAAGGTTTATCAAAAAACAGTATTCAATCATACGAAAATGATATTATCCATTTTTTTGAATACTGTAAACAGGAGGATATTTCTCTTAGTGAAGTAAGCCAATCTTTCTGTGAGAAATATATTGCTTTACTAGATGATTTATCCTACAAAAAAAGATCACTATCAAGAAAAATATCATCTCTTAAAAATTTTTATACTTTCTTAAAAAAATCACAAAAAGTTAAAGAAAACCCGTTCCTTCACTTCAAATCATACTCTTTTGATAATGGAGACAGAGAAATACTTACAATAGAGGAGGTAGATAAGCTGTTTGGATCCTTGGATAAAAATAAACTCTTGGATATAAGAAACTTTGTAATTATGGAACTTATGTACTCTTGTGGATTAAGAGTAAGTGAAGTAATAGATCTTAAAATAGATAAAATAAATTTAGATGATATGCTCATCCTCATTAAAGGAAAGGGAAACAAACAGAGATTTGTACCCTTTGGTAAATCTACAAAAGATATATTTTCTGAATATATAAAAAATTTCAGACTGCTCCTTTTAAATGAAAATTCTGATAATTACTTGATTCTGAATAGAAGAGGCAAACCATTATCACGAATGGGAATATGGAAAATTGTTAGAAAAAGTTTAAAAAATGCCGGATTATCCAAAAAATTTCATCCTCACTCATTGAGGCATAGCTATGCTACACACTTGATTGAAGGAGGTGCAGATATAAGGTCTATTCAACTACTTTTGGGTCATGAAGATATATCAACAACTCAAATATATATAAATATAAGTAAGACTCACTTAAAAGAGATACACAAACAATTTCACCCCAGAGGATAGCTTGGAAAAGAAACTTTTTTTAAATACAAACTTTCCTTATATATGCCTGTTAGAGGACAATTTATATTTTTATAAAAAATTAATTGTATCAAGTGGTTTTAATTATTATTTTACTAACCGAAATTTGATTGTTTAAGTTTTAGGAACAATGAAGATGAAAAGTTTTTTGTTAATTTTTATTGATCAATTCAAAACTATTAGTGAGTACAATAACGGAAATGAGAACCCTGCTTACATTTTTATGTATATACTGGCTATAATTGGATTCTTTTCCCTGGTACTTGTCTTGGACAGATTTATAATTTTATGGAAATCAAGAATAAATTATAAGGGTTTTGTAAACCCTCTAATGAAAGATTTAGAGCGAGGAGATTTAAGATCTGCCAGAAAGAGAATAAGAATAGCACAGGAAGAGGAGTCCTTGCTTGCAGAGATAATTTCCAGAGGTTTGGGAGAAGAGAATTTAAACAGAGGAGAGAATTTAAAAGATGCAATACATGAAGCAAAACTTGAAATTTTCCCACAACTTAGAAGAAGAACTAATTTTATAGTTCTTTTACAGAATATTTCTACACTTATTGGTCTTTCCGGAACTATTTTTGGACTAATAATAGCCTTTGATGCAGTTGGAGGGCACAATGTAGCGGATGCCTCAAAAGTATTAGCATCAGGAATAAGTGCAGCGATGGGTACTACCATTGCCGGATTGTTTGTTGCAATACCAGCATTAACATGTGGATCAATAATAAATTATAAGGTTAATGATCTTATCAAAAATATAGATTTTTATTCTTTCAAAATTTCAAAACTAATAAACATAAACTAAGATAGAGAGTAGGTAATGAAAAGATTTCTTGAGATCTTCTTTGATCAGTTTAGTAGCCAAAGTAGTCTTACTGCAGGTGGCGAAAATGTTGGTTTCTTTTGGATGTGGATTCTTTTGGCAGTTGGAATCATAGGGTTGGTAATCACTTTGGAAAGATTACTTTTCCTTTTCAGGTCTAATTTAATGAACCCTGAAAAATTCATGAAAAAAGTTTTTAAACTTATACATGAAGGAAATTTTAATAAAGCAAAGTCTATATGTGACTCGGCAAAACCTAAACTACTTCCTCAAGTAATATCAGAAGGTTTAGATTTTGCGAAAAAATCAACAGAAAATTTTAGCTCTAGAGATTTACAAGATGGTATTGATATGAAGATGATGGAGATAATGCCAAAACTTCAAGCAAGAGTATCATACATAAATCTTATAGCAAATGTTGCTACACTCATTGGTCTTGCGGGTACTATATTTGGATTGATAATTGCTTTCGATGCTGTGGCTAATGCTGCTGACCATCTTAAGACTCAACAACTTTCATCTGGTATTAGTGCAGCAATGGGTACTACTATTGCCGGTCTTATTATTGCCATACCAATGAACTTTTTCTACACCTTTATTACTAATAAGACAACAGCAATTATTGATGATATTGATGAATGGTCTGTTAAGTTTATAAATTCAGCTAATAGAGTAAACAAATCCTAGGGGTGTTTTATGGCTTTTGAACCATCATTTAGTAAAACCAAGAAGGGAAAAGGAAGTGGCGTAAACTTTGACAAATCTGAAGTTAGTATGCTTCCTATCATGAATCTTATGGTTGTTTTAATACCGGTTTTACTTTCTGCAGCTGAGATGGTTAAGATGAGAGTATTAAATGTCAATTTGCCTGCCGGAATTGAAACCGATGCAACAAAACAGATTGAAGAGAAAGAACCAAGTGATACTGAAGAGAAGAAATTAGATTTAAATCTTGTAATAACCAAGGAAGGTTTTATAGTTAGTATCTTTGGTGGCAGGTTGAGGGTTATTGATGAGTTTAAGCCTTTTATTACAGAGATAAACCAGAAAGAGTACTCTCTAAAAGACACATCAGGTCTAGATCCGGAAATTGAAGCTGTTTATAGTAAAAAATATGGATTTGATAGCTCCTCTTTCAGTAAACTGAATGATCTTTTGGTAAAAATCAAAGAAACTATTACAGAAAAGAATATGGAGTTATCTGATGGTCTAAAAATAACTATATCTGCTGATGGAGATATTGATTATCAAACTGTAATTAGCAGCATAGACGCTTCAAAAAGCTACATAAAAGATGATAAAACAGTTGAACTTTTTCCTATAACAAATTTTGGCGGTTAAATAGATGAGAGCTTCTAATATAAAACATTATAGTAAAGGGAAGATACATGAAGAGGAAGGGTTGTCTCTAACCTCGCTTATGGATATAATGACAATTATACTTCTATTCCTCCTTCAATCATTTTCGGCTGATGGTAACCTCATAAAAAAAGACCCTGAAAATGAACTTACCTATTCAGATACAAGAAATAAAGCAAAAAATATATCTACTATTGTTGTTACTCCGTCAGAAATAAAGCTAAAGAATAATGTTGATTCAGATGTTTTACCTGAATACACATCTCAGATAACAAGTAGTGATACCTTATCTCAATATTATGAAGAGATTCTCAAAGGTTTAGAAAAGTTTGCGGAAGAAAAAGTATCTTTGGAAAAAGAGTTGAGAGAAAGAGGTATTGAAGAAGGCATTATTAATGATGAAGTTAAATGGGAAATTATAGTTGAAGCTGATGAAGCTACTCTCTATTCTACAATTACAAAAGTGATGAATACATGTGGCAAAGCTGGTTTTGTAGATATTAAATTATTAACGATTGGTAAATAGGTTAAATATGTCACAAATGAATAATACAAATCGTGAATCTTCAAAAAGAATGGATAAAAGATTTTATAGAGTATTACTAATAACCGGTATTATCTATTTTACTATATTCTTTATTGCCATCAATATATCAACAAAGGGACCTGATAGAGAAATTCTCAAAGAAAAAAAGATAAAAAGAACGGTCCATTTTATAACAAAAAAAGAGGTTGAATTTAAAGAGCCTAAAGAAAAGATAGTAATACCTTTAGACGATACAGATGTTTCTGATGATTCTGATATTAAAAAGGAGATAATACAGGAAAAAATCTCGGAAACTGTTGAAAAAGATATTAGCACAAAAGATAAAAACCAACTTAATAAAAAGAGTGAAAAACAGAGAATTATAGATAAGAAGAACAGAAGAGCAAGAAGAGTTGCCAAGAAAGAAAGAAGAGAGAGAGAAGCAAGAATAAAAGTATCCAGTAAAATTCAGAGGATACAATCTCTCAAAAAGGGTTATAGATCTTCAGGTGCCGTTAAATACTCTGAATATGAGGGAACAGCAGGAAATAATAACTTTGCCAGTACACTTAAAAAAAGTGGAACTCTAAGTGGCAGTGGAAGCGGAGGTGGAACAACAAAAGGTGTTGGTAAAGAGAGTGCTTCTATAGATTATTCAGGAGGATCTCTAGATGATTTCTTTGCAAGTTCAGATTTTGGAGAAGTTTCTACTGTTGAGGGTATAGAAAATGTCAGAGTATCTGAATTAAGAGTTGAGAAAGGGGAACAAAAATCCGGAAGAACCAACTCTCAAATAAATAGATATATTGAAAAGAAGGTTAAATCTTTTGATAAATGTGTTAAAGCCGCAAGATCAACATATAAAACTTTAACCGGAGCAATAACAATTAGATTCACTATTAAAAGTAACGGTAAAGTTAGAAAAGTGGTTATTGTCTCCAGTAAGTGGTCAAACTCAAGAGGCGGTAAAAAAGTTGAAAAGTGTATAAGAAATAAAATTAGAGGATGGAGATTTAAAAAAGCTAAAGGGGATATAACAATATCTAAGGCGTTCTCTTTCCTATAAATTTCATTTTAATATTTTTAAAAAAAGAAGCTGGAATTTCAGCTTCTTTTTTTGTATATTGACAATAAGTCATTGAACTTATCTTACAGTTTTACTAAGATAGATTAAATACAGACTGATTAAAAGGTTTTAAATTCGATCCAATATTTGGTAGATAAACATAAGTAAATCACTAAACAAAACTGTTTGAATAGTTCAGAAATAAACTTAACAATATTTTAACAATGGAGTAAACTTGAAAAAGCTGATACTTTTGACAATGATCTTAGTTGCATCATCTTTGAATGCTATGGGCTCCTACCACGTTCTCGTAGGAGGTAAAGCAGGATATCAATTTAGCAAATTTGATTCTAAACAATTGGACAATTTTTTTGATAATTTTAACGAGCAAGAAAACAGAAAGATACACTCTGAAGAAAATGGATCTAAACTGGAAGCTCCAACATCTTACAATGGCTTTTACATCGAATATTCAATATATAAATATTTAGATAAGAAAAGCCTAATAATGTTAAGCTACGACCTTTCATGCTATTTTGATTATCAGAAAGATGAGAGATCATGGGATTTCTATTATGAGAATATACCGGAATTTGAATGTAGCAGACATTATGATTCCAGAACTTGGTCTCTTGGTGTAGATTACTCATTAGGAATAAGTCCTATAAAAAACTATATCATATCTTTGGGTACAGGTATAAGCTATGAAAGGTTTGATCTTAAAACATATCTTTCAATACCAAGAAATTTACCTTCAGGAATAACTAAAAGTAATGTTTTAGATTATGAGAACAACTTCTTTACTATGGATGACCCAAACTCTAACGAAGATCCTTTTACAACACACGCAGATTCTACATCTATGCAGAATGGTACATTTGAGACTAATGGAGGATCAATTAAAGTAAATCTCAAAAATGAGTATTTCATCAATAATAACATTGCAATAAACTTAGATCTAAACTATAAATTTACATATTATGGAAGATTAAAGAATGACGATGATGAGAAGCTTCGTGAATCTCAAGATTCTCAAAAAAATATGAAGCTTTATGGGTTCTCATATTTTGTTAGATTTGGACTAAGCTACTACTTCTTAATGGAGTAGAATAGTTTTAGCATTACAAAAAATATAGAAAAGCTATCTCTAAAAGCAGTGATTTTTGATCAATATCACTGCTTTTTAACAATTATAAAACATAAAATTACACCAATCATCACTACATATAAAAAATAGTAAACATAGCAATAAGTTCAATTTAAGAAGCTCTTGATAAAATTGAGACTTATTATTATCAAGAAGTAGTTTTAAAATATATTATGATACTCTTAAATTAAATCTTTGAAAAAAAATCTTTTTTTTGCAAATAATTTAGAAATAATATAATAATTTATAAATATTTTACACTATTTTAATTCTGTATATTGATATTTTTATACCTAAAAAGGTAAAACTGTATATATTTGTTAGAAGTTACAATTTAACATAACGGAGGGTTTACGGTATAGTTTTTATGTTGTATATTTTATCTGTCAGAGGTCAAGTTTCTCTGACTATAAAAAAAACCGGCTAGTCCGGTTATGTTTGTTTAAAGAAGAGGAAAATATGTCAGAAAACGAGAGTAACCTTCCTGAATATTTTACCGATTTCAATGGTAAAAGAAAGGGCAAGGATGAGCCTGTTACTGTGGCTTTGTGGAAAGATGCCTGTAAAGGTTGCGGTATGTGCGTAGAGATGTGTCCTACCAATGTATGGAAAATGACAGAAACATTGGTAAAATGGAATGGTACAATGGTTACGGTTGACGATCCAAACAATTGTACAAAGTGTAGACTTTGTGAAATGCACTGTCCTGACTTTGCAATTAAAATTGTCTAAGTTTTTAGAAGGTGTTTTTATTACTATTATAATTCTGATTAAATATGAAAGAGGTTTATTTTGAAAAAGGATGTCAGATTCTACTCAGGAAATGAGTTGGTTGCAATTGCTGCCATTGATGCAGGTTGTAGGTTTTTTGGAGGTTATCCAATTACACCATCTTCTGAAGTAGCTGAGACTATGTCAAAACTTTTACCTAAAATTGGTGGAACTTTTATCCAAATGGAAGATGAAATTGCTGCTATGGGTGCTGTAATAGGTGCTTCATTAGCGGGAGCTAAATCGTTAACTGCTACAAGTGGTCCGGGATTCTCTCTTAAGCAGGAGAACTTAGGATTTGCTTACATGACAGAAGTTCCGGTTGTTGTTTGCAATGTTATGAGAGGAGGTCCTTCTACCGGTTTGCCTACAGCACTTGCTCAAGCTGATATTATGCAAGCAAAATGGGGTACTCACGGAGATCACCCTACAATAACTATTGTTCCTGCTTATACGGAAGAGATCTATACTCTTACTATTAAAGCTTTTAATCTTGCTGAAAAATATAGAATGCCGGTAATTCTTCTTTTAGATGAGGTACTTGGTCACTTAAGTGAAGCTATTGAGTTACCTAAAAAAGAGAACTTAGTACTTCATGACAGAGAGAAACCAACTGTACCACCTGATAAATATTTCCCTTATGATACTGCCTACGGAGATGTACCTCCAATGGCTAACTTTTTTGAGGGGTACAGATATCATGTTACAGGTCTAAATCATGATAAAACAGGTTTCCCTACTACAGATCCAAAAATTGTACAAGCAGATCAAGAAAGACAAATCAGAAAGGTTGAGTACAATAAAGAGGATATAATTGATTATGAATCCTATAAAATGAAGGATGCTGAAATAGCAGTATTTGCATACGGTTCTACTGCAAGAGGTGCAAGAGTGGCAGTTGATAAAGCGAGAGCTGCTGGTATTAGAGCCGGTCTATTTAGACCTAAAGTACTATGGCCACTACCGGAAAAATCTGTTCAAAAAATTTGTGAAAGAGTTGACTCTGTAATTGTTCCTGAAATGAATATGGGACAGCTTTATAAGATTTTACAGAGGTATGCTGCCGGTAGAACTAGAATCTTTGGAATAAATCATGTGGGTGGAGTTCCAATTCCTCCTGATGAAATATTCAGCCTAATCAAGGAGGTAAAATAATGGCCTTTAATTATGAAAAGTATCTAAGAATGGATAAAATCCCTCATCTTTGGTGTCCAGGATGTGGTATAGGAATGGTACTGAAAGCTCTTTTGAGAGCTATAGATAGAATGGGTTGGGATAAAAATGATGTAGCATTTGTATCCGGTATTGGTTGTACAAGCCGTGGTCCCGGATATGTAGATTTTAACACCCTACATACAACTCACGGTAGAGCATTAACTTTTGCCACCGGAATTAAGTTAGTTCAACCTGCAAAACATCTAATTGTATTTTCCGGAGATGGAGACGCTACAGCAATTGGAGGAAATCACTTTATTCATGCTTGTAGAAGAAACATAGATATAACAATGATTATTGTTAATAATAATATTTATGGTATGACAGGTGGACAACACTCTCCTACTACTCCTTTAGGAAGTAAAGCAAGTACTACAGCTTACGGTAATATTGATCCTAGTTTTGATATCTGTAAGTTGGCTGAATCGGCAGGTGCTACCTATGTTGCAAGATCTATTGTAAAAAAAGGGAAGATCCTTGAAAATTATATATTCAAAGGTTTTTCAAACAAGGGTTTCTCCGTTATTGAAGCTGTTTCAAATTGTCACACCCAATATGGTAGAAAAAATAAGATGAGTGATCCTGTTCAACTTATTAACTGGATTGCTAGCAGAGAGATACCTCTGTTAAAAGCTAAAAAGATGAAAGCAGAAGAGCTTAAAAATAAGGTTATTACAGGTGAGTTTGTAACTCCTGATATGGATTTTAGCGAATGGAGACATTACAACAGATCTAAAACCGAATATTGTGAAGCTTATGAAGGTGTTCAAAACATTGCTCAAGGCAAAGAAAAAGTAACTAGTTAGAATCAGGAGCTAAAAATGAAACATTATGAAGCTAGATTTGCTGGAGTAGGTGGTCAAGGTGTTATTTTGGCAGGTAAGATTCTAGCATATAGTTATGTAGTATTTGAAGGTGGTAAGGCTATTCAAACACCAACTTATACTGCACAGGTAAGAGGTGGAGCAACAAAGGTTGATGTTGTATTTGATAAGGATAGAATAGAATATCCAAAAACAGAACATCTGGACTTCTTCCTTTCATTGCATCAAAAATCTTTTGATATCTACTTTAAGGAGATGAAAAAGGATGCTATAATTATTGTTGATCCTAATTTAACTCCAAATGTACCAAAAAATATTACTCAAAAGCTTATTAAAGTTGAGCTCATTGAGATAGCTAAAGAGGAGTTTGGAAAGACTCTCTTTGCTGCAGTAATTGCTGCAGGTATATTTACTAAACTTTCAGGTCTTATTAGTGAGGCAAATGTTATTAAAGCCGTTTTGGATAATGCTCCAAAAGGAACAGAAGAGATTAATCTTAAAGCTGTAAAAATGGGATTTGAACTTGCTAAAAAATATATGTAATTTTAAGAACCTAACAAAAAAAGCTCCCAAATGGGAGCTTTTTTTATTCTTTACCGGATCTAACTTTTAAATAATTTACAATCTTTTCAGATCGTCTTATCAACTTTGGAGACTCCCCCTTGATAACCTGAATAAAAGCTGTACCCTTTTTACCCTCTTTATACCCTCTTTTCTCTTCTCCTTCTACAAAAAGTTTTAAAGATTCAACCTTCCCTGCCTTCATCTCAACTCTATTTTCAGCTTCCAAAACCAAGCTATCACCTGCAAGTAAAAGTTTCTCATTAACCCTACTGCTATCTGAAAAGTATATTACATAACAAGAATCCTCTACCAAAACAGAAACCTTTATTATATCCAAAAAATCCTTTTTGTTGCTATCTTCATTGACAATAATAGAATTATCAAAATTGCTATTATTAATTCCGGCTGCTGTTACAACATTAATTTTTTCCGGAGCTCCCTTAATATTTTCCCAAAAATTTTTAACAACAAAAAAGCTTATAAATACAACAAGAACAACAAAAGCAATCAAAATTTGACTTTTATACTTCTCAATATAATCAAAAATAGTATGAAAAGTTTCATTATCTTTTTCACTATTTCCGCTCCTCTGATTATCTCTACTTTCCTGATAACTTCTCTCTTTTACCTTATCTGCAAACAACTCTTCAGGGTCAAGCCCCAACTCTTTAGCATAAGAGGATATAAACATTCTCTTATAAGCATCAGGAATAATACCATAATCCTCTTTTTCAATAGCTTCAAGATACTTAATGTTTATCTTTATACTATCAGATATCTCTTGAAGATCCCTTTTTTGCTCTTCTCTATATTTTTTCAGATCTACCGTGAGTTCTATCATAAAGCCCTTTTAAAATATATTATACAAATATGATATGTCTAAGTCTCATTTTAGGGTTGTAATTAAATCATTGCTACAAACTAAAACACCTATTTATATCAATTACCTAGTGAGAATAATATATAAAAAGCTAATGGCTAATAAAAGGCTTAAATAAAATATTTCGAATATTTTTATTAATATTTAGTAAAAGAACAGACTAATAAGATCCTAAATAGATTAAGATATTGATTGCACTAACAACTAATTTAGTTTATATATACATGTAATAAGATCTGGTTGTAGAGAAAGTAATTGTACTAAACTATTTATATCTAGAGCTAAAATTAGATCTTTTTATTAGTTGTGTTGATATAAACAATATATAGTAAAGAAAGGTAATGAGTATGAATCAAGTACTAAAAAACAACATAGTTCAAAATATTGAAAGAACTATGAAAAAAGGGGCATCATATGTTGATACAAGATATCATGAGAATGATGATTCTGAAACATTGGTAATATATGATGGGAATCTTGAGGGGAATGATACTACTTTTGAGTGTGGTATTGGAGTCCGTGTTCTATTTGGAGGTTCTTGGGGTTTTGCCGCAACCAGTAATTTAAACGATATTGAAAACTGTTTTGATATGGCTTATGAGAATGCAAAAACAGCATCAATCTTAGTTAAAGCTCCTTTAAATATGGGCTCTTTGGAAAAGCATATATCATCCTATTCATCACCTGTTGAAAAAGATCCTTTTAAGGTTTCTCTTGATGATAAGATTGATTTCCTTGTAAATCTTGATAATAGCTTACAAGAGGATTGGATTGTTAGAAGATACGCTTATATAAACTTCCAAAAGAAAAATGTTTATTTCTTTAATAGTGAAGGTACTGAAATAGATAGAAAGCTTACAAATACTTTTGCTTCAATGACTATTATGGCAATGGATAGTGATAACGAGATTCAGAAGAGAAGCCTTGATCTTTTTACTCCTGGTAATGGAAGCAGAGGTTGGGAGATGTTAACCAATAAAGATCTTTTTGAAAACCATACAGACAGACTAAAAAGTGAACTTTCATCTCTTGTAAAGGCTGAAAAACTTAAATACAAGGAAAGATCAGTTATTCTTCTTCCGGGACAAGGTTTTTTACAGGTTCATGAAACAATAGGACACCCTCTTGAGCTTGATAGAATATTAGGCTACGAGCTCTCTTACGCAGGAGGATCATTTGTTAATTTAGATTCATTTGGAAAATTACAATATGGTAGTGAGAAACTTAATGTAAGTGCTTACGGTGGAATTGAGAACTCTCCGGGTACCTTTGGTTTTGATGACGAAGGATCTCCTGAAAGAGATTATATGCTTATAGAAAAGGGGAAACTGGTTGATTGTTTAACCTCAAGAGCTATGATTAATGAGGCTAATGAAAAAGCCGGTAGAGAGGTATTTACCAAAAGCGGTGGAGCAGCAAGAGCAACATCTTTCTACAGAGCTCCAATTGATAGAATGACCAATGTAAATATTGAACCGGGTGAAGATGGAACTTTAGAAGATATTATTGCAAATACTGAAGATGGTATTGTAGTTGATAACCCTGTTTCATGGTCAATAGGTTCAAACAGAGAACATTTCCACTTTGGTTGTGAGATTGCTTGGGAAGTCAAAGATGGTAAAAAAACAAGAGTTCTTAAAAATCCAACCTACCAAGGTCATACTCTTGATTTTTACAGAAATTTAACAGCTGTAGGAGATAAATCTACATGGATGGTTGGTCAAGTAAACAATTGTGGTAAGGGAGAACCTAATCAGGTAATGCAATTGGGACATGGAATTCCTGTTGTAAAGTTTGATAATGTTATTACAGGTGAAAAGGAGTAGAAATGGATAATAGTGTTAAAAATTATATAGATACCATAAGAGATGAAGCGATGGAAAAGGGTATTGTAGCCTCTATTCTGTATCATCATGAAAAAAGCCATTTAATGAGGATTGGAAACAACTCTGTTTCTCTTTCTACATCTGAAGAGCTTACCAGATTGGATATTGAAGTTACCAATGGTAAAAAACAGGGTTCTCATACACAACTGGGAGAGGTAACATCTTTAGAGTACTTGAGAGAAGCGCTAGAGCTTACAATAAAAAAAGCTGAAGTAGGGAAAGATAAAGATTATACTCCAATTATAGATGAAGTTGAAGAAACTATTGAGCAATGCGATCAATTTGATGAAGATCTTTTCTCTATGAATCCTGAATTTAAGGCAAAATCTTATAAAGCAATTATTGATGAGGTAGGAGATAAGTACAACTTCTCGGGATCTTGGTCAAGTGGATCTACAGAGTATTATTTTGTATCAACAGCAAATAAAAACTCAGTATTTAGAAAAGGTACAGATCAAGCATTTAATATAGTTTTAAAGCATCCTGAAAAGCTTTGGGAACTCAACCATGTACAAAGTGGATGGAGAAAAGATCAATTCTCTACTAATGATACTATTGAACATTTTAAGAGACTCCTTGAGGTTTATGAAAATAATGATGGATTCTATGTTAAGCCAAATGAGTATAAAGTAATGCTTGGAGCAGAAGCTATTGCAGAGCTTATTGGATCTGCTGTTTGGACCGGGTTCAGTGGTGAAGCTTATGAAGAGGATCGTGGTTGGAATGCCGGTAAAAAGTTTGGGGATAAGGTTTTAAGTGAAAAGATTACACTTGCTGACGATCCTTCTGACGATAATACATTTAAGTTTAAATTTGATCTTTCCGGAAGAAAAAGAGAATTTTTCCCATTTGTTGAAGAAGGTAAATTTAAAAACCTTATCTATGGTTCAACTGCAGCTGCCAAATACAATAAGAAACCTACAGCTCATAGTGTTACCGGTATAAGTTTATCCCTTAAAACCGGAGATGGAGAAGCTTGCCCAATTGAAGCAACAAAAGGTATGGGAAAGGTATTATATATCCCTGCTCTTCACTATATAAATATGCCTAACCCAAATAAAGGCATTTTTACCGGAAGTTCAAGGTTTAATGCTCTTCTCATAGAGGATGGTAAGGTAATCTCCCCTATCTTCTCTTCTAGAATTACTGATAGTTTTGGAGCTGTATTTGGTAATGTTTTAAAGGTTTCCGGTAAATCAGTTTCAATGAATCAATCAAATACTTATGGAAGAAGATCACCGGTAGCTACTTCAGTTCCTTCCTATATTATATCGGAAAATATTAAGATAACTGATTGTGCTAAATCGTTCTAGAATTTAATTTTTAAATCATTAAACAAAAAAGATCTCCTAAATGAGATCTTTTTTGTTTTCATCTGAACTTTTCTAACGTATTATCCATTTTATTAAAAAATCTATAGAAATAGCAAAGCAACTTAAATCCAATCCTTTATCAGCAGATCCTACTTTAGAAGTTATGACAAAACAACCTCTTACTAACAGTATTCCCGTTATCCTTAATATCCTAAATATAGCAACTATATTATTATAGCTATAGAAGTATAAAACATTACCTTTATATAAATATTTTTGATTATTACACTAAAGAATATGTTAAATGACCATATTAAACTCAAATTAAGCTGGATTCATGGTAATAAATAAAAAAAACCACTTGCACAATAGATACTATATATCAAAACATAATAGAAATAAGTTTATACAGATAACTATTAAAACTATTTTTTTTTGCTAGTCCGGTATAAAAAAATATTGAGAAAAAAGAAACTAAGTATTATATTAATTATAATTGAACGCGATTGGTTTCTTATATCTGTTAACAAGAGTATAGTGTTTTAAGGAGCTTAGGTGTTTGTTGATACATTTGTTATAATTAGAATACAGATTTAAGAACCTTAAATAAAAGTACTCGTTTTAAATAAAAAAATGAGTGGTATTTTTATAGAGGTTAAATTTTTACTATTAACCGGATTTTATGTCTTCACAGGAGAAAAATATGAAAAAAGGTGTAACACTTATTGAGGTATTGGTTGCCAGCACAATTCTGGCAATTTCTGTTGGAGCTACACTATCCTCATTTGTTATTTTTGATAGAATATCATTAAACAATAGTTACAAGAGAGAGGCTTATGCTATTTTACAGAGCAATTTGGAATACTATTGTGGTGTAAACGGAAATATTATGGTTCATCAAAAAATAGTTCCTTTTTCCGAAAAAAACAGATTTAAGACTGCAGGAAATGGTAGTACTAATTATGAAATAATAATTACGGGCCAAAAAAAGAAGAAAGGTCTGGGGTTCAGTAGGTGTAAAAAACAAAACTATTTAATGGAAGTTGTGGGGACTATCAGCTGGTTAAGTCCCATGGGAAACAATGAAAAAGTTGAACTTACCACCTATATTCCTTATGAAAACATACTTGATGAAGATATTTAATTGATAGAGTTGAGGTTAATACTATGAGAAAAAAAGGCTTTACACTATTAGAAACTATTATAACCGGCTTAATTGTTTCATTTGTTCTTTCGGGTACTTTCCTTCTTATATCTAACTCTGTTGAGTTAAATAGAAAAGTTTTCTTTGAAGAAAATACTCAAGACTTTTTGGGTAATTTGATTTATATGATAAACAAAGATATAAGAAATGGAAGCGAAGTTAAATTTATGAGCAGTTCCGGAGATATGGATGGCAATTGGTCTTTGGATGGTGGCAGTTTCACTAAAAGGATTGAGATAGAGTTCCCTAATACTACCCATACTGTCAGATATTCCATCAATAAAGATAGTTCTCTTTACAGAATTACCAGAAAAGATAGTACTTCATGGAACACTCCTCGAAAGTTAAATTTAGAGTCATATATCTTTGATCTTGATTCTTCAGGGTTTGAGTATGACGGAAATTATAAAAGATGCTATGTAAAATTGAAGATAGAGAGAGAAAAGGGCAGAGTTAAAAAAGATGCTTTTATGAAAAGTTATGTAACCATAAGAAATTAGAAACTGTTTATAGGGAATGATGCATATGATATCTGGAAATGAAAAAAAAGGAAGTGTGTTAGCCGTTGCGATAATGATTGTACTTATTATGTTTATACTGGTAAGTGGCTCGTTCATTATCTCAAAAAATGGGGTTTATAGAACAAATTATGCTACAGATGATTATGATTTGTATTGGAGTGCACATGCCGGTTGGGTCCGTGGTTTTGCTGGTATGAATGATATAGCCCTTAATCAGTTCCTTACAACAGATAAAGATACCCTTTCATGGATTCCTGGAGATGAATCTTTGAAGGATATTAATAATGGAACATCTGTTGAATATTCTGTTGTTAGAGAAGATTCAGGTTTTAAGATTGTATCAACAGCCAGAAAAAATGGTAGATTTGTTACTATTAAAAATAGTGGAATAAAACCTCAGTGCATGCTAAAATATGCTGAATGTATTACTAATACCCATTTTGATTATGTATGGGATACCAGTCGTAATTTTTATGGTGATATTTATGCAGAGTGTCCAATATATATTCAGGAAAGTCCATTATTCTATGGTGATGTAGTTTCTGCAACAGATTCTAAAAGTTTCTTTGGAACTCCAGGTTGGGATTCAAACCCTCCTGCTCCTGAATTCAACATGGGTATTGTTGATAATTTTAATAGAAAAAGCAGTATCCCTTCTCATATGTACGATATACCCGGATTTGACCCTAAGAATTACAACCCTATTGATGGGTTTACAACCCTTTTTAAAAAAGATTACAAGAGTAACTCTCCTCGTTTTTGGGGTAATTTTACTAAAGGTTGGTTTCTTATTCATAATAAACTTTATAAAGAGTATACCGAAAATATTAGTGATGCCGGTAAGGAAAAAAGGATGCATATTGAAACAGAGGGGGAAGTAACCATTGAATTAAAAAAAGATGCAGAAGGATTGCAAACTGCAGATATTACACACCTTAACACTAGCACAGGCAATGATACAACATACAAAAATGTTCCTCTTTCAAATGTCGATATAATCACCATAGATAATGGAAGAAGACATGCTAAAGTTAAAGGTGAGGTTTGTAGTGAACTTTCGATTGTAACAAAGAGTAGTAGTATTGAAATAATTGGAGATATTTATTTATTATAGTGAAGTCAAAGATATGCTTGATAAAACAACTGCTGATTTTAAAAAAGACAAGGAAAGTTTTGTATACGAAGGATTAGCTGATAAAGTAAAGACAAATGATCATTTTTTAGGTCTTATTGCCGGAGCTAAAACTTTTGATTTTGGTCCTCCCCCTAGTGATCTTCATGCTAGGAGAAGTCCCTCTATAATTATAAAACGGAATGAAGAAACAGATAATAAAACTCCTTTAATTGTGTGTGGAGCTTTGGTTGCTCCTCGTGGTGCAATATTTGCCAATGATCAACTTTTTGATTTCAATGTTACTCTCTTAACTCTCGGATCTATTATTGTCAGGAGTGATGAAACTTGGTCTTGTAAAAATGAAAATTATCCAGGTCTTACCATAAATCCAATAGGTGATAATCGTTTTAAAAATGGTTTTATTCCTAAGCTTTTCTCTCCGGCTTCAAGAAATGATGGTTCATTAAATTTATCAAAGGGAGTTTGGGAAGTTTCAACCGGAATTTACTAATTAAAAATAAGTTAAACATAACTATTTACACTAATATTAATGGTCTGCTGAAAACAGGATATTTTCAGCAGACAATTAATAGCTAAACTGTTAGAAGAACTCTACCTCTTCAAAGCCTTATAATAGGTGTCTAAACAAAGATTAAAAAAACCTGACGGAATAGAGAAAAAGATTGTTCTCTTTACATCTTTTCTACTAATTTTTATCTTCTGGTTTGAAGATGATACAATATCTAAATTATCTTTTATTTTATTTAAACTTTTTACAGCAAAAAATATAGGCCAGATACAGAAAAGTCTTATTCTCCAATTCCTCATTGGTATAGCTTTAATATACGTCATACTATTTTCAATATAGTCTTCAGCCTTAACAATAGTTTCTTTAAGAATAGAACTTACTCCATCTTTACCACTCTCTTTAAAAAGATCATCATAGTTTAGTGAATACTGATCCATTTGATCTTTGGGCAAGAAACATCTGTTTTCAAGTATATCTGTATTAGCATCTTTTATAATATTTACATATTGTAAAGCTTTTCCAAACTGTATATCATTTTCTTCTAAAACTTTCCCAATTTTACCATTACTATCATTAATATGTTGTAAAAATAGAGAAGAAAGCATTTTACCAACTGTTCCTGCTACATAGTAGGTGTACTCCTCAAACTCATCTCTATTTCTTATATAGAACTCCGGTTTATCAATACCAAAGCAATATTTTTTCATACCCTCAGCCATCTCAATTGCCCATTTTGAGATCCCTTTTTTTACACTCTTTCTATATGTATGAAAATATGAAAATATATGAGTAGATTCTCTCAAAAGATTAGCATCAGCTTCTTTCATTGTCCTACTATTTGAAAGATGCTTAAAGTAATCTTCATACTCATTTATCTTTTCAGGAGAAGAGATTATCTCTTGAGCTCTGTTTAAACTTTCAATCTTAGTTTCAACTGTAAGAGAGGGGTCATCCTCCAATGTATCTAAAAATCTACATATCAAATATGCAAGACCAACTTGATCTCTGAGGTCATAGGGCAAAATCTTTATAGAAAGAGTAAAGGTTCTGGAAACATTAGTTAACCAATCTTCTCTAAGCTTAAAATAGAAAGGTGTTGAATAATCTATTTCCATAAAATAATCCTCTACTTAGAAGCAAGATCATTTATCTCTTCGAGAAACTTATCCAAATCTATATTATGATGTGAACATGAACCCTCAATTGTCTCAAAATCTTGAACTTCACATCCAACACAATGCATACCTCTTTCAACAAACATTTCCATAACTTTTGGATAAAGCTTGAAAACCTCAGTAATGGAGTCAGCTCCTTTTATCTTCTCACCTAATTTCAAAACAACCTCTTAATTTATTAATATCCTTGATGCAACAGCTATTGCTGCAGTTTCTGCTCTAAGTACATTTAATCCTAAACTTATAAAACCAAATCCACTCTCTTTAAATCTGTAAACTTCCTCTTTTGTAAAACCACCTTCGGGTCCAATTACTACAACAATCTTACCCTCTTTGACAACGGATGATAGAGGAGTTCCTCCAAAATGTGAAACATATTTATTATCAAAAGATGGTTCTTTAAGCAGTTTATCAAAAGAGATTACATTCTCAATAGTTGGGAGATAGAAACCTTTTGATTGCTTTAAAGCTGAAATTGCCACAGAGTTAAAAGATTCAACCTTTTTACTTGGAAATGATGTTTGTGTTGATATAAAAGGAATAATTCCAGCAACCCCTATCTCGGTCAACTTCTCCACCAAAAGTTTTAACTTTGATGACTTATTTAGAAGAGATATAGCTATATAAAGCTTAAAATTTGGTAAATCTCTTAATTCGAGAGTATCAATTTCTACAACAACAGATCTCTTTGAGCAATCAACAACTTTACCAACACCCTTTAAACCTCTTCCATTTACAACTTCAACAAGATCCCCAATATTCCCTCTAACACTCTTTATAAAATGGTTAACCTCGTTTTTATCATCAACTACAATCTTCTCATTTTCATAAAAATTATTATCATAATATAAAGAATGAAGCCTCATTACATCCGTCCTAATGTTTCAAAATAAATGATAGTTTTCATTATCTGCATCTTGTATGATTAATTTAATACCCTAATGGGAAAAAAGATTAAAACAGGATATACTGAAAAGATCATAAACGCTAGTTTGTTACGATAAAATGGGGTTCAACTATTAATTAGAGTAGATTCTAACCAATACCAGGTCCACTAATTTTACTAAACCCATTCCCTATCTGCTCCACAGATATCTTCACATTAATCCTATCTTTCAATCCTCTTATATGTGAGATTATCCCTATAGATTTCCCCTGATTATTCAAAGAGGAGAGAGTTGAAAGTGCCATATCTAAAGTTTCCTCATCAAGAGTACCAAAACCCTCATCTAAAAAGAGAGAATCTACTGAAATTTTACTACTTGCCATTTTTGAAAGCCCTAAAGCAAGTGATAGACTTACAAGAAAAGACTCGCCACCCGAAAGATTTTTTACCGATCTAATTTCACCCGCTTGATAGTTATCCATAACCATAAGTTCCAAAGGTAACTCCTTATCCCTTAAAAGAGTGTATCTCTCGTTCATCTTCAAAAGCTCTCTATTTGCATGATTTACCATTATCTCAAAGGTTAAACCTTGGGCATAGTTTCTCAGTTTCTTTCCATCTGCAGATCCTATAAGTTTTGAAAGATTTTCCCACTTAACAACCTCCTTTGTTTGAGCTTCAATCTTTTTAGAAATAGAACTCTGCTTCTCTCTTTTACTATTATCCTCAACTATAATTTGATTTTTACTCCCAATGGATTCGCTAATTTTACTAATCTCACTACCCAATCTATCAAGCTCAATAGTAAGATCATCAAAACTTTTATTGGTTAAATTTCTATCCTTCTCCCCTTTAAGATCATCTCTTAACTCTTTAAGCTTTGAGGATTTTATCTTAATCTCCTCATCCAAATTATCAATATATAACTTTATCCTCTCCCTCTCACCCTTTTCCATTCTACTTGAAAAAAGTGTCTCCAAACTATCAAACCCAAGTTTAAGAGATTCTATGCTTAACAACTCCCGATTAGAGGATAACTCTTCAACTGTTTTCTCATACTCTAAAGATGAGTTTTTTAATCTCTCTCTATTTATATCAAATCTTCTCTTCTCATTCTCTAGATTATCTCTACTATTCTCAAAAGATCTTTTCAAACTATTTAGAGAGTCTCCGAGTTTTTTCTCCTCATAATCTACATCATTTTCCCCAAATAGATTATATCTAAACTCTTTTTTATCTGTAAGTTCAATTTTAAGAACATCTACACTTTTTTTGACCGTTTCAAGATCTGAAATTAGATCGGTTAAAGATTTTTTATGAGCTTCAAGCTCTGTAGTTAGAGCTGTCTCTTCCAATTTAAGAGCGGTTAATCTCTTCCCATCTCTTTTAAATATATTATTTAGTTTCTCAAGATCTGAAATACCACTTTCAACATCTTTATAGTTGTTTAGATAAAGAAGGATAGATTTTTTAGCTTCACTCTCTCTATTTTTGCTGATTGTGGTAAGGTTATCAACCTCTCTCTCAACTTTCAATATCTCTGTTTCTGATGATTCTATCTTCTGTTTCAATAGATTGATACTGTTTTCAATGGATAACTTATCCCTGCTCAAAGAGTTTAAGCTGTTTTTTAAACCATCAATATTACCACTTATCTCTTCATAAGATTCTATCTTTGACTCTATATTTTCAAGCTCTTTTTTTACACTTTCAGATTCAATACTAAACCTTTCCAATAAAGGTTCTAAATCTTTACCAGAAATCTCACTCTCACTGTTTACAATCTCATTTATCTCACTAGAGGTATCTCTATTAACAATCTCTAATCTTCTCTTTTCACTTTCAAAACCAGCAAGATCTATCTTACTATTGTTTAGATCTTCACTTAAACTTTTAATCTCTTTATTTATGAGATTAAGCCTCTTTCTATCATTATCAAAATTTGGAATATTATCACTATATGGATGGGTAGAAGATCCACATAGAGGGCAAGGTTCTCCCAAAACAAGAGATTTTCTATGCTCTTCTAAACTTTTGACCTTTTCACTGAGTAGAATAATCTTTTCAATATCCTCTCTGCTACTCTCCTTCTCTTTAAGTTTTATAGTTAAGCTATCAATCTGTTTATTTATAGTTTGAATAGATCTATTTTGGGATTTAATAGTTTCAATATTTTTATAAACAATACCCTCTTTTTTTATCAACTCCTCAACTTTACGGATAAGATCTTTTAACTTTTCATCCCTCTTAATCAACCCTTTCTCATCTCTTCTAAAAATTTCAATAGATCTATCTCCAACTATAGTTTCCAATCTTTTTTCAAGATCTTCAACCCTTTTTGAGCCGGATATAAAATCCTCTTTTTTTGTTTCCAGTTTACTCTGATAACTTTTAAGTGATTTCAACCTTTCAGAAAAAAGCTTTTTAAGATTAGAAAGATCTTTTGATAAGCTATCTATTTTATCTCTATTATCACAAATAGTGGATCTAATCCCAGAGAGAAAAACAATATCCTTTTCGAGATTTTGATGGTTACTATTCTCTTTTAAATATATTTCAAGATCCAATATTTCAGATCTTTTTTTCTCAATATTAATACCTATATCCTCTATGGTTTTGGTTAGATTATCCCTTCTCTCTACCCCTCTATAAAAATCTGCCTCTTTTTCATTTAAGGAGGATCCTAAATTTTTTATCTCAAGATCAACCTCTCTTACCTTTTTAAACTTTTCTCTACAACTATTCTCAGTTGATAAAAGTTTATTATAACTATCTTTGGATTTGATAAAACTACTATTTAATTGTTCAATATTTAGAGAGAGCTTATCCTCAATCTTTTTTAAAGATGAGATATCCTTCTCCAAAGAGAGCTTTCTCTCTTCACCACCTTTAATTTTATCAACAAGAGGTTCAACTTCGAGATAGCTGTTTGCGAGTTTTAATCTCTCTCTACTGGAAAAGCTATCGCTATTTTTAATCTCTGCTCTCTTTAAACCCTCCTCAACCTCAAGTATAAATTTTTCAAGCTTTTCTATGCCCTCCATCCAAACAATCGATTTTTCACACTTGAGTTTAACTAAATCTAAACTATTTTTACTACTATTAAGCTCCTTAATCTCTCTCTCTATACCCCCTCTCTCCTCATCTGAAAGGGGATCAAAAAAGTTATTCTCTTTTTTTAACTCCTCAAGTTTTTCCTTTTCTCTCTTACTCTTTTCAAAACTTTTCTTTGAGATTAAACTATATATTTCCGTACCTGTAATCTGCTCCAAAATTGGGGATTTCTCATCCGGCGAAGATTGTAAAAATGATGAAAATTGACCCTGTGCAAGTAGAATAGATCTACAAAATCTATCAAAATCAAGACCGGTAATCTCCTCTGTTTTTCTATCCACATCCTTTATCTTTGTTTCGAGGATTTTACCATTGACAACAGCTACCTCTCTTCTAGGTGTTTGAAGTTTACCATCCGCTTTCTTTCGGGATCTGTTTTGAGACCAATGGGATCTATACTTAACTTTATTAACCTCATAAATAAGTTCAGAGTAGGAATCTCCACACCCCTTTGTCATTATCTCATTACTATTGTTATTTATCTTTTCAAGCCTTGGAGTTTTACCGTAGAGAGCTAAAGAGATAGCATCCAAAATAGTAGATTTTCCGGCTCCCGTTGAACCTATAATAGCAAAGATCCCCTCACTTTGATACTCATTTGCACTGAAATCAATACTCCACTCACCTTTTAGAGAATTAAGATTTTTAAATCTAAGTTTAACTATCTTCACTTTCATCCTCCTCTAAAACTTCAGAAACAATTCTCTTAAAAGAATCAATGAGATCCTCTCTCTGATCCTCTTCAATATCTCCATTATCCAATAAACTTTTAAAAAGATCCAAATGGTTCAAATTTTCAAGATTCTCCGAGACCTCAATACCACTTATAGGTTTTATAGCCATTCTATTGGTAATCTTTAAAATTTCAAGCTTACTACCCTTTATTCCCTCGAGTAAAAGCTGTTTAAGATCACTCTTCACCTCTTTTCCATTATAATCTATCTCAAGCCAAACAGATGAATCTAAGAGGATAAGAGAATCTATTTTTTGAGAAATCTCTTCATAACTACCCACAATCTTAACGAGCTCTTGAAATCTTGGAACTCTATGTTCAACAATATTTTTAGAACCATTGTTAAACTCAACTTCAATCACAATATTTCTATTAAACTTTTCACCAAAATTCATGGGTAGAGGTGATCCTGAAAACCTCATACTACTATTCCTACCTACAATCTGAGGTTGATGTATATGTCCAAGTGCGAGATAATCTATCTCTTTAGGAAAGAGAGTAGAATCAAAATATGAAAGAGATCCTATGTAGAGATCCCTTACCCCATCACCTTCAACCTTTGAGGCTCCCGCAGTAAATAGATGACCTGTAGCAATAACGGGTATAGAGTTCTCTCTATTTTGATAGATAGATAAAGCTTTAGATACAATATTTTCATAGCAGGATTTTATGCCATCATTATAGCTTGAAACCTTATCTTCAACCTCCTCATTCTCCTCATACTTTCTAATATCTTTTTCTCTCAAATATGGAATAGAACAAACTATTAAGGACTCCTCATCTTTATCTATCTTGAAAATATTTTCCTCAATATTATCGTAAACTTCAGTAACAACCTCAATGTTAAGGGTTTTCAATATAGACTTTGAAGCTTTTAAGAAGGTTGGAGAATCGTGGTTCCCGGAGATGATAATAGTTTTTTTACAGCAACTCGAACCTAAGCTATTTATAAAATTGTAGTAGAGCGATTGAGCCTTATTACTCGGAGTAGTGGTATCAAAAATATCTCCGGCAATGATTAGAATATCAATCTCTCTTTCATTGATTAGATCAATAATCCAACTTGTAAACAGTTCAAACTCATTATATCTCTGCTTCCCAAAAAGTGATTTCCCTATATGCCAATCTGATGTATGTAAAATTTTCATAGTATCTCTAAATATTGTAAAACTTTAACCAAAGTAAATATAAATAATGAAAACCAAAAGAATAAGTTAATATTTTAATAAAAATATTATCTCACTCCACTTTTTGGAGTATATTCCAAATAATAGAGTATATTTTTGGAGTACACTCCAAAAATAAATGAAAAATCTTGGAGTATACTCCAAATGAAAGAGAAAGAAAAAACAACATATAGAAGATTATTAAAGAGGTAAAATTGAAAAGAGCTATTAAGATACAAGCAGGGAAAAAAGCTATTGAAAAGATAGAAAAAAGAGGGTTTTCCCAAGATCTTATTACGGGAATGCTCGGGGCTTCCGGTGGTCCAAAATGGTTAATATTAAGTGAGCTTGATAAATATCTTTCATCTACATTTTTTAAGTATAGAGAAACACCCTTACACCTATTGGGATCCTCTGTAGGTTCTTGGAGATTTGCGGCTTATGCAGGCAAAAACCCTGAAAAAAGTATTGAGATATTTAGGGATAGCTATACAAATTTTGGATATAGATATAAGGATCTGGATCCTGCTAAAATAGATATTGATATACTCTCAAAACTAAGTATAGATATGCTTCACTCTTTCATTAAAGATGATGATATTGAATATATAGTTAATAATCCCATTTTTAGATTGAATATTATAAGTGCAAAGTGCAGGGGTATATTGAAAAGTGAAAATAGGATCTCTCTTTCATTAGGATTAGGAATAGCAGCTCTAACTAATGCTATAGATAGAAATAATCTTAAATATTTCTTCAAAAGAGCTCTCTTCTACTCAGATAAAAGCTCTCCATTTTATGCTGTAGATGATATGCCTACAGAAAAGATCCGTTTAAGTAAAAATAATCTATTGGACAGCTTAATGGCTTCCGGATCTATACCCCTTGTAACTTACGGTGTTAAAAATATAGAGGGAACGAGTAGAAAAGATATATATAGAGATGGAGGGATAATAGATTACCATTTTGATATAGATCTCAATATTGATGAAGGCATAGTTTTATATCCTCACTTCTACGATTTTGCTCTTCCGGGATGGTTTGACAAATTGTATAAAAAAAGAAAGCTATCACCCAAAAAGTATGAAAATATTGTTATGATATCCCCCTCAAAAGAACTTATGAATAAGCTTCCAAATAGAAAGTTAACCGATAGAAAAGATTTCCAAAATTTCGATTTTGATACCCGTATAAAAAACTGGAAAACCGTAATAGATATGGGTAGATATATGGTTGATGATTTCTCTGAAATGGTTGAAAAAGATCAATTTTTAGATAGAGTTAAACAGTTTTAGGTAGATCCAGCTTTCCTATACATCTATGGTGTATCTCTATCTCATCATAAAGATTTTCTAGCCGAGATATACTAAAAAGATCTAAGCTATTTCACCTATGAATCTTCTCGTAAAGGTTAAAAAATATCTCTCCTCCTGACTCTATTATATCATCGGGAAAATTGTAACACTGATTGTGAAGATTTGGAGTATCAACCCCTGAACCAAGACCAAAAAAACTACCTTTATACCTATTGGTAAAGTAGGAAAAATCCTCTGACCATTTAAAAGGAGTATCAATCTCAATAGTTTCAAGGTTGGAGCTTTTGGCAACCTCTTTTACCATATCTACACAATAGTCATCATTAATGGTTGCAGGAAAGATCTCTTTATAATCTATCTCAAATTTAAGTTTCTCCTCTTCACATATAGATCTAATAATATTTTCACACCTGTCAACAAGCTTTTCCATATCGCTATTTAATGCTGTTCTCAATGTAACTAAAACCTCTCCATAACCCGGAGATGTTCCAAAAGCTGCCTCACCAATATTTATATGGACTATTGTCAGATTATGAAAATCTCTGTAGTAATCTTTTCTCTCAATCTCTTTTCTAAAACCTCCTATTATCCTCTCTACGGCAAAAACGGGGGTTATACCTTTTTCCGGTTCTCCGGCATGGGATTGCTTACCAAAAAGTTTAATAACCATACCTCTTGAAGCTGAAGCAAAAGATCCTTTCTTTATGATTATAGATGATTTTCTGTATCCGGGTATATTGTGAAGACCAAAAACATAATTGGGGTTTAGAGAGAGAAACTTTTCAGATTCCAAAACCTGTTTCGCACCCTCCCCTACCTCTTCTGCCGGCTGAAACAGAATAATAGTTTTACCTCTTTGGGGCTTGTTTTTAGAAATTTTTTCCGCTAAATATACAGCTATTGCCATATGACCATCATGACCACAGAGATGAGCTCTGTTTATATTTTTGGATCTATACTCAAAGTCGTTACTCTCTTCAATGGGAAGAGCATCTATATCGGATCTGAACATTGAAACCGGACCCTCTTTTTTACTGTCAAACACTATAAAAAATCCATAACCAACATCTTCCAAATAATCAGGCTTTAAAGGAATTAGATACTCTTTAAGTATCTTTGAGGTCTCTTTTTCATTGTGAGAAAGTTCTGCATTTTTATGAAGAGTATGTCTAAGGTTTATAATTTTATCCATTTTCATAAGCTTTCTCTTATTTATACTTTAATCATCTTCAAAGAGGTTTCGATAAATCTAGTGAATATGAGGAAACCCTTCTATTTCATTTTGATAATATACATATGATCCAACAAAAAAGGGAGAAATCTTATCTGCTTAAACTATTCTGAAAAAGATATAAAACTTCTTTTGTAGCCAAAAGAATCCAAAGCTCCTCTTTCTCTTATCAAAAAGAAGCAAAAATATAATTGGGGCATAAAACCCTTATTGTACTTACCATTATACATAATCTTATAATTTATATATTTAATTATTACATAAGATAGATTGTTGTTTTTATACCGGACTCGGTTTAAATAATAGGTAGCTCTCCTAACTATCTCAATTTTACAAGTTCTCTCTTTCTTCAAAAAAATATTTTTAGTGAATATATAAATTGTATTATTAAAAAAGCCCCAAAAAATGGGGCTCTTTCATATTATCTATAACCTTTCAAGAAGATCTTATTTAGCACAATCTCTACCGGCTCTAAGAGCTCTAAGATTTGCTTCTACAACATCTTCACCTTTTCTTCCAAAGATAAATTTAATCCCTTCTTCAAGTTTTTCAAATGGTATATCCAAGTAGTTAGATGCAGCTCCAAGCATAACCATATTCATACCTCTGGCATTTTTATTCTCTTTGGCTATCTTATCCCCTTCAATAAAAAGTGAGTTTTGAAGTTTATCAATTTCACTCTTTACCTCTTCAAGTTCAGGATAGTTATCAATATTAACAAAAGGTGTAGAGTTAGTAATTAACCAACCATCTTTTGAAAGATAAGGTAAGTATCTTAAACTTTCCATTGGCTCAACAGAAATAATCACATCAGCACTACCAAAAGGTATAAGATCTGAATATATCTCTTTACTTGAAATTCTTAGATTAGATGAAACATCTCCACCTCTTTGACTCATACCATGAACCTCACTCTGCTTTAAAGAGAGACCTGATTCAATTGCAGCATAACCAATAACTGTAGCAATAGAAAGGATACCCTGTCCACCAACACCAGCTAAAATTATATCTTTTTTCATAATTTATCCTTTAATCACTATTTAGACTTTCTTGTTCTTCTCTTTAGGGTCTGAATACACTCTCTTGTAGGAATGATTACAGAAACACCATTGTAGTTAACCTCTTCATCAAGTATATCAAGAAGTTGTTGATGGTTTTTCTTAATAGGATTCATAACTCTAATATGATCAGGATCAACACCAAGACCTTTTACAATATCTTGTACTTTGTTATAAGCTTGTGAAGCTTGACCACCTGTCATACCTGTAGTAGAGTTATCTAGGATCATAACAACCATATTGGTATTCTCAATAACAGCATCTAAAAGACCTGTCATACCACTGTGAGTGAAAGTTGAATCTCCAATAACAGCAACAGCAGGGAAAAGACCGGCATCAGAAGCACCTTTAGCCATAGTTATAGAAGCACCCATATCAACACAAGAGTTTACACACTCAAAAGGTTGAAGAGCAGCCAAAGTATAACATCCAATATCTGCAAATATGTGTCCATCACCATACTTCTCTTTAATACCCTCTTTAAGAGCTGAGTATGAATCTATATGGCTACATCCACCACACATTTTAGGAGGTCTTCCGGCAACAAGTTCAGGAACTTTTTGTAGTTCCGGATTTCCTAAATTTAAAGCTTTAGCAACAAGATTTGGATTTAGCTCTCCCACTCTTGGTAAAACACCATCAAGTCTACCTTTAACAATAACACCGTTATCAAGGAATCCTCTAAGTGTCTCTTCTACAAGTGGTTGACCCTCTTCCATCACAAGAATAGTCTCACATTCAGCAACCATCTTTTCAACCATTTTTCTTGGTAATGGATACTGAGAAACTTTTAGGATTGGATAAGGACATGGAGTTTCTTGATAGTTTTCCATTAGATAGTTGTAAGTAATACCGCAAGCAATAATACCCATACTCCTATCTTTACCCTCAATATACTTATTGAATGGAGAGTTATTTGATTCCTCTTCAAACTTCTCTTGAGTCGCTATAAGCTTGTTATAGTTGTTTTTAGCAATTGAAGGAAGAAGTACAAATTGTCTCTTATCTTCAGGTAGTTTAACTTCATTCTCTTTCTTCATCTCAACTCTTTTTACACCGGCTCTTGAGTGAGCAAGTCTTGTGGTCAATCTTACAAGAATAGGTGTTTTATACTTTTCAGAGAAATCGAAACCATAGTGCATCATATCGTATGCTTCCTGTTGGTTTGAAGGCTCTAAAGTTGGAATAAGTGAGAATTTTGCAAAGAATCTTGAGTCTTGCTCATTTTGAGATGAGTGCATTGAAGGATCATCTGCAGATACTACAAGATTTCCACCATTTGCACCAGTAATACCGGAGTTTACAAAAGCATCAGCTGCAACATTAAGTCCAACATGCTTCATACAAGCAATAGACCTCTTACCGGCATAAGACATTCCAAGAGCAGATTCTACAGCAGTTTTTTCATTTGCTGACCAAGCTCTGTGAATATTTCTCTCTTTTGCTTCCTTTGACTTTTGAACATACTCCATAATTTCAGTTGATGGAGTTCCCGGATAAGCGTAACAACCGGACATACCGGCATCAATAGCACCCTGTGCTAGTGCCTCGTCACCAAGAAGTAATAATTTTTCCATGACTTTCCTTTCATTTATATCATGTTTTTAGTACAATATTTCATTCCTAAAAATATGATTATTAATAGGCTATGTCAAGTTATTTTTTATTGAAATATCGTTTATTATGTTAAATACAAAATAAAAACTAAAACTTAATATTCTCCTTATTACGAATTGCAAAGGAGTTATAAAACAGAAGTGGATAAATATTTGGATTGTAAATGGAGATATAAAGAAAATTACAGTAATTATTTAAACCAATATTTAGTGTAATAATCAAAAATATTTATATAATATTATACTTACTAAACTATTTATTGGAATGTCAAACTCAGGTTGTTTATTAAAAAAGAGAGCAAAACTGCTCTCTTTTTTAATATGTTATGGAAATTAATACTATTTAATTCCAATCCTTTTAAGAAGTGCTTTGTCGGAAACAGGTCTTCCTCTAAACTTCTCAAAAAGAATGTTCATATCTTCACTATTACCTTTTTCTAAAATATTTTCTCTAAATTTCATACCTTTTTCACGAGAAAGTATATCATCATTCTCTTCAAAGTATGAGAAAGCATCTGCATCTAATATATTTGCCCAAAGGTAAGAGTAATATCCTGCTGCATATCCTCCACCAAATATGTGACTAAAGGCTGTTTCAAAATATGTTCCCTCTATAAAAGGTGTTAAAGAGTATTTTTTATACATCTCTTTATAAACCTCGTGAGAATCTCTTGGTTCATCTTTTAGAGCTTCAGTATAGTGAAGAGTCATATCAAACATTCCAAAAGTGATCTGTCTTCTTACAAAAGTAGCTTTTTGGAAATCGTTTGAAGCCAATAGTTTATCCATTAAATCTTCCGGCATCTCTTTACCTGTTTTGTAATGCTTAGCCAAAAGTTTTAAAGATATTTTGTTTCTTACAAAATTTTCCATAAATGATGATGGAAGCTCTACTGTATCCCAAGCAACACTTGTTCCTGCAGTTGAAGAAAGCTCTGTTTTTGAAAGAGCACCGTGAAGAGCATGTCCAAACTCGTGGAAAAGTGTTTGTACTTCATCATAGGTTAATAGAGCAGGTGTATCACCAACAGGCTCTGTAAAGTTACAATGAACACCTACAATAGGAATAACCTTACCATTTGCATCATTTTTACCTGATCTTAAACCACTCATCCAAGCACCCGGTCTCTTTAAACCTGATCTTGGGTGCATATCAAAGTAGCAGTATGCCCTTAACTCATCTTTTTCATCATAGATGCTGTAAACTTTTACATCTTTATGCCAAACAGGGATATTTTCAAGTTTTTCTAACCTTATTCCATAGATTTTATTACAGATTAGGAAAAGACCTTCAATACTATTATTGATTTCAAAATACTCTCTTACTTCATTTTCGTTGTATGAGTAAAGCTCTTCTTGAAGCTTATTTGACCAATAAGATGAGTTCCAAGGCATTACATGTTCTGGCTTTTCTCCACTGTTTTTACCAATAAACTCTTTAAGCTCTTCATACTCTTTTTCAATTTTTGGCTGAACCTTTTCAGCAATATTTGAAAGGAAGTCCATTACAACTTTAGGTGAAGTTGCCATTTTTGTTTCTAAAGAAAGATCTGCGTATGTTTCAAATCCTAAAATATTTGCTTTCTCTTTTTTGAGCTTTAAGATTTCAGTAATAATAGGTCTATTATCATTATCTTTACCAATAGCCTTAGTCATATTCTTTTCCCAAAGCTGCTTTCTTAAATTCTCTTTGGTAGAGTATTTCATAAAAGGAAGAAGTGATGGATAATCTAGATTAAACAACCAACCTTCCTCTTCAGACTCAGGAAATTTTTGCTTAAATTTAGCTCTTGCTCCTGCTATTGCTGCTTCCGGTAATCCGTCAAGATCATCTTTATCCTTTAAGACCATATCATATGTAGAAGCAACAACATTGTTGTTAAAGTTCATTGAAAGCTCAGAAAGTTTTATATTTATCTTTTTAAGCTCCTCTTTCTTTTCATCAGAAAGTTCAGCACCTGAAAGTCTGAAACCTTTCATAACCTCTTCTAAATCTCTCTTCTTTTCACCCGTTAGGTTTTTAGCTTCCTCAGTTTCACTAAAATCTTTAAAAGCTTTATAGTAGTCAGGATCCATTCCCATTTCGTTAGAAAGGGTTGTTAGCTTCTGCTGAACTATTGCAAATGCTTCCATAACCTCTTTTGTTCCCATAAGACTGTAAAGTTGAGACATTGGAGATATAACCTGTGAAAGCATATCGCTGATTAGATTTGATTCCAGAACAGTATTTTTGTGAGTTCTTACACCCTCAACATTTTTAATTTTTTCCAGTTTCTCCTGAACCTGCTTAATTATCTCTTCTGTAGCCGGAACAAAGTGCTCAGCCTTAATTTTGTCATAGTTAACAAAGTCAACTTTTTCCAATAATGGATTATTCATGTTTACTCCTATTTTTTTAATGTTTTTCTATATTTTTCTATTCCTTTTAAAATACCTTTATAGAGTTTATTTCTACCCTCTTTTTTTAACAAATACTTCAAATTCCTATTGTTTATTATAAATCCTGTCTCAATAAGAGCGTGAGGAATGGTCATACCTGAAAAAATTTTTAAGTTCCTCTTTTTAAGTGTTCTCTTTCTATTAAAAGGAGGATCCAACTCTTTTCTTATGGTTGACTGGAAAATATCTGAAAGCTTTCTATGCTCTTTTAGAGCCCTTTTCCTCTCTTTTATCCACCTACTCTTGTTGAAGTTATCTTTATTGATAAACTCAGGAACACTACCTAAAGAGTTTCTAACTATCATCTCAACACCAATATAATCATCCTTCTGCCATCTTGCTTTTCTTCTTCTGGAAGCAGAGTTCATATGTATTGAAAGGAACATATCTGCATCCCTTTGAAGAGCAATCCTTGTTCTTTCAACAAGATCAGGATAGTAATCTGCCGTTCTTGTTAAAAAAACATTATATCCTCTCTTTTCCAAATATTTTTTAAGCTCAATAGAGAGGAGAAGATTCATATCCTTTTCATAATATTTTCTTCCGTCAGCCCTCTTCATTACAGAAAGAGCTCCACAATCATCGCCACCATGGCCAGGATCTAGAACAATAGTATAATCACCATCCTTTTTTGTTGCAAGTTCCATAGAGTATGCTGTGGTAGGAAGATCTATTGAGAGTAGAAGTTGATACCTGTCTGAAGCATTTTTGTTCTTCTCAAAATTATCGTAAAGTTTTTCAACACTTATCTCATAATCATCCTCAAGCTTTATGGAAAAGTGAAGATCACCCCTACTCTTTAACCAAGAAAACTCTGTTACACCTACACCCTTAGGAGGATCTATTCTATTGCTATTATAATTTAGGTTTTTATCCTCAATAGTAAAGGTTAAAAGATTTTTACTTTCATCATAATTTAGATCTGAATATTTTATAGAATCATTTGAACCAAAAAGGATTCCTGTTTTATTCTCACCCGGAAGAACCCTTATAAGTGTTAATGCCGATGTATCGTCAGCTTTAGTATCTAAAGAGATTGAAATATCTTCAGCATTAAGGGAGTAGATACTTCTCTTAATTTTATCCGAGAAAGTAAAATCACTACTCATATCTAATAAATTATTGTAGGAGTTAATAAGAAGATTTTTATACGTTTCAACAATTGTTTCTTCACTTCTCTCTACTACTCTATCTAAAAGTTCTTTTATTTTATATAAATATCCATTTTGAAGTTTGTACTCAGAGATAGATGATATAAGATCTATCGCCATCTCATACTTACCCATTTTATAGTAGGAATAGGCTTCTAAGTAACTTAAGTTTAATGAAAGATCTGAATTAACTCTAAACCTCTTCTGAATCTCCTTTATACTACTAACAGCATCCGAATAGTTTTCTAAAACAAGATTGTTGTTTATGAAGATAATAGCCTGTTTAACTTTATCTACGGGAGACTTAAACTGAGAAACATAATTATTGTATATACTGCTGCTTTTATCAAAGTTACCTGTGTTTACCGAAGATATAAGATGATAGTAGAAAAGATCAGATTTTCTAAGGTTTGGTAAACTTCTAAAAAAGGTACGATCCTTTAAAATCTCATCTGTTAAACTGTAGCAACTTTGAAATCTATCACCTTTAAAAAGAACAAAAGAGTAAAGAACTGCTAAATTTTTATCAAGAGGGGATTCTTCAAGAAGATCTAAAATATACTCTTCAGCATCCTCAAATTGATACTCACTAATAAGCTCATCAATCTTTGAATAACTCTCTTTTTTATAGTTTCCACCTGTAGTAACACAAGAGATTATAAAAAAACATATTATGATAAAAATATATCTCATTCAAATTAGCCTTAATAAAATCAAGTCTCCTTTAGCAAACCTAAACAGATCCTATCTTATAGGCTCAACCAAACCACTTTTTTTGTTTACTTTACTCAAAATCTTATAGGCAATTCTTTGAGCTTTTTCAGCTCCCTCTTTTAAAACAGAGTTTAAGTAGGCCTTATCTTTCATAATTTTGTCATGCTCCTCCTTTATTGGAGTTAAAGTAGAAACAACAACATCTGCAACCTCTTTTTTGAAATCTCCGTAACCTCTGCCAACAAATCTTGATTCAATTGATTCTATAGATTCCCCAGAAAGTGATGAGTGTATAGTAAGAAGGTTTCTAATACCTGCTTTGCTATCATCTTCAGAATATTTAATTTCCATTCCGGAATCTGTTACAGCAGATTTTATCTTTTTAGTAATAATATTAGGATCATCTAAAAGAGCAATCATACCGGAAGTAGATGAATCTGATTTACCCATTTTACTCAAAGGGTCTTGAAGGTCCATAATTCTTGCTCCAGCTTTAGGAATAATTGGCTCCGGAACTTTAAATGTTGGTGAGTATCTAAAGTTGAATCTGTTAGCCAAATCTCTTGTAAGTTCAACATGTTGTTTTTGATCATCACCTACAGGAACAAAATCAGCATTATAGAGAAGAATATCTGATGCCATTAATGTTGGATATGTGTAGAGTCCTGCATTTATATTTGCTCCCTCCTTACTGCTTTTATCTTTAAATTGGGTCATTCTGTTAAGTTCTCCCAATCCTGTTAGGCAAGAGAGGATCCAAGCAAGTTCTGTATGACCCTTAACATGACTCTGAATAAATATAACAGCTTTCTTAGGATCAATACCAACAGCCATGTATTGAGCAATAACTGAAAGAGTTCTATTTCTTAAATCTTTTGGAATTTGAGGGACTGTTAAAGCATGAAGATCTGCTACCATATAGAGTGCTTCATAATCATCTTGAAGTTTTACAAAATTTTTCATTGCACCTATGTAGTTACCCAAGGTTAAACTACCTGTTGGTTTTATCCCACTTAAAACCCTTTTTTTTACATTATCGCTCATACATTTTACCTTCTAAAAACTTCTTTACTATAATAGCTATCTCTTAACATACTAATACAACCAATAGGAAAATAATAAAATAAAAAAAATATAAAAGTTAAATTTATCATATTTTCTCTAATTATTAAAAAATTGTTGCTTAACACAAATATCTATTTAGATGCAGATCTAACAACCCTAAAACCTATATCATTAGTAACATTTCCAGGTAATTCAGAGTTTCTGCTAGCAACACGGCAAGATTGATGATAGTATCCCCAGCTACTACCTCTTATAATACGATAAGAACCTGAGTTAGGACCTGTAGGGTTTGTATTTTCACTATTATCGTAGTAATTACCATCATACCAATCATTACACCATTCCCAAACATTTCCGTTCATATCATAGATTCCCAATTGATTTGGTTCTTTACCCCCTACATTATGTGTTTGATTGCTGGAGTTTGGTTCATACCAGGCATAATCCCCTAACTCATCAATCTCATTACAACCTGAATACCTGAAATTATCTGTATTGTGGATACCTCCTCTTGCTGCATATTCCCATTCAGCTTCAGTTGGTAAACGGTAACCATTTTTAGTAAAATCACAAGAGATATCCTCTCCAAACCCACTGTAGCACTCTTCGAGACCTTCCATTGCACTAAGCTTATTACAATAGCTTACAGCCTGATACCATGTTATATTTTCTACAGGTTTATTTTCCCCAATATAGTTTGAAGGATTTTCATCCATTAGGTTCTCATACTCCTCTTGGGTTACCTCATATTTACTTATATAAAAAGAGTTTAGAGTTACACTATGAACAGGAGACTCATCTAAACTACCTTCACTAAGAATATCACCCATCTGAAAAACTCCACCCTCTACAAATATAAAACCATCATTAATAGTTTGATTTTCAAGAGTAATCTCTATCTCTTCACTTTCAGCACTCAAACCTTCATTATCTGTAGCAATAGCTTTCAAATTATAACTACCTGCTTCAAGATTAGCCGTATTCCACTCATAGTTAAAAGGTTCAGCAGTTAAAGAAGTAACCATATCATTGTTTAGATACAGATCAACCTTTTCAATAGATCCATCGTTATCTGTGGCTGACATCTCAATAGATACCATATCTCCAATAGTGAACTCACTACCATTACTAGGAGAATCAATAGTAACCATTGGAGCTTCGTTTGAATCGGTTAGAGTAATAGTAACTATGCTACTTTCAGCAGTTAAGCCATCATTATCCGTAGCAATAGCCTTCAAATTATAGCTACCTTCTTCAAGATTAGCCGTATTCCACTCATAGCTAAAAGGTTCAGCAGTTAAAGAAGTTATCATATCATTGTTTAGATACAGATCAACTTTTTCAATAGAACCATCACTGTCCATTGCTGTCATCTCAACAGAAAGAATCTCTCCAATAGTTAACTCACTACCATTTGCAGGAGAATCAATAGTAACTTCAGGAGATTGATTTAAAGGTTCCGTACAGCTACTACTGTCATCATTGCATGAGGTTAATACTCCTACCATTACCACTAAGGATAAAACCATCCATAAAAATTTCTTAAACATAAAAAATCCTTTATTGTTTTAATTTAGAATAAGTTTTAATACATTTTTCCAAATGTTGAAACAACAATCAAAAAAAGTTCAACGAAACAAGGTAGTAAAGCAAACTAAAAAAGCAAGAAAAATTACTAATTGAAACCCTTTATTACAAAAATACAAGATCAACCATAAAACCACATAATGGTTATAATATAACCAATAAAATATTCCCTTATTACTAATATTAGTTTTTTTACTCTATTTTCCTCTCTCAAAATAGAGTTAAATTATTCATTATAAATTATTTAAAGGGAGATCCTTCTTTACAATTTTAAGTTTGGTTACTATATTCTTTCCCAATGGATTGAAAAGAGGATAATTACTTTTCAACAATCATTTTGAATAAAATATGATGGAGACTACTATGACACCCAGAGTTCTTATCTTAATTACAGATGGTATTAATTGCAATGTTGAAACAGGAAGAGCATTCCGTTTAGCGGGCTCTGAGTGTGATGAGGTTCATCTTAATACAATTTTAGCAAACCCTGAAATTATCCACAACTACCATATTTTAGCTTTTCCGGGGGGATTTTCATATGGAGATGATATTAAGTCTGGTAAAGTTCTTTCATATAAACTTTTGGATATTAAGGAGGATCTTCAAAAGTTTTACAATGACGGTAAACTCTTTATAGGTATATGTAATGGTTTTCAAGTAATTACAACTCTGGGAATAACCCCTTACAATAATCTTGGGAATCCAAATATTTCTCTATATTGGAATAATTCGGCAAAATTTGAGTGTAGATGGGTAGATCTTAAAGTTAGTGAAACAGTGAAATCTCCTTGGCTTAAAGGAATGGGTGGAAAAACAATAAAGATACAGGCTGCTCACGCTGAAGGAAGGTTGTTAACTGAAACTGATGAAGAGTATCAAAGGCTTTTTGATAATAATCTTGTAGCATTTCAATATCTTGATAAAGAGGGAAAAGTTACAGAAGAGTATCCTTTCAATCCCAATGGTTCTAAAAGAGGAGTTGCGGGTATTGTTGATATAAACGGTCAAGTTCTTGGTATGATGCCTCATCCTGAAAGAAATATTGAAAAGTTTCATCATCCCGATTTCAGGAATCTTGATGAGGAGTATATTCCCGATGGATTACAGATATTTATCAATGGTGTAAACTATATAAAGAGTAAGTTTTAGATAAAATATCTTATATCAACAACTAAAGTTTTTACAAAATTAGTAGGAGATTATAATGAAGATCTGGAGAATATGTGTAAAATAGATCTAAAACTTTAGTATATCAATTTTTTGGGAATAGTTTTTGTTTAGATAATTTTTGAGTTCTTTACTATTGGAAAGGTCAGGATCTTTTTCTAAAAACTTTTCAACAATTCTCCTTGTTGAAAATATTAAACTCCTGTCATAAATTAAACTTACCAGTTTAAGATCTGTAATACCTGATTGTTTCTCTCCAAAAAACTCTCCCGGACCTCTAAGTTCAAAATCTTTTTCACTAAGCTCAAAACCATCATTTGTATTTTCCATTATCTTTAATCTTTCTAACGAATCCTCAGAGATCTTATCTGAAAAGTGGAGAATACAATAACTTTGGATATCGGATCTTCCGACACGACCTCTTAGCTGATGAAGTTGTGCCAGACCAAACCTCTCAGAGTGCATAATTAGTATAACAGAGGCCGTTTTAATATCTACTCCAACCTCAATTACGGTAGTTGAGATCAGAATATCATAGTCATCACCCTTGAAACCCTCCATTATCTCCTCTTTTTCAAAAGATTTCATCTTACCGTGGAGAAGACCAACTTTATACTTACTGAATACTGTAGTTTTAAGTATCATATATTGATCTACAGCTGCATTCATATCAGATCTCTCACTTTTTTCAACAAGAGGGAAAACTATATATGCTTTTTTACCTTCATCAATCTCTTTACCAATAAACGAGTATATTTTTTCCAGTGAATTGTTACCTCTAATAGCTGTTTTTACAGGTTTCCTTCCAAGAGGCATAGTTTTTATAGAGGAGATCTCCAAATCTCCGTAGAGGGAAAGTGTTATTGTTCTTGGTATTGGTGTAGCTGTCATTACTAAAATATGGGGAAGGGAACTGCTCTTCGTTATCAGATCTCCCCTCTGAGTAACACCAAATCTGTGCTGTTCATCAATTACTACATATCCAAGTTGAGAAAATTGTATATCTTTCTGGAAAAGAGCATGAGTTCCAATGGCAATATCCGTAATTCCCGAAGCAATATTTGTAATTACCTCATCTTTTAACTTTTTTCTCATCTTTCCCGTAATAAGAGAGATATTTACATCAAAATCTTTACAATAGTTTTTAAAGTTTATATAGTGTTGTTCCGCCAAAATCTCTGTGGGAGCCATAATAGCACATTGATATCCGTTTCCAACCATTATGAGTATTGTTGCAAGAGCTACCATTGTTTTTCCTGACCCTACATCACCTTGTACAAGTCTATTCATAGGTGTTCCGGATTTAAAATCTTTGTATATATCCCTTATGGTATTTTTCTGATCCAATGTAAGATCAAATGGAAGAGATCTATAAAATTGATCTAAAAACCTTCCTGAATCAGATATCTGAAAATCGGATTTTATTCTTTTATATTTTAATTTCTGTGAAATCATAACCGATTGTAAGTAGAATAGTTCATTAAATTTCAAACGGTTTATGGCTAAATTCTTACTCCTAACATTTTCAGGAAAATGGATTGAATATATAGCTTTCCTTAGAGATATATAGCTATTTTTTTCAACTATCTCTTTGGGTATTATATCTATAATTTTATCACTATATTTCTCGTAAACACTTTTAACTACCTCTCTAAGGTATTTAGAATTAACACCTTTTAATCTTATTTCATTTTTTAAAGGATAAACCGGTAAAATTTCACCCTCAAAACTCTCTTTGTCAATAAGTTCAAACTCAGGATGAGCTATCTCCCATCTCCCCTTATAAGAAACTCTCCCGGAGATTAAATATTCATTACCTTTTAGTAAACTTTTATTGAAAAAATGTGCATATACAAACCATACAGAGTTGATAAAACCGGTACCATCACTAAAAGTTACGTTGAGAATTTTCTTTTTTCTTACATCTACAAGGTTCTTATGGGTAACTCTTACAATTAAGTTAACCTCTTTTATACTGTTTCCTCTGTCATCAACAAACTTATGAAGATCCTTTATTGAAATAATAGTTTTTCTATCAAGATACTTTCTGGGATAGTAGGATAAAAGATCATTGATTGTTCTAATATTAAGCTGAGAGAGTAGTTGATACCTTTTTTTATCAATTATGCCGGATCTTAACAGATCAATATCCTCTTTCAACATAAATTACCAGTATAATTTTGTTTAAAGTTTTTTTCATAAGGATAAACAATAAAAATTTTTAGTTAAATAATTATTTCAATTAGTTAAAATCCTTAGAGAGTAATATAAAAACTGAATATCTTATTGTCTAAATAAATTTTATTTGATAAATGGTACAGAATATAAAAAATTAAGATTGTTGTTAGTTTTATACTGAACTTAGGTTAAAAAGAAAATAAGTTTAGGAAAAAATAGATTTGAAAACAGAGATTGTGATGTATAAATTTTCCCTTTTTAAAAGAGATTATAAAAATGGGGGACTTAAACTCTTTTTCCATTGCTAATTTCTCAAATATTAACTTCAAAATTTTTGATAAATATCATTTAAAACCTTACATTTTACTCCAGATAATAGATTAATTTGAAAATCTTTTTTACTAAACACCAATTAAAAAAGAAATTTTATATTTAATTGTTAAAAAAATAATTATATTGTATAGTCATGTTTTTAAGGTGGAAAGTAAGTAATGAGCAAAATACAGATAAAATATCTTCAACTAGAGAATCTTTTTGAGGATTATATTGATACGGATAAAGATCTTTATGTTCACATAGATAAGGCATATAGAGTAGTTGATTGCAATCTTTCTTTTTGTAGTTTTATGAATAGTTTAAGGTCAGACCTTGTAAAAAGTAGTATTCTTGAAGCTGTTGATACTGATGATAAGAGTAAATTTCTTTCACTGGTTGACAGCGTGTTTAAAGAATCACCATCAAAAAAAAGAATTATTCTTTATCTTAAAGATTATTTGGGAGTTAAATCCCCATACAAATTAAGCTATAGTCTTGTTAAAGATAGTTTTGGTAAGATTTCAGGTATCTTTTTGAAGCTTTCAAAGTTTATCGAAAAGAAGTCTCAATCATCTATATCAACAACATGGAAAGCTATATATAAAAGTTTAAGTGAGAGTTATGCAATCATAACAATAACTCTTAAAAATGTTATTTTGACATCAAATCCAGCTACCTCATCAATTTTAGGTTTTAGCAAAGATGATTTAGCGGGAAAAGATATTTTTGACTTTATTGATCTCAACAAAATTAATAAGAAAACTTTTGACAATTTTCTTGGTAATATTGAAAAATTTGGAAAAGCCAGTATTGAGGTTTGTTTAAGGAGTAAAGAGGGAGAAGAGATCCCCATGCACTTTTCCGTTTCAGATATAATTAGTAATAATACAACTATAGGAAGATTGGCAGTAGGTAGAGATTTAAGAGAACAGAAACTTTTGGAGAGAAAAAATAAAGCTTATGAATTAAAGCTTCAAAATCAGATCAAATTGGCAGAGTTTGGATCGATGATTCAAGGTGTTGCACATAATCTTAATACTCCTCTTTTCGGAATGAAATCAAGCTCTCAACTGTTGGAAAGAAAACTTGAAAAATTAAAAAATTTTGTTCATAGTGATCAATTTGATAAAGAGACTCTTGAAAAAGAGATTACAGATGTTATGAAATCCAATGATCTCATTCTTGCTTCTGCTTTAAAACAGGAAAAAATTATTTCAAATATGATGGGTAAAGCAAGACAGGAGCAGAATTTAAATAAAGAGGAGCTTGATCTTTCTCACATTATGGAGCAGGAACTTGAGTTTATGCTCGCCAACCAGTTTTTTAAAAATAGTGTTGAAAAAATTTTTGATCTTAAAAAAGATCTTCCAAAAATAGAAGGTATTTATTCAGATTTTTCACAGATATTTACAAATATCATAAAAAATGGTTTAGATGCAATGTATAATTGTGAAAAGAAACAGCTTCTTGTTAAGATTTACAGTGAAGAGGATAAGATAATAACTGTAGTTAGAGATTCAGGATCGGGTATCCCTGATGATATTAAGGATAAGATCTTTAATCCTTTCTTTACAACAAAGCCTATATATGTTAAGGATAGTAAAAAGATAATTAAAGAGCCTACAGGTACAGGTATAGGCCTTGATAATGTTGTAACACTATTAAAACCTTACGGTGGAACTGTTAAATTTATAACTCAATTGGGAAAAGGTACCGAGTTTATAATTATTGTGCCAATATCAAAAAACAGAAAACAAAATTTGTCAGGATTATAAATGATTAAAATTATTGAAGGAAAACTAAACTCTAAGGGTAAAAAAATTGCAATTATTGGATCAAGATTTAATGAATTCATAACATCAAAACTTATTGGGGGTTCCATTGATTGTTACATGAGACATGGTGGTGAAGAGAGTTCTCTTGTTCAATATTGGGTTCCCGGGGCTTACGAAATACCTCTTTTGGCTAAAAAGCTTGCAAAACTTAATAAGTATGATGGCATTGTTTGTTTGGGAGCCGTTATTAGAGGTGCAACTCCACATTTTGATTATGTAAGTGCCGAGGTTTCAAAAGGTATTGCAAATGTTAGTCTTGAAACAGATACTCCTATTGTTTTTGG
>PDON01000090.1 GCA_002742935.1 Candidatus Cloacimonadota bacterium | reverse complement strand
TGTTTTAATCCTATTAAATCTAGGCTATTTCTTAAATAGTACATTAGTACAATATACCAATGACCCATAGACTTTATATATATAATTATTTGTCCCATTTTTCGCAATATTTTTTTTCCTATACCTTATCCTGTTTTGATAAAAATCTTCTCATAGGAATTTCTAAATATTATATAATTTATACTCCAATCTTATAAAATTTAAGCAAACCTATATATTTTATTCTATTATAGTTATATTAAAAGTTATTAATATTGTAGGTAAATATTATTTATTGTATAATATCCAACATATGCAAATAGATTTTAAAAATGTAATTCTCTATAGGTTTGCGTAAATTTCTGCTTAAATTTAAAATCTTTTTTAAGGCTAATCATACGCAAATTGATTACTTTCTTGAAAAGTTTATGTGGTTTGCGTAAAGGTTTTTTAAGTTTTTGGATTAAATCTTATTTCTCTAGGCTTAAATTAAAGAAAATATTCAAAAAAAAGATACGCAAATCGATTTTGCCGTAATTTTATGATCTATAAGGGCATACACAAGATCTCAATACTTGTTGGTTTAAGGAAAATAAGATTTATCAAAAGATATATTTTTGTTGATCAGTCTGGGAAAAGTTTTAAGATTTTTGTCAAAATCTATAAACTTTTTACGGCACTTCTTTTGTAGTCAAAAGAAACAAAAGCTCTTCTTTTTCTTATCAAAAAGAAGCAAAAACATAATTGGGGCATAAAGCCCTGAGTTCCTTACCATTATTGATAATGGAAACTCAAACCCTTGTCGGGTTTGCCGATTCCACCGCTATATCGTAAACTTTTATTTGGAATAGGATATTTATTGTTTCCGATCTAGAGGATACATCGGTAATGGAGGTTTGCTTTACATCCTTCTATTAGAAGACTCCAAGTTTGACAGTTTCGACATAGTTAACCAATATGGTTATTTTAACTATCTATATTTATTCTTTTTTCCTAAAAGTTTAAGTCAACAGCATTGACGGATCTGCCTGTGCGTGCCACGCACGCAGACAGGAGACCGAGGACGGAAGGGGGGAGAGTTGTCTCAGTAGTTACCAAGAAATAAAAATATTTAACCTGAGTTTGATATAAGTATCTAATCAATATTAAATGTAATAAGTACAAATATCTATAGAAAAGAGAGTTCCCTGAGGCTCTCGAAGGGAACTAAAATAAGAATCATATAATTATACCCTTCGAGAATCTCAGGGTACACATAGAAGATATATTTCTACTTTTAATTATTACATAAAATAGGTATTTGTTTTATATAGAACTCAGGTTATTTAAATTTTATATAAGATTTTACATTAAAATCAGTCTGGGCTAGAAAAATGAGGGCTGAATTGGGGTTTTAATTATAGAGTTTAGTTGACCCAAAAAAGTGATACGATTAAAGGTCTGATTACTGATAGGAATAAAGAAAACAGAGTCAGTTTTTGGATCTGTTATCCTATCTAAAATCTTTACAAGCTTTACTTTTTCTGATTCTGATAGTCTGCACTCAAAAACAGAGTATTGCCACCTCACTCCATAATCCTCTAAGTGTTTAGTTATCTTTCTTCTATTTTTATCATCTTTTATATCATATCCTATAATATATCTTTCCTTCATAGTTTGATTCCTATTTTTCTATTAGCTTCTCATTATAAATGAACTGTAGAGATTCCCCTTAACTTTTTCAGCATTTAAAAATCTGTTTAAAAGCTTTACTCTCTCCTTAATCTGTTCTGCAAAAGATGTCTCTGTTTCTCTATAGTTAAAATATGAGTGAAGTCTATTAAGAAAAACTTTGGCTAAAATTTTTCTGCTTTTATCACTGAGAAGTTTACTGTTTGGTTTCAGCTCTATTTTCTGTTTTTTATTAATAATTTTGATTACAGATCTTTCAACAACAGGTGCTCTGAACTGCTCAATTAAATCATAAACCAGAGTAGGTTTGTTTTTCTGCTCTGAATGGAGATAGCTTATTTGAGGATTAAGCCCCTCCTTTATAAGTTCTGTATGGATTCTATTATATAAAATACCATATCCATAATTTAGCATAATATTTGTTATATCATATCCATTTTTATCCCTCTTAAAATTTTCAGGAAGTATAAGGAAGGCAAATATCTCCCAATATTTTGAGGCTATTATACCCTCTTCACCCATAATTTTTAATTGTAAATCTCTAATATTGGATCCATCAAGTTTTTTTATTTTTTCAATTGTTTTATTACTACTTTCTTTAAACTTGTTGAAAAGATAGCTAAATCTGTGGGATTTTTTTCTCCAATACTTTGCATAGTATGTTAATAGTTTCTGTTGATTTTTTATTTTTCCTATAATAAACTCTTTGGCTAGATATGAGGCTCTTTTGTTATAAAATGCTTCAATCTGTTTTCTTGATTTACCCAAACTTGAGTAGTTTGAGGGTATTATTGAAGCTATGGGTCTACTGAAACTATCTGTAATATAAACCGGTATCTTTTTTACAGAAAGCTCTTTAATAAGATTGGTAGTTATGGAGTTGTTTTTATCCCCAATCTGAATGGCTGATATTTTATTTAAAGAAACTTCACTTTTATAACTTCCATTTTTCATTATTATTTTATTATAACTGAGAGTCATGCTTGTTCCCTGTTTTAAAATGACCCACTCTCCATTTAAATTTACCTCTTTTTTATAAACTTTTCTATTCTCTTTAATAATAGCTTTTGTATCTGTTTTCCTGTTTTTTTCATAATTGTAATTATTTATTGCCATATCTACTATCTTTTTACTGTCAAAATTATCAAATAGAACAACTCTATTTATAATATTTAACATCTCATCTTTTGAGATTCTAAGAAAAACAATCTTTTTTACTATATAGTTTATTATATAGTTATTTATCTCTTTTTTTACTTTTTTTTGATTGATTAGTGAGTAGTAGTATTTCCAAGAGTTAACAGATTTATTTAGTTTATCAATAATATCTTCAATATTAGATCCGTTAAAATCTACTATTGATCTTATCTTTTTCTTTATTTTTAATAGTTTTTTATCGGAGATTGTTAAAGTTGATCCTTTAAAAAGAATCCCTAAAAAGGTAAACCCTTCATCTATACTTGAAAGTTGATAATCTTGATCATTTAATCTTAGATTATAGTTGTTACTTAGATAGTTTTCAGATTCCCTGTACAGCTTTTCGGCTGTTTCAATATCTTGTGTAAGAAATATATAGTTGTCGGCATATCTTAGATAAAGATAGTTATTGTTTTCCCAATGGCTGTCAAAGAGGGTTAAATATAGGTTTGATAGTATAGGTGATATAATATAACCTTCATACAAACCATTCTCTTTTTTCATAAACTCTCTTTCCACATCTATAGAGTAGTTTTGAAGCCACATTTTTAATATTTCAACAATTTTATCCTCATTACAAATTTTCTCTTTAAAAAATTTTATCAAAGTTTCTTGATCTATATTATCAAAGTAGTTTCTTATATCTCCCGTTGATACATATCTAAATTTTTTCTGTTTAAATAGTGTCTGGATAAGGTTTACAATATCTCTCTGACCTCTACTTTTTCTGTAAGCATAAGAAAATTGGTAAAAATGTAGCTCAAATAGAGGTTCTAAAATATTTACAAAAGATTTTTGCACAACCCTATCTGAAACAGATGTTATAACTATTTTTCTATATTTATTATCTTTTTTATACTTTTTGAATTCAAATAGAGGCTTTGGGGTATATTCACCGTTTTTTAATTGATTTGATAAGAGTTTTAAATTTTCTGTTATATTATTATCAAACTCTTCAACTGATACATTGTCAACTCCAATGGCTCCATCCTTTAGTTTTATCTCATTCCATGCAAGTTCAAGGTTATACAGGTTGCTGATTTTATCAAAGTAGCTATCTTCTTTCATAAAAAATTCCATTATAAATTTTAGGCGTTTTATAGAACTTTTCTATTATATCTCCTCTAGCTTCATTGCCCCAAAACCCATGCTAACATTTTTACCAATATTGAATATAGATCCACCATATAAAATTGAAAGTTCAAAAGGGGAGAGATCACCTTCAACTATAGCTTTACCCATTACTCCCCCAATGGTCATCTTTTTTCCTTGTCTTGCTGAATATCTACTCATACTCCTATATCTAGTATCAACGAGGATTTTTTTATCCTCATTAAAAGATTCAAATATAACCTTTTCTATATCTTCACTATTTTCTCCATAGAGAGAGGAGAGGATATTTGCTCTTCTAAATGAGGAGATTAGTATATCGGAGTAGTTAAAATCACTAGATACCCTATTGTTTTTTTGATACCTAAATGGGGAATTAAAGCTTAGTTCTAACTTTTTAGCAGATTTAGTTTCTCTATCTAAATCTATCTGCCATACCTCACTCTCTCCTAAACTTAGGTTCTCTTCATTAAATCTATAAAGGAGTTTAGACCCTGATCTTATCTGTTCAATCTTAAATTTAACTCTTTCTTTAAATATACCACCTTCACCGGCCATAGAAAAGGCTTGAAAAATATATGGGAAGTATTGAATAGATCTACCAAATAATGTTAGTTGAAACTCTAAGGAATCTAAACGGTTCTGTAATTTTGGATGGGAGATAATAATAAAAGGGTGTGATACCCTTTCTCTGCCTCTTAATACACTATTATCTTTATCTTCAATAGATTCAAAAATAAAGCTATAAGCACATTGTTTATTTACAGGACAGTTTTTACATGAGGATAAATTTTTAAAGATACAGGAAAGCTTTTTTAGGTGCATTCCAAGTAGTGAACGCAAAATATATGGAGGGTAGATCTCTATACTGATTGGTTTTTCAAATTTAATTTTAAAATCATATTTTTGATATTCTATTTTCATATCTGCTTTTATGGTTCTTGAGTACAATCTATATTTTATTTGACTCCAATAAGTTTAAAGCCATCTCTGACCACATCTCCAATTTTTTACTATTTAAAATATCTTCTTTACTAAGCCAACAATGTTTGCTTAACTCATCCTCTTCGGAGTCAAAATCTAGTTTATCTACTTCAGTATTAAGTAAATAAACAGCACCTAAGTGTACTTTTCCAACCTTTGTTATCTCCTCATTAATTATACCAAGAAATGAAAGTTTTGATTTGTCAAAAGGTATTTGACCACAACTTTCTTCATAGAGTTCTCTCATAATACAAGATTCTATTGTTCCTATAATTTCGTCTTTATTGTCAACCTTATCAATATGACCACCAACACCTATAGACCAAAGACTTTCTATTCTTTTCTCATTTCCCTGTCTTTGATATGTTATTATTTCCCCTTTTGGGTTTCTTATGATTACATAGGGTATAATCTGTTTAAAGTTAGGATCATTTTCAACTTTTTCTCTATTTATAAATTGGTATTTCCCCAATTTAAGAGAATCTTTAAAACTCTTCTCATCCATTTTTAAAATAACTTTTTCATCTAACCACTCTTGTGGTAGTTTTTCCCTATTATAAACTAAAATCTCAGTCTCATTCATCTAGTATTATATCTCCATCTATTATATCTACAATCTCTTTCTCAATATCCCTTAATAACTCTCTTCTATTATCGTAATCGAGGAAACTTGCTTTAACTCCATTTCTTACAAATGTAAATATATCCCAAAGAGAGATCCCTCCTTCTACCATTTGAGATGCTTTAAGGAACTCTTTTGTAAAATTAGTTCTACTTATTCCAGGATTATCGGTATTGATAGTAATTTTAAGACCCTCATTAAAGTAGTGGGTAAGTGGGTATATTTTATCTTTTCTATTCTCAATAAAATCTTTATAGCCTACTATTTGATAGTTACTTGACGGGCAGAGTTCAATGGCTATTTTCCTATCCAAAATATGGTGTAAAAGCTTTTTATCTTGCTCCAGTTTTAAACCATGCCCTATCCTTTCTGCGTTAAGATGGTAAACAGCTTCCCATATACTTTCTACCTCCACAGTTTCACCTGCATGGGTGGTTATTTTTATACACTCCTCCATTATAGGCATAAAACTTTCTCTCAACTGTTTTGGAGATTTAGCTTTTTCATCACCTGCAACATCAAAACCTCTAAGCTGTACTTTTCCCCTATTTTCAAAATCAATGATTTTACTTGCTAAGTCAACATGACTTTTTATTCCCTCCTCTTTTCCATGTCTTGAGGCAATAAAAATTATAGAATATTTACAAAATTTATCTTTTTCAAGCTCCTCTTTTATAAATTTATAAACAGACTCTTTGGAAAGACCTCCTCTTGTATAATTTGCCGGTGAACATCTAAGCTCGAGATATCTTACATTATGCTCTTTTACTTTACTCTTTAAAATTTTAACGGTTTCTCTTATAGTTTTCTCATTCTGTAACATACCTGAACCTTGAAGATCTCCAAGACTCTCATATTTATTTATCCCTATTTTAAAATAGTTTTTCTCATCTGTAAGATCATTAAAAATATACTTTTCTAGAAGTTTTTCCTTCCCTTCAAAACAGGAGAGAAAACCTAGTACATTGAAAGGTTCTTTTACTCCATCTATTTGAGTTCTTAATCTCTTCTGATCTGGTATTAATCTCTTTAAGCCATCAAGATCATTGGCAGTAACTAGGTTTGATACCTCTTTTAAGAATCTCTTATACTCTATATTTTCTTTAGAGTATAGTTCAATCTCTTTTTTTTGAGAGAGTGATATTTTTATCATATCTATAGGATCTAAAACTCCACCTAAATGGCAATGAAGCTCTGTTTTAGGAATTCTAGTTAATATTTTAAGATCCTTATCTCTATTTTTTAAACTTTTCCCAACTTTGTACATTTTTAACTTCTCTATCTTAGCTGGGTGTAGTGAGTATAATGCGGTAAAATTGCTACTCCTTTTTTCTCCAAAAATAGAGCTGGAGTAGTTGTAGATAAAATTTCTGGCTTTTCTTTTTTCCTCTTCAATTAAATTGTAAAATTTTGTTGAGTGAGGTAGTATATTTTCATTGGAAATTTTATCAAAATCAAAAGATTTAACTTTTTCTACCATATGGGGTTGATAGAGTATTGAACTTTTTTCTATTTTTGTAAAAGAGACAATAGGGGTTACAAGATCGGCTGTGGTTTTAGGGAAAGGGGATCTAAAATCAAAGCTTTTTAAACTATCTTTTAATGTTTTATCATCTAAGTCGTATGATGTTATATGTATTACACAATCACAACCAAATATGTTGGCAGCTTCTTGAAGATCGGCACTCATTGTTTTTCTTCCACCTGCCAAGGAGAGTATAAATTGACCTCCTTTACACTCTCTGCTAGCATTATAGACAACCCTGTATATGAGATCTGACATATAGTTACACTCTTTGCTCGTCTGTGGGTCATCTATATTTTTAGGCTTAAAGAATCTAAAAACAGTCTTAATTCCAATATCTTCTGCCCATTTTTTAATTAAATTTGTATGTTTTACTCCAAATGATCCCGAAGTTCCTACAAACCATATCTCATCAGGAGGAGATATTTTATTTATTTCTCTTAGCTTATCTATTTGATCAAGAGAAGAGCTGTTTTTATATAAATTAAACTTTTTAGGATTTAAAAAGCCGTACAATTCAGGTATAATTCCCCAATATCCAAGTGTTGTTATGGTAATGTTTTTCATATTTACTCTACTTTTACTCCCAAATTACCCAACCGAAAGGGAAGTATCCATCAGCAAGTGTTCTGGTTGTTCCATGAACCTCTTTTTTTAATGATTTAATATATTTACCCTTTATTTTTCTAAAGTTATCAATACTCATACACTCAGCATGAGAAAAATGCCCAACTCTAAGAATACCTTTACCACTCTCTTTTGCTTTAAAAAGCTTATCCTTTATATCATTCATGTCATCAATATAGAAATCGGCATTATCATGTGAGGTGTCGTAAAATTTATCGTACTCTTCCGAAAACTTATTGTAGTAAAAATCTGCGGAAATTTTTTTCAATTGATCTACAGATTTAATTTTAAAGTTATTTAGTTTTCTAAAAATCATAGAATCTTGAATAACTATTGAAAATTTTAAACTCTCCTCTTCATTATAATTTATAACCTCATAAAATCCTTTTGGAGTTCTATTTTTATTTTTAGGATTTTTTTTGAGTTCTCTAGCTTCAACAATTGTTGAATCAAGTGGATCTGTTTCAATATCCCCTATAATTAAACTGTTAAAAGGATCTTCGTTTATTTTACCTACAACATCCTTCTCAAAATCATTTCCGTTAAAGTAAGATCTTCTGCCAAGACTGGATCTGAATTTATTGGCTAAATAGCTCAGAACAGCTGTTCTGAGGCTTCCCTTTAGGGAACTTCCTGGTATGATATGTTTATTTTTCAAAGGATTATATAAAACTCTTTGTATCTCCATTTTACTTTCATTTTTTGGATTGTTTATAGCATTTCTATAGTCATAATATAATTTTTTAGAAGCAAAATAGCTGTAAGAGGATAACTCTTCCAGTAAATCTTCATTTTTGGTTAAGTATTCATAAAACTTTTTTCTTATTAATCTAAAGTTCCCCGAATCAAGAACTTTAAGATCAATTGCTTTAGCTTTAAACATTTTTTCCAGTAACTTTTCAGAATTAAAATAGAAAAATGTAGAGAAATCCTCCTCCTCTTCCTCAATACCACAATAGTAATCTAAGGGAGAGTAAACATCACCCGACCCTATGTGTATGGGAGAGATAATTTGTAGCTTATTATCTCCTCCCGTAAATTTTATTTTGTTCATTATACTCCTCTAGTTAAGTTTTAATGTTATTGGCATTAAGAAAGGTATAGCAATATGAAGAACCTTTTCATTGGAGTGTATATTGGTAATTATTGATTCTGAAAAGTTATAATCTTCAATCTTTTCTATAATAGCACCTGGTTCCATTAAAAATATAGGTTGCTTAAATGGTTCATCATTTTTCTCAAGTTTGCTATAAACCTTACCATATTTTGTTATTAAATTATAGAACATCGGTTTTGATGATACACAGTGGGAAAGTGATATATAACAGTTTGGATTTTCACTGTTAAAATCATCATCAATTTTATGATCTATTTCAGTAATTGAAACAATTCCACCTCCAATAGAGGTATCTCCTCCAACACCTTTCACTTCTAAAAACTTTAAGCATCTATCCAAAACTTTAAGCCATTTTTCCTCATTATCACCAACTTTAACAAAAAACCAAAACTGTTTTACAATTGGTATTTTCTTTTCTCTTAAAAAAAGTGAATTTTTTTCAGTTTTACTGGATTCTCTACTAATCATGTTATGTATAGTTTCTTTAGTATAGTGATCTGAAGTAAATTTCTCTCCATCTTTGATTTGATTAAATATAGCTTCACCTAATCCGTTATTTAGAAATAGCTTTACATTACAATTACTGTAAAGATCGTTTCTTAGATATTTTACTTTTTTAACTTTTTTAGCATATTTATAATCATTTTTGCTCTTTATTTCAAACTTTAAAGGTTGAGCTACAATAGGGTAGTGAAGGTATGGGAAAATAGAGGAAAATATAAATGGATAATCATTTTCTTTTTTTGAGCTTTTATATATTTCTAAAAACTCTTCCAGAAAACTCTCTCCATAAATATATTTTATAGCCCAACATATATGACCCATTATTGTATCTGAATGTATTTCGGATATTAAAAAAGAGTCAAATGTAAGCTTATAGGATTTGATAACCATTATAACCCCTTCTATTTATTAAACTCTTTTTGTTCCCATTTAGGTGAATTTAAGCTAATTTTACCATAACCTCTAGTACCACTACCACCAAGATATGTTAACTCAATAAGTTCAAAACCCTCCTCAATAACTTTTTTTACCTCCTCTTCATCATCACCTTCAAACAAAAGTATGTTCATAGAAAAATCAAATTTTACACCAGCAGGAACTCTTTCGCAATTTCTAAGTCCACCACCTTTTGTTTTACCTGTAATACGGTCAATAGTATTTTCCATTTTAAGCTCAATATCCCACACTCCATCTTTAAAGCTTTCAAGACTCTCTTTTGTCAATAAACAATCTCTGAAAATTGTTCTGGTAGGAGTGCAATTTTCTGCTGTTGAACCAAATAGCTTAGAAGTTATCCAAATATCTGGTTTATTTCCAGGATTATGACCATCATGCTCTCCTCTTGTTTTTTCAAGTAACCATCTCATTCTACCTTTAATAGAAGATCCTGGTATATAAGGATATCCTTCCTTTGTTTTTATAATAGGAGAGTCTGAACCTCCTATTTCAACAGCTTCATTTCCTGCACCAATGTGTAAACCACTTAAAACCTCAATCTCACCACTATATGTTAAAACTTTTATCATTTTTTACTCCAAACTATTTATTTAATTAATTTTTCAGGTTAGCAAAACCAAGTATAGCTTCAAAATAGAGCATAAACTCCTCAAAATCTTCTTTAACAGAGATAGATTTTATCTCTTTTTCAAAAAAAGATTTAATACTCATAGGTAGGGAGTTTCCTGATCTTTGAGAATCGTAGTACACTTTTGAAATTATAAGTTTGAGCTGAGGCAAAATTCTATAAAAACTCTCATCTGTAGATCCTCCATTTTTATAAACTCTCTCTATTCTTCTAAACTCCGAGAAAAATTTACGGATCTTATTTTTTGATGCACCTCTCTCTCCTTCCCATAACTGAGCAATCTTTTTAGCATCTTCACTAAGCTTATTTGCCAGTTTTAAGCTACTATCTTTGTCCATCTTCACAAATCCTCCATTATTTTGTTTTATCCCTTAAATAATTCATACCATAACTTAAACCTGTTATTATTGTAGGTAAAGAATTATTCTCTAGTCCAAACTGATTTACATAATTAAACATTTTAAGTTTAAACTCTTTATACTTGTCATCAGAAAAATTTCTGTTTAAATCATAAACTAAATGTGATTTATTCAAAAGTATTGAAGTGTTAAAGGTTTCCTCTTTCTCAATTTGTAGTTGGATCTTTTGCTGATTTTTAAACTTCTTAAATAGTCTATACCAAAATGATAATGATACTTTTGTAGTATCCAACTCATTTGTTTTATACACCATTTCAGAAATATCTATAACCTCATTAAGTTGATCCCAAGGTATTGTTTGATTAAAAAGAGTAATACTGTTTTTGGATCTTTTTTTACCTTCTATAATTCTTTCAAAATGTTTACTTTTTTCTAGCTCCTCTTCTCCTTTTTCAATCCCTTTTCTGAGAGGAAAATGTTCTTTGAAATTGAAAACACCAGCACTAAATGTTAAGTTTTTAAGAGTATATTTATCAAACTGTTCTTTAAGATCTTTCATGAAGAATAGTATATCTTCACTATTACCTATTAAAGCTAGGTCGTCTCCACCTGCGAATATTATATAAATATTAGGATAGTTATCCTCAATAAATTGTTTTAGATATCTTCCCCAAAAGAGAGTTAAAGCTCTGGAAAGGTAGGTAAAGGCAGAGATAGTTTTATATTTTAAATCCCATCCAAATACAAAACCTAGATTATCTACATCAGCTTTTACTAAGCTCAGTAGTTCTCTTCCTCTAAAAGAGCATTTAGCAATATCGCTTAATGAGTAGAAATCTTCACTATTATATTTTAATGGTATGTGTGATGCAATATTTGATGCAGGGTAATATTCATTATTTTTACTATCTAAAGATTCAACATACAAGTCTGACTCTTTAAACTCAATATCTTTCTCATCCTTTATGAACTCAATACTTATATCATCAATAATTTCAAAATATTCTTTCTCTGATCTTGTATGGTATAAAACATATTTATGTTTTTTTGTTAACTCCTTTCCTATTCTGATGGAGTCTTCACAAGATTTACAAATTTTTATTTCATCTATTTCATCAGTTGCTGGGTTTTTCTCACAAAACTTACAATTAGGTTTAGAGTAGTTCTTATCCTTTCTCTCTATTTTAAAAACACCATCTTTTATGAGTTTGTCAAACTTTCTCTTCTTTGCAATTTGTAATCTATCTTGATTGGTTTTATATATATCGGTATAATTGGTTTTGTCTGTGTCATTTTTATCTTTAATCAAAATATCTAACTCAAAAGGATCACTAATCACGAGAGCAGGAAAAATCTCTCCATTATACTTTTTCAAGAAGTAGTTTTGTAAATCATTTTTTATCTCTTCTAAAATTTTGTGATTTGAAGAAGTGTTTGGTATCATTAAAGAAAAATTTCCTCCTGCATCGGCGAGTTGAGCAATAGATGAAAGGTTAAATTTTTTTAAAACCTTAATTATAATTGATTTTGAAATCGCTTGTACTAAAAAAGATTTTCCTCTGAGAAGCTTAGCACTATTTTTAGCTTCATTTTTACTTATCCCAAAGATAAAGTTTTGTATACCTGATAAATCTCCATTTAGAATGACAATAGGCTTATTCTCTTTAGAATTAATATCGCTAAATGTAGGAGTTGTTTTATTTTCCTTATAAAACTCTTCATAATATTTGTAGAGAGTAGAGCTTATTGAAGCGGTAAGTTTTGAGTGATCAAAAAGAGAAACAGTAGGAAGTGTATTATATACGGCAGAAGGGATGCAACTCCAATACTCCTCTAGTATTGAAAGAATTCTCTGTATATATTGCTCAAAACATTTAGAATTGGATATTTTATCTAAATCTTTTTTAAATAATTCAAAAAAACTCTTATATTCTTCAACTGAAATTGATTTTTTATAGTTGAATTGATCTATTTTAAGATCTTTTAATCTCTCTAAAGGCATCCCTAAAATATTTTTCTCAGAGTTCTCTATAAATGTAAAAGCTGATCTAAGAGGGGTCGATTTTATATTATTTTCACTATCTTCAATCGCCTCTCTATCGTGACCAGAACTCACTCTATCTCCTGCTATTACACAATACTCTTCAAGAGAGTTTCCTCCAACATGGTGATGACCTGCAATTGATGATATTGTTGAGACTCTATTTTTATCTTCTCTTATAAAATCTGGCCAAGGGAACTCCTCAGATAAATATTTATAGGAGTATAATGCATGAAAATGGGATTGTTTGCCTTTAAAATCTTTAAGAAAAAGATCTTTATCAGTTCCGGAAAATTTAAAGCCTTTATAGTATTCAGCTCTCTGAATAAATTTACCAATATCATGCAAAAGAGATGCTAATATTACATTTTGATAATTTATATCACTCATTATTTTACCTCTTTATCAAGTTTAACTCTTTTCTGAAAAAATCTATTAATAGTTGGTCATTTTCAAAATACTCTTTAGTTATAATTCCTATTTTATAACCAGATAACCTCTTATGCTGAGTTTTAAATTTATCAATCTTATCCTTTGTATCCATAGTTGCTATATATGCCTGAGGTGTTAAACCAAGATCTTTTCTGATAGCCTGTAGTTTATAGATGTAGTTGTTAAAAGACTCCTTACCTATACTAAATTTATTTTCAATAGTGTAGAGTCTATTTTTATATGTAAAACATATATCGAGTTCATTTTCAGCTTTTTTTTCAACATTTCTATTTATTATTGCTCCCTTTATGATATTTCCACCAATCTCTTTAATAAAGTTATCTAATAGATGGTAGGTATACTCTTCAAACCAACATCCATTAAAATATTTTCGTTGATCCTCATTTAGAACTTTCTCTTTTTCAAGGGAAAAGTTGTTTTCTGATAAAGTTTTTAATAGAGCATCTGCTGTCAACTTTTTATTATTTTCTCTATTAAAAGATTCAAAGAAATGTTTGTTTGTATAGATTTCAAATCTTTTCTTTTTCCTGTTTTTTCCAGAACCTTTTAATTCTAGTCTAGAACGACTCATTTTTTCATGTACATACCTTATGAAATCTGATGCAGTTTGAAGGTCAGGATCAGTTATGTTAAAGAGCTTAAAAGTTAATTCTTTATCATGAGGCTTATCATCAATATTGATATTTTCATTTCCATAAGATTTTAGATACTCCTCAACAGTTAAAAAATCTTTTTTTATAAGTCTATCTGAACTATTGAGAATATTTTCAAAATAATCTGTATTTCTAATATCAGAGTAGTAAAATTTACAATTTGGGAATGGTTTAAAATATTCAAAAACAGCCATAGCCATTATCTTTGTACCACCTGTTAAATTGATAAATATTTCAGATTCATCATCAAAGTTATAATCTTTAAGTTCTGATAAAATTTGATTGAAGTTGTTATCAGGAATTATTTTAACACTACTTTTTTTTACTATATCTGGATTACAAACAGACAAGATAGAGTCGGTTTTATTAAGATCTATCATCTGTTTTGTCGTTAGAAATATATACTCTGTATCACTATTTCTATCAATTGATCTTATAAATGCAATATTTGGTATTGTTTCAAAGCCTACTAAATTTATTACAATCTTTCTCATTAAATATACTCCATAATATATTAAACTCTATATTCCCTAAATCTAACAAACTTAAAAATAGATCTTTTTATTACATCTCCATTATCATCTATCTCCTCAATAGATTCTCTCTTTGAGGTAGCATAAACCGGAACTCTTTCATTACTTGTACAAAAGTTTACAAGTTTTACTGTCGCTCCAAAGTCTCCTTGAACCAAGACTATATCCCCTTTTTTTGAGTTGTCTAAAATAAATTGTTCAAAAGAAGATATATCAACCTTGTTTTCAAAAGGATCAAAATTACTCCAAAGATTTGATAAATTTTTGTTCAAATAGATAATATTATTTTTATAAATCCCATAGCTTTTTTCAATAAAATCAATTTGGGATTCGAGTAAAGTGCCGTGGTTAAAAACTACTAAAAAACTTCTCATTTTTCTACAGATAAATCCTTCTTTACTATTTTGATTCTTTCTGTAATATTTTGAAGAAACCTCTTGCCAGAAACAAGAGGTTTTCTAGTTTTATAAAGAACATAACTAATTCTATAAATCTAAGAAAAATCTCCATATGTTCAGAATTAAAATGTATAACAAAATTATTATATCTGCAATATTGGAATATTTTAAGCTATGAAGAATAACTTGTAAATAGGGTTTACTGAAAATCCAATAGTGATAGTATATATAAGAAATTTATATTTGTCGATATGGAGAACTCTACTCTAAGAAAGATTGTTAAAATGAGAAACATCTAGAAAAATATGTAGATGCAATTATAAAAAACTATCCTGATCTATTGGAAGGTTTTAGAAAAATTTAAACAGATAAATCTAATCTTTAAAGAAGACTATAGCACAAAGAATAAACATAACTTGAGTTCGACATAAAAACAATAGGCTATCTTATATAATAATTAAATCTAAAAATTCAACTTATATCCGTACCCTGAGGTTCTCGAAGGGTATAACTATA
>PDON01000070.1 GCA_002742935.1 Candidatus Cloacimonadota bacterium | reverse complement strand
GATACCTGAAAACGATGTTGATATCTACCCTTATTTATATTTAGCAGATACAATGATTAGTGATACTTCCAGTGTTATAAATGAGTTTCTAGCACTAGGGAAACATGGAATTATCTATGTTTTACCTTACGAAGATCTTAAACATTCAGATGGTATGCCGGTTCTTTCAATAGATCCTAAACATTGGTTAGAAGGAGCATTTCCTCATATGTATGAGCCAAAAGATCTTCTTCCTGCTGTTGAGAAAGCTTTAAATCCTACTCAAGATATGAAAGAGAAGCTAGAGGAGTATAGAAACTATTTTTTTACAGGATTGGATGGGAAAGCAGGAAAGAGGGTTAAGAGTAAGATTGATAAACTAATGAATTTAGAATAGTAAAATAGTATCTTTCTAAAGGATCTTGTAAATCTATATTTTATCTACAAATATTTGTTATTATCTATAATTTTAATTACTTTTAGGGCTACTGAAACCTTAGTTTTATTGGTATATAAATTATTTTTATAGGTAGCAAAATTAAAATGAAAAAAAATATAATCCGTTTTCTATTACTAATCTTAACAATGAGTTCTCTTCTCATTTTAAGTGATTTTCTATTTTCACTATACAAGGATAGTTTCTATTTTAAATTGAGTAATAAAAATATTCTTCCGGCTCTTGGATACTCTCTTCTTACATTTCTTATAACGAGTAGAGTATGGCGTAATATTGCAATAGGTACAATATTTTTTGGATCCCTTTTACAATTTTGGTTTTATCAATACTTTGGGGATTATTTTCAAGCAATTGCTTTTATCCAATTTTTTAATAACCTCTATGAGGTTTATGACTCCGTACTACCTATTCTATTAAGTTTTTTACCACCTCTTATAATTGTAATTTTTTGCAGTGGTTTAACTATTTTTATCAGTAACAGATACTATAAAGAGGGTTTTAAATTTAAATTTTCATCTTACCTTATAATTATTGCACTTCTTGGAAATCTATTACAAACCTATATATATATAGAAGGTATAGGTAGTGATGGTAAGTTAGCACATTGGAAATCTAGAGCTTTATACCCCAATAAAAGAGAACTTTCAGTTTTTAATTTTCATAAGAGTTTAAACTATCTCTTAGTTGGTATTATTCCTAAAAAGATATTTGGGAGTAGCTTTAATTTCCCTGTTTTAGATCCACCTAAAAAGGTTTCCAGTGTAGAAAATAATATAGTTTTTGTTTTGGGAGAATCTTTGAGATACGATAGACTCTCTCTTTTTGGGTATGATAAGGAAACAACACCTAAGCTCGATTCTCTGGCAAATATAGGCAAAATAGATTTTAAATATATCTATAGTGGTGGAACTATGACCAAAACATCCTCTGCCGTAATCTTGAACAGGATTAAATATCCGGGTATGGAGCAGATGGTAAATAAAGATAATAATCTGTTTAAACTCGCTAAGGATAATGGATACAATACAGCTTTTATATCTGCTCAAACAGGTAAAAGTATGAGTATTTTGGAGTCTCTAATAGGAATTAAAAATGTGGATTTTTATATACATAGAGATAAGTTTGATAAGGATCATTCTTGTTGTACCGGTTGTGATGAGGATATTTTCCCATATCTGGAGAGTATTGATTTAAGTAAGAAAAACTTTATTATTATTCAACAAAGAGGTTCCCACTCCCCTTACAATAAGTATACTGAAAAGTTTAATCTTTTTAATGATAAGTATGATAATACTGTTGTTTATACCGATTACTTTTTAAATAAAGTTTATAGATATCTTGAGGAAAATAGTAAGCTTCCTACCTACTTTATCTTTGCTTCCGATCATGGGGAACTTCTTGGCGAGAAAGGTAAAAATGGTCATGGTTGGTTTGAAAAAGAGGTTTATAGAGTTCCTATGGTATCCACCTCTTTTAATACAGATAAAAATATAGATATAAAAACTATTGATACCCATTTTGAGCTGAGTAATTATCTCACAAAACTTTTAGGATATGAAACTAAATATAAGAGAGAAGAGGATAGAGATATCTATGTTAATGGATCTGATTTAGATGGGTTAGCAGGATATATGAAAATTAAGATGAAAGGTGATAGTGCTATTTCTAAGGAGATAATAAAATGATTAATAGCTCAATCTCTTTTGTATGATTAAATCATAATTTAAATGAAATATGGAAATATTATGAGTGTTAAAGAGATTATAAAAAAGAGTAGATCCTATAGAAGATTTGATGAAAGCTCTATGGATATTGATAAGCTTTATGATATGGTTTCGGTTGTTAGGAACACCCCATCAGCAGGTAATCTTCAGAATCTTAGGTATATTCTTTCTACAGATAAAGATAAAAATAGTGAAATTTTTACCACCTTAAAATGGGCAGGGTATCTTAAAGATTGGGAATCTCCTTGTGAGGGTGAGAGACCTAGTGGATATATTGTTATAGTAACAGAAAAGATAAGCTCTCCAAATACATGGTTTGATGTTGGGATTGCTTCTCAATCAATTATATTAAATCTTGTAGAAAATGGATATTCCGGAACAATTTTTCTTGCTATAGATAAGGAGAGGTTGAAATCCTTACTTAAAACAGATCTTGAGATTATTACTGTAATAGCTGTTGGTAAGCCTATTGAAAATGTAGAGATAGTTGATTGTAAAGAGGGTGATATTAAATATTATAGAGATGATAAAGGAAATCACTTTGTACCTAAAAGATCTTTGGAGGAGTTGATAATTGAAAAATACTAGCGAAATTGATAGACTGATAGATGTTATGAAAAAGCTTAGAGATCCTAATGGTGGTTGTCCTTGGGATCTTAAACAAACCCATCAAACTTTAAAGAAATATGTTCTTGAAGAGGCTTATGAGGTTATGGATGCTATTGATAGTGGAGATATGACAGAGCTTAAAAAGGAGCTTGGGGATCTACTTCTTCAAGTTGTGTTTCAAGCTCAAGTAGCAGAAGAAGCTAGAGAGTTTAACTTTAATGATGTTGCCAAATCCATATCAGACAAACTTGTTGAAAGACACCCTCATATTTTTAGTGATAAAAGAAATCTAACCCCTGATGAGGTTGAACAAAATTGGGAGATGATAAAGAAGAAAAAGGAGAATAAAAGATATATTTTGGAAGGGATACCAAGAAATTACAGCTCTCTTTTAAGATCTCTAAGAATACAGAAAAGGGTTGCCGGTGTTGGTTTTGAATGGGATAGTGTTGATGGTGTAAAGAGTAAGATTGTTGAAGAGCTTGGGGAACTAATTGAAGCTATAGACTCTATGGAAAAAGAGAGTATTGAAGAGGAGCTTGGAGATCTTTTTTTTATAATGGTTAATCTTGCTAAAAGATTTGATATTGATCCTGAAGAAGCACTACAGAAGAGTAATGATAAATTTACAAAGAGATTTAACTATATTGAGGATACCCTTTCTAAAAATAAGGAGGAGTTTAAAGATAAAACTCTTGAAGAACTAGATAAAATTTGGGATGAGGCAAAGGTACTTGAGAAGAAGGGAGGTTTATAAGTTTTTAAATCTATATATTTTAAAAGCTAGTCAGTTGATTTAGAGGTTGTTTGAAAAAGATCATATAATTTCTATTTAATGTTTTACCTTTTTATTTTAAAGTTAAATACAGGGCTTCTTTTTCAGTTTGTGAGTTGAGAGTTAAGAACTGAAAAATAATAATTTCTCGGAATCTATTTTTTCTTAACTTCTTTATTTTAAATTTTTTCCCTTTTAAAAAGTTATAAAATAGTATAAATAGAATAAAACTAATGGTTTTTATTCTAAAAAAAGTTTAAATTGTTAGCCAAAAAAAGACAAAAAAGTAATGAACTTCTATTTTACCCAATATCTACCCTTTATACCTATAGTTTTAATACCTCTAATTATATACTTACTTTTCAAGAAGCAACTGAAGGTAAACAACTTTTCATCTACATATATATTTGAAAAGATTATAATGAAAGAGAATAGGAGGATTAAATTTTTTGAGATTCTTCTACTTTTGTTAAGAACGCTATTGTTTCTTTTTATTCTATTATTTTTCCTCTCTCCATACTTTGGAAAGACAACATTTAACAGGGATCTTTCCACAAAAACATACATATATATAGACAACTCAAATTCAAGCTTTAGTGGGTTGGAAGAGTATAAACTTAAAGCAAAGGATTATATATCGAAAATTGATGATTTTTCCAATCTTTATGTTAGAGATAACAATATTTTAAAACAGCTTTTTTCTAAAAAGGATTGTAATAGATATATTGATAATCTTTCAAAATCCTTAACACAGGTAAAAACAGATATTCTAATTTCAGAGATAGATTCCATTTTTGGTGGTAAAGATTTGTGTAATAGAGAAATTTTCTTTTTTACAGATGGTTTTACAGGAGAGAGTAAGAGCAGTATAGAGATAAATAGATATGGATCTAAAATTGATAGGTTTGCCTATATAGATACAATGAGTGCCAAGGTTTCAGAGGAAGGTTTAAACATAGATTTTAGACTTAACTCTAATAATAGATTGGTTGAGAATGGAAGAATAAAGTTAAACATTAATGGAAAAATTGTATCAAATAGATCTATAGAACCTTTTAGAGGTAATAAAGATATAAATTATAATTTTAACGGATATAAGAAAATATCAAAGTTATATGGTTATGCAGATATTGAAACTAATCAAAAAAGTGAGAGAAAATATTTTACAATATCCAAAGAGTCAAAAATAGATCTTCTTTTGGTAGGTAAAAAGGGATCTGAGTCTGTAAACTCTCTTGAAAAAGGATTAGAGTCTCTTTCGTATGATAACTTAAATATTGAACTTAAATCATATAAAAACTTTCAAAACTGTAAAATAGATAATTATGATATTGTTATAGTAGATAATAGTGGATTTCTTGACAACTACTCAATAAATAAACTAAAAAAAGGCAGTTTATCCCAAATTCAACTAATATTTTATGGAAGATTTGAGGATTTAAACAATAGATCATATTTCAACAGTTTAATAAAGGGTGTTGATAAGGAGATAGAGCTAAGAGGAAAGCCTATAGATTGGATAGATCATAGGGGAGAAATCTTTAAGGGCGTTTTTGAATCAAAGAAGGTTATTGAGAGTTCAAAAGTGTTTAAAATGGTTTCCCATAAAGATAAAAACTATGATCCTATTTTAAAAGTTAACGGAAATAATCTACTTTCAAAAGAGAGAGGTAAAGAGAGATATTTTGTAGCAACCTCACTTTCTAAAGAGTGGTCAAATTTAAATAGAAATGGTATTATTATACCCATTTTGGACAATCTGATAAAAATTAAGGATTTAGAGGTAACTACAAACAGATTTTGGTACTATCCTAATCAGTTTATAGAGATTGACGGAAAAGATATTATAACACCTGGTGGAAGAAAATTGGTTATATCCGATAGAAAATTTAAACTATTAAAAGATCAAGAGGGTTACTATAGAGATGGTAAGGGTAATGTTTATAGTGTTAACTCTTATCCGGATATGAGATTAAAAAGGTATAATAATTATAGAGATTATGAAAGTAGTGATTTTAGAAGATACCTTAAAAAATTTGATTCATCTAGTTATGAAATTGAGATAATCATAATTATATTACTCCTCTTAATTTTTGAACTATTACTTTCAAGGAGTAAAAGATAAATATGGTTTTTAGTGAGGAGTTTGATAGTTATTACAATGAACTGATCCAAATACAAAAACTTGATACCGATGCTCTTTATAAATCTCAGAGGGAAAGAAACAGACCCATAATAAAGAGAGATGGAGCTATCATGCTTCAGCAATATGTTTTAGCTAAAGAGCCAAAACTTGTTTTGGAGATAGGTACCAATGGAGGGTATTCAGCTATATGTATGGCTAAAGTGTTAAACCATAAATCAAAACTTCATACTATTGATTTTAGATGGGATCATTTAAAAATTGCAAAAAAAAATTTTATGGATTTTGGAGTTATAGATAAAATTGTTACACATCAAGGTTATGCAAAAGAGGTAATAAAAAACCTAAATTTGAAATTTGATATTATATTCATTGATGCCGACAAAGGTGGATATCCTGACTATCTTGAATATGCTACAAAATATATAAATAGAAATGGTATCATTCTGGTAGATAATCTTCTATGGAAAGGAACTGTTTTTTCCAAAGAACCATCTGTTTCTCCTGCAACTAAAACATTACAAGAGTTTAATAAAGTTTTTATGAATCTTAATGGGTTTAAATCTATTATACTTCCTGTAGGAGATGGATTAGGTGTTGCCGTAAAAGAGATTTAATACGCTCTTAAAATAAAATTACATTCATTATAAGAGTGTATTTCATAATTTGTTTGAGTTGCTATCTTAATTAAAACCTTATAAAAAGGATTGAAAAAGTTTGAAAAAAACAGTAATAAAAGAAAAAGTAAGAGAGCTTCTCCCTATAAGGGAAGTTAGAAAAATTATTCTTGAATTGGCAAATTTGTCAACTAAACTTCTTGATGCTGAAAGATCTACCGTTTTTTTACATGATGATGATTCCGGTGAACTTATTAGTTTTATTGCACACAATGTTGAGGAGATAAGAATTCCAGATACATACGGAGTTGCAGGATACACTTTCAGTAAAAACAAAACAACAAATATTACAGATGCTTCAAATGATCCAAGATATAATCCTGTAAACGATAAAAAGTTTGGGTACAAGTGTGCTACTATTTTAGCTGAACCTATAAGATCCTCCAAGGGTAAAATTATAGGTGTTTTCCAAGTTATAAATAAGAATGGAAGCTGTTTTTCAAATGAGGATATAACTTTACTTAGGCAGATTACAAATACAGCTTCAACGCTGCTTATAAGAGCATTGGATTTTGAGAAGAGTACGGCAGTTGATGATGAGGAGATAAAGTATCTTAAACATTTTTTTACCTATGAAGATAAAGAGATTATTGATGATATAAAAAAGGCTACCATACCCCTATATATATCAAATAAGTCTGAAGTTGCAGATCTTTATTTTGATTATGACGATCTTGATCTTCAAATATATAATTTTAGAAATGAGTATTACGCTATTGTAAAAAACAATTCCAATAAAGTGTTTGTTGACTCTTTACCTTTGGAGAAAAATAAACCTGCAAGAATTGATTGGGATAGCGAACTCATTATTAATGATTATGAAATAAACCGGCAACAATTAAGATTTTATATTAAGATAAAGTTAAATCCTTATCATAAAAAGATAGCTTATTTATCCAAACATCGTGATGAGATACTCTTTAGTGAAAAACATACAAAGTCATCTATTGTAAAAATTACAATGGTAAAGTCCAAAATTTTACTGGAAATTTTGGATAGATCAATAAAACTTGTAGTTAATGACAGAACCATTTCAGATACCGTTTATGTTAACCTTAATGATGATGTTTTTGTTAATGATAGGCTATTTAATATTAGAAGAATGGTTTATGAACAGGTTTTAGAGAAAGAGACCTATTTTTTTGATAAAGAGAGAAATGATTTTATTATATCAAATACCGGAGACGGAGATGCAACAGTCCATTTTAATCTTAATGCCGAATGGAAAGTTGTTCTTACAAAAGAGGATGATGATTTTTTTATAGATGCTTCCTTCTCTCCATTCAGCGTTTATATCAATGGTAAAAAGGTTAGGAAAAACATACTATTAGAGGATGATGAGATCCACTTCTACAATAAGGTTGTAAGACTGGATAGAGATTCAAACAGACTGGAGATTTTTAATTACAATTTTAGAAGTATAGATCTAAAGAATATCTCCTATAAGTTTAGAGATGGCAGTGTTGGTATTGACAATATGAACCTTAAGTTTGATTATGGTGAGTTTGTGGCAATAATGGGACCTTCAGGTTGTGGTAAATCAACTTTACTTGATATTTTAGCAGGAAAGAGAGAGCCAACAAGCGGTAAAATATTTATTGATAAACACTCATTAAATGAAAATTTTAGTTTTTTCAGTGATCATATATCTTATGTTCCTCAAGATGATCTCTTGTATGCTAACTTAACTGTTTATGAAAATCTATACTACAATGCCCTATTGAGATTTCCCGGAACAAAGTTGAAAGATATAGATCTTCAGGTTAATAAAGTTTTAAGAGAGATTAGACTTGCAGATAAAAAAAATCATAAGGTTGGTTCTCCCATAGATAAGAGTCTTTCAGGTGGAGAGAGAAAAAGGTTAAATATAGGGCTAGAACTTCTTTCAAACTCTGAAATTTTTATAGTTGATGAACCTACATCCGGTCTCTCTTCCAAGGATAGTGAGCTTATTATTGAAATTTTGCAAACTCTATCATCTTCAGGTAAAATTGTGATTACCGTTATCCATCAACCTAGTGCAAAAATATTTAAAAAATTTGATAGTGTTCTTCTTATGGATAAAGGAGGTAAAATTGCTTATTACGGAGATGTAATGTCTGCAATCCAATATTTTAGTTCCCATAAGCAGAAAGTTAACAAAATTCCTGTATACAGAAAAAAAGATGCAGATCCAGATATATTATTGGAAACACTAGAGGAGTATAAAAGGGATGAAGATGGTACTTTTACCGATGAAAGGTTGTACTCTCCTGATTATTGGCAAAATGAGTATAATAAATATATCAAAACTAAAGGGTTTATAAGATTTCCCACAAGATCTTTAGATTTTAAACCTAATAAGAGAAAGATTAGTGCAGTAGATAAGGTTTCTCAATTTGTTACTCTATTAAAGAGAGATTTTATTAATAAACTTAGAAATAGATCCAATTTAATGATAACTTTTTTGGAAGCACCGGTTTTAGCTGTTTGTATATCTCTTCTATTAAAGTTTGCACCCGATGGAACTTATTCTCTATATGATAACAGATACCTTACAACATTTTTCTTTCTTTCAACCATTGTTTCCCTCTTTCTATCTTTGGCAAACAGTATAGATGAGATCATAAGGGACAGAGATGTTCTTTCAAGGGAGAGACTTTTAAATATAAGATCATACTCATATTTTAATTCAAAGTTTGTAACCCTAATGATATTTTCCTTAATACAAAATTTTCTATATCTAAAAACCTCATTTATCATTTTAGAAATAAAAGAGCTTTTTTTATATCACTATATATATATGTCAGTTCTTTCAATGAGTGGTATTGCAACAGGATTGTTTATTTCATCTTTTCCTGGTTTGAAGGAAAAAACTGTTCAAAACTTTTTACCTTTAATACTAATTCCCCAAATAATTTTTGGCGGGCATATAGTTAAGTATGAAGATATGAGTGATATTTTTAGAGTTGACAGGAATAAAGAAATACCTGAAATATGTAATTTTATGCCTTCAAGATGGGGATATGAGGGCATGGTTAATCTTCATTATGATAATTCCGTTTATTTTTCTAGATACGGAAAAATACAACAGGATTTAGCAGATCTTATTGAGAAAGAGGATAAGGAAAATATATCTTTGCTTGATCAGAAGAGTGAACTTCTCTCTAAAATGAATAAATTTAGAAAAAAATATAAAAAGAATTACGGTAATATGGTTCTTGGAGAGGAGATAAAAGATGCAGTATCAAAAGCAGAAGTTGATAAATATAATCAAAATATTATGTTTTATGGAGAAAAGAAAATACCTTATACAAATTTAAAGATGAGAACTGAACATTATAATATACTGGTACTTTTGGTTATCACCTTTATAAATGGAATTTTAACAATTTTTTCACTGTCTTTTACAGATAGATTAAAAAAACGATTTATTAATTTTAGGATTGGAAAAAAAGATGAAAATATTAAGTAAAAGAGAGGTTCTTAGAGGGGATTTTACATCTTATTGTGAAACAAGTTTTCTAAACAAACTTGGAAAAGAGGAGAAGTGGGAGTATCTAAAGAGAAATAATGGATGTAAGGCTGTAATCATAAATGTTGTAAATAGAGAAACCATAATTCTTGTTAAACAGTTTAGGTTTCCTTTATGTAAGTTCATTTTAGAGTTTCCTGCAGGATTGATAGATGAAGGAGAATCTATTGAGGATGCTGCAAAGAGAGAGCTTCTGGAGGAGACAGGTTACAGGGGAGAGGTTTTAAGTGTATCCCCTCCCGTATCCAGCTCACCGGGTATTACCAACGAAACAATCTATTTTGCAAATATGGAGATTTTTGGAAATAAAGGTGAGCAAAAATTGGATGATGTTGAAGAGATTGAGGTTATAGAGTTTAATAGAGCTAATTTTAAAGAGGAGATTAGGGAGTATCTATCCAAGAATAGTGATACTATAGTTGATAGTAAGGTTTGGTCAAAGTATTGTTTGTAGAAGTTTGATTAAAAAAAATCTCAATATAATCTGAGCTTGGTGTAAAAATAAATAGGCTATCTTATATAATAATTAAAACTAGGAATATAACTTATGCCTGTACTCTGAGGTTCTCAAAGGGTATAACTGTATGATTATAGTTTTCGTTCCCTTCGAGAGCCTCAGGGAACTCTATTTTCTATAGATATTTATACTTATTTATACTAAATATTTGATAAATACTTATATCAAACTCAGGCTAATATATTAAATGTAACAGTTATACTCCTTTTCATTAGACCCTAAATACGCCAACTACAAAAGTTGAATTTCCTGTTTTTAAACTATTATCTGAATATTTTTGATTGAAAAAATAGTTCTTATTAGTTACTTTGTATTAACTTTAATTGGGATCTTATAAAAGAGGTCTCCTAAATATTTCTACATTTGGAGGATATATGTTTGAAGGTCTTTATACAGCTATAGTAACACCGTTTTACAAAGATGGAAGATTTAATGAAAATAAATTTAGAGAACTTATCTCTTTACAAGCTAAAGGAGGGGTTTCAGGTATTGTTCCCGCCGGAACTACCGGAGAAAATCCAACTTTTTCTGATAGGGAGTATTTAACTGTATTTAATTCTGCCGTAGAAACTGCTAAAGAGGAGAACCTTACGGTTATAGCAGGATGTGGAAGCAATAATACAGAAAAATCTATTATACTTTGTAAAAAAGCTGCTGAAATAGGAGCCGATGGAGCACTTGTTATAACCCCCTACTACAATAAGCCAAACCAAGAGGGGCTTTATAAACATTTCTCTCTAATAGCGGATAAATCTCCAATACCTATAATGATGTACAATGTTCCCTCCAGAACCTCTGTAAATTTACTGCCTGAAACCGTTGAGAAGCTTTCATATCATCAAAATATTGTATCTCTTAAAGAGGCAAGTGGATCTATGACCCAAGTTCAAGATATTATATATGCTGTTGATGACAGAATAACTGTACTTTCCGGTGAGGATGCTTTGAACTATTCAATAATGTCAGTTGGTGGTAAGGGAGCTGTAAGTGTGGTTTCAAATATTATTCCTTCAGAAATGAACAAGCTAATTGAATCTATGTTGAGAAATGATTATGAAACCGGACTCAAGATTTCAAAATTATTGAACGAGTTTTGTCATAAAATGTTTATAGATACAAATCCAACTCCCATAAAAGCAGCAATGAATATTATAGGTATGAATGTTGGTCCAACAAGAATGCCACTTTCAAAAATATCCAAAAAAAATTATGATACTTTAGTTGAACTTCTAATAAAGTATAATCTAAAACCTAAAATTTAGGGTAAATAGATTCTTATAAAAAACTCATAAGGTGGGAAGACCGAAGATGGAAGATGGGAAACGGGAAAAGCTGTCTCAACAACGAGTGATAGGATATTTTAGCGCCGACTGTAAAGGTGTATCAAAGTTAGGTTCTGTTCACGGACTGATCAAGAAAGTTATATCCTCGTGGTGGAAAACTATATAAGATTTTATTTGTTACACTAAATATTGGATAAATATTTGTGTCAAGCTCAGGCTTGAATTAAAGTAAAAACAAGAAAAAGAGAGAATCTCTCTTTTTCTTGTTAAATATTTTAAGGTTTAAATTTGATTCTAACTATTTTATAGTAACATATACTAAAGTTTGATTAAGTAATTGGTATGCTATTTCTCCAAATGTAATAGGTCCTGTAAAAGATCCTGTTTTCTTATTTTCCAATTTACCGTATAAGTAGTTTAGTATACAGTTACAACAGAAAACAATATTTTCATCTTGGGAGACTATTTTGCTAAACTCTTCCATATAATTATTTATAGGTTTTGCAATCTTATAATCAATAGCGTCAAAAACTGGTGCATATAGTTTAACCTCATCTTCAATACTCATAAATGAAGCATTTACAGTTGCTCCAAAAAAATCTGCTACCAGTGGAAGTTTTGTGCTTATATTGTTATCTTTTATGTACTGGGCAAAATCCATTTCCTTACCATTTACAAAACAGGTTTTGCAAGTAAAACCACTTTTAGAAAATGTTATTGTGTCTCCATCACCTTGTTCAAAAATATTTTTTATTTTTATCTCTGCTGTTTTATCAGAATCTAAAGAAGTATGCATTACAACAGCTTTGTCTTTATATTCTTCTCCGGTTATTCCGTTAAAAACAGAAGCAACACTCTGTGTCTCTAAGTCAAATCCTGAAATCCAACCAACTATATTTTTCTCAAAAAGCCCCTCCATCTCAGGAGCCTTTTCAGCATATTCTTTATGAATATCAGAAAAAGCAGGAATTAATAGAAATGAAATACCGTTCTCTTTGCTATCACTCGGTATATTATTTAAACTATTTGTATCATAAAGTTTTATACTGTCTAAAGTTACAAGATTTGGTAATTCAGTTACGAATATTTTATCAAAACTTTTTTTACCACCCTCTTGACCCATAAAGTATGGAGTAGAGCCACCAATCCAGTTTCCTTTAGGAAGTTGTTTTAGTAAGTCAGTATCACCTGCACACAGTAAATTTTTTCCTTCTTCAATTAAAGCTACGGTAGTTTGTAAATCTTTTAACATCCTTATTACTCCTTATGCATTTTTCAACTTAGCTAGATCATTTCCCAATATAGACTCATATTTACTGCAAAATGAATTTGCTTCTTCAATACACTCTTTTAATAAACTAGGGTCTTTTTTAAACTTTCTAGATAATCTTCCAATCATCATTGAAAAAGAAAAGTTTTCAAGCTTAAAGTTATTGTTTCCACTAAAAATTGATTTCCATTTTGAATCATTCAATTTCGCACTCATACTTTCTCCTGTGAAGTTGTTTGTTATAAATTCTAAATATTATACTGTTTTTAACTAGGTTTTTAAGTGTATATATCAATAACTCTCTTTGCTACCTTATTGTAAACTTTATCATTTTCATATCTATTATTATCAATACCCTCTTTTATGATTTCTATTTTATCTTCTCTCTCTCTCTTGTTATCAATAGTGTTTTCTAATAATCTATCTTTTTCATCCTCTAACAGAACCTCTTTTAAACTATCCTGTTTAAGCATATTTGTTGCCATCTTGTCTATAACTAAATCATTGTTATAGTAACCTGAATTTAACCTGTTTTTAATAGATTCTAGTTTTTGGGACTCTATCCTGTCAATTTGATTTATCAGATCGTTCGTTTTTACAGAAAGTTTGTGTAATCTTTCTCCATCTATCGACAATTTTAAATTGTCACTCTTATCAATAGCACTACTTTTACCCTTTTCAGAGCTTTTATTTGTAGGGGCAGTTTTTTCAAACTGAATATTTCTAATTCCTAAAACTTTATTTATCTGCATATCTGTACCCCCCAACAAAACTATCTACTGCTTTTACTTTTTGTTATTCTCAATTTTAATAACTTCAAGCCAAGTAGATTTAAGATCTTTTAAAATTTTTAACGGTGCATCTAACTTTGATGCCTCGTTTGATACATTGGAAGATGTAATCTCCCTGAGTATATAGTTATAAATTCTACTTAAATTTTTTGGGATATCTCCACCAAAATTAAAATCTAAGGAAACCAATAGTTCGGAAACAGCTTTATAAGCTACATTAATGGCTTCAGCTTTTTTAGGTATATTGTTTGACTCCATATGTAATTGAGCCTCTTTAATATTTCTAATAGCACTATCATAAACCATTATTAAAAGATTTCCTTTAGTGGTATGGTTTACTTTGTTTTCAACATATTTGTTATAAGGATTTGCCATTAAAGCCATCATTTTCTCCATAGTTAAATTAAGAAAATAAAACAACCGAGGGCAATAAAAACCCTCGGCTAATAGTTGATTATCCTATTAGTTGTGCAACCATATTAGGCATCTGGTTTGCCTGAGAAAGCATTGAAATACCGGAGTTGAAAAGAATTTGCGCTCTAGTAAAGTCACTCATTTCAGATGCTATATCGGCATCCCTAATTTGACTTTCTGAGGCTTGAGCATTTTCGTGGGAAATTTGGAGCTGAAGAACATTGTTTTGAAGTCTTTCAACGAGGGCACCGATGAAAGCTCTTGTTGTATCTTTTGACTGGATAGCAGAATCCAATATATCTATGGCACCTTGAGCATTGGCCGTGTTAGTAATTGCCGCATCCTTTAAACCTAAATCTTCGGCTCTTGCACCGGCAATATTAACATAGTAGTAATCTTCTCCTACTTCATTGTTAGCTCCAATATGGAACTTTAGATTCCTTCCGTCATGTTCTAAGCTTGACATGTTACCTTTTTTAGCGTTAGCATCACTACTTGATAAACTACCATCAATAAGAGAGGTGTTATTGTAGTTAGTAACATTTGCAATCCTTGTTATTTCAGATTTTAGTTGCTGGAACTCAACATCCAAAAACTCTCTGTCACTTGAAGTGAGAGCTCCGTTTGAAGATTCGATAGCAAGAGATCTCATTCTAACAAGTTTTTCGTCAATTACTTGAAGAGAACCTTCTGCTGTTGCTAAAAGGTTAATGTTATAGTTGGCGTTTCTTTCCGCTTCAACCATACCTGAAATTTGGGCTCTAAACTTTTCAGATACTGCTAAACCTGCAGCATCATCCCAAGAATTATTAATTCTAAGTCCTGATGACAGCCTATTAACGGACCTATCTAAATCAAGCTGGGCTTGACCTATATTCCTTCGGGCGGTCTGAGACAGGATATTGTGGTTGATACGTGTACTCATGATATCCTCCTAATTTTTACGCAATTTCACAACTCTTTTCAATTTCTCAATAGCTATTATCGGAAAGAAATATTAGGAACTTTAATTTTTTATTTGAAAAAAGTGTATTTTTTTATAATTCTATGTTTTATTATTCTGTTGTTCTCTAAATTTAACATTGATTAGGTCTAAAGTTTATTTTGAATTTAGATACTATTTTAAAGGAGAGTTATTTATAATGGGTAGAGTTTTAGGTATAGATTATGGAACTGTGAGAGTAGGTATAGCAATGAGTGATCCTATGAGGATAATCTCCTCACCCCACGCGACAATTCCTTATAAGAGTGATAAAGCCTTAGTAAAAGATATTTTAGATTTAATGAAAGAATATGATGCCGATGAGATTGTTTTAGGGCATCCAATGGGACTTTCAGGAAACAAAACAAAAAAAACTGAAGAGGTTGAAAAGTTTTGTGAAATGTTGAGATCTACAGGTGTTATTGTTCATTTGGTAGATGAGAGTTTTACATCTGAGGAAGCAAAAAAAATTATGCACAAGATGAAGAAGAAATCAGGTCATAATAAAGAGATGGTTGATATGATAGCTGCTTCTTTAATATTGAAAGATTATCTCAACTCAATCAAATTTTAAATAAAACCTTAATTTTAAGGAAATTTTATGGCAAAAGATAAAAAATATTTTCTATGTGATTCTTGTGGTTATGATACACCAAAATGGATGGGTAAATGCCCCTCTTGTGGTAAGTGGGATAGTTTTAAGGAGTTTAAAGAGAGTAAAATCACTTCTCAAGTATATACAGATCCTTCAACACTTAAAGATCCTGTTCCTTTAAATAAAACCTCTGGCTCTAAAACTAAAAGAATTATATGTGGAGTTGAGGAGTTTGATAGAGTTGTTGGTGGCGGTCTTGTAAATGGTATGGTTGTTTTGATTGGTGGCGATCCGGGTATTGGAAAGTCTACGCTAATGATACAAATTGCCTCAAAGCTTATAAATAGTTTGGAAAAGATTACATATATTTGTGGTGAAGAAAACCCCGAGCAGATTGGGTTAAGAGCTAACAGGCTTGGAATAGATACAGATAGAATAGTACTCTACCCGGACACTGAACTTAACTCATTTGTAAAGTATATTAACAATGTAAATAGTGATCTTATAATTGTAGATTCTATTCAGACCGTTTTTTCAAACAGGGTGGATAATTTTCCGGGATCTTTGGCACAACTTAGAGAATCTACAATGATCCTTACCTCAATAGCTAAAAAATTAAATATTCCGGTTATAATGATTGGGCATGTTACAAAAGATGGAACTATTGCAGGTCCTAAGGTTTTAGAGCATATGGTTGACACTGTTTTATATCTTGAAGGTGACAGATATAGAAATTTTAGAATTTTAAGATCTGTAAAGAACCGTTTTGGTTCTACCAATGAAAGTGGCTTATTTGAGATGAGAGATAGTGGAATGGTTGAGGTAAATGATCCTTCATCATACTTTATAGACAGTATTGGAATAACAAGATCAGGATCGGCTTTTACTGTAACTTTGGAGGGTTCAAGACCCTTGATAATTGAGGTTCAAGCTCTTGCAACAACATCAAGCTTTGGTACTCCTCAGAGAAATTGTGTTGGCTATGATAATAGAAAACTTGCAAAGATTGTTGCTGTTCTGGAAAAAAGGGGAGGGATAATGATTGGTTCAGGAGATCTCTTTCTAAATATTACCGGAGGTGTTAAAGTTGATGATTCAGGTGTTGATTTAGGGGTTGCTGTTGCTCTTATATCATCATTTACAGATAAAACAGTTATGGAAAAATCTCTCTTCATTGGTGAGATTGGTCTTGCTGGAGAAGTTAGAGCAGTTACCTCTATGGAAAAGAGAATAAAAGAAGCTATAAAACTTGGATTCAAGAATATATATACGCCGGAAATAGAATTTAAAGAAAACTATAGAGATGAAAATATAGTTGTAATAAAATCCATATATGAATTGTTGGATCTCTTTTAATCTGATATTAAGCATAAATGATCTAGAAGCAATAACTCTCTAAAGGTATCTATAGTAGTATAGGAAATATTTTTATTTATCATAATAAGTACCTTTTAGCAATGGGTTGTGGGCTTTTGGTTTGCATTGTAATTTCCATGTAGTTTGGAATTAAAAACAACTTGATATTTATCATTTTTAGAGATATTTTAACTCTTTACAAAAACAATTTAAAAGCGGGGTTTAAAATGGTAAACATTATGGAGCAGATTATTGAAAAAGCTCAAAAAAGGGAAAGACATATTGTTCTTCCCGAAGGTTTTGATGAAAGAATGGTTGTAGCAGCATCTAAACTTTCAACTGAAAAGATTTGTAAGGTTACTCTTCTTGGAGAGAAATCTGTTATTGAAGATATTGCTATAAAAAAAGGTGTGTGTTTAAGGGGCATAGAGATAATAAATCCTCTTGAGAGTGAGTGGATAGATGAGTTTGCAAACAAGTTTTTTGAACTGAGAAAACACAAAGGTATCACTTTAGAGCAGTCTATGGAGATTGTAAAAAACTACCTTTTCTTTGGAAACCTTATGGTAAAAACCGGAAGAGCCGATGGTTGTGTAGCAGGTGCTCATTCAACAACCGGAGATGTGATGAGATCTTGCCTGCAAGTTATTGGTGTTGCTAAAGGAACTAAACTTGTTTCCTCAACATTTATGATGATTATGCCAAGTGGTGATGTTAAATTTTTCTCAGATTGTGCTTTAGTTCCTGATCCTGATGCTGAAGGTTTAGCATCAATAGCAATTAGTACTGCGGATACATATAGAAAGATTATGGGAGAGGAGCCTACTGTAGCTATGCTCTCATTCTCTACTAAAGGCAGTGGAGGAAACAATCCTATGGTTAATAAAGTTGTTGAAGCTACAAAAATCGTAAAAGAGAACGCTCCTGAACTAAAGGTTGATGGTGAGTTGCAACTTGATGCTGCAATTGTTGAATCTGTAGGTAAAAAGAAAGCTCCTGAAAGTGATGTTGCCGGTAAAGCAAATGTTCTTATCTTCCCTGATCTTAACGCCGGAAATATTGGATACAAATTAACACAAAGATTGGGGGAAGCTGAGGCTATAGGTCCTTTTGTTCAAGGTTTAGCTCTGCCATCATTTGATCTTTCAAGAGGTTGTAGTAGCGAAGATATTGTAAATACTAGTGCAGTTTGTAGTTTAATGGCAAATTAGTAAGAATTTATGAAGAAACTAGCTGATAGAAACTACAAGCTAAGTTTATCTCAAACCTTATAAATTCCTGCTAAAGCAAATAAGATTAAAACAAAAGGTGTTGATATTATTAATCTAAGTGTAGGGGAGCCGAACTTCCCTACACCTCATAATATTAAAGCACACTTGTTGTAACTTCTGAAGTTTTTAATTTTTTCGACAGACCCTAAATAAGAGACTCATTTAGAATTATGATTTTAGTATTTTTATTTGTGTATTTCTTTATTTAGAATTACTCTGTTATAAAAGTTGGGATAAAGGTTAAAATGGAAAAAGTTAATGTTCATACTTTTGGTTGTAAGATAAATATTTTTGATTCTGAAGTTATTAAAAATCAATTCAAAGAGAAGGGTTATTTAATAACAAATAACTGGTCTGATTCAGATATAATTGTTATTAACTCCTGTACGGTTACTCATAAGGCAGATTCAAAGTTTCAAAGCTTTATAAGAAAGGTTAATAGAGTAAATCCTAAGGCTAAAGTTGTTGCTGTAGGGTGCTTTACTGAGTTGGAACCTGAGAAGGTAAGTAAATTACCGGGAATAGATCTTATACTTGGTAGTGATAATAAATTTTCAGCTGTTGAAAAAATTTTAACTATTAGAGAAAAGAGAGAAACCCCCGAAATAGTTATTGAAGAAACAAAGGAACCTACATTTAAAGATTATCATATAAACTCATTTCATGCCCACACAAGAGCTTTTTTAAAAATCCAAGATGGATGCAACAATTTTTGTACCTATTGTACCATTCCAAAAGCTAGAGGAAAGAGTAGATCTAAACCTTTAGAGTCGGTTATTGAGGATACAAAAAATCTTGTTAATAATGGATATAAAGAGATTGTTATATCAGGAATAGATCTTGGTTCTTACAGTTATGAAGGTAATGATCTTCATGATGTTATTGTTAAGATGTTGGAGGTAGAGGGTTTTAGATTAAGAATTTCAAGTGTTGAGCCTTGGTGTTTTTCTCATAAGTTAATAGAACTAATTATCAATAATAACAGAATCTGTAATCATCTACATATACCTCTGCAGAATAGTAGTAGCAGGGTACTAAAAAGAATGGGTAGAAGGTATACCAAAGAGTTTTTTGATAATCTTATAAATAGATTGTCAAAAAGAGAAGATATTATGATCTCCACAGATATTATAACAGGATTTCCGGGAGAAACAGAAGAGGAGTTTAATGAGAACCTCTCTTATCTCAAAGAATCAAATATAACCTATGCTCATATATTCTCATACTCAGACAGACCAAGAGCAGTTTCAAGAAAACTTGACGGTAAAATATCCAAAAGAGAGATAGAGAGAAGGTCTCTTATACTTAGAACTGTTTCAGATAAGAAAAGGGAAGATTTTTACAGGTCTATGATCGGTAAAAATTTAGAGGTTCTGATTGAGAAAAGAGGTGATCTGTTTTCAATAGGGCATAGTGAAAACTACTCTCCGGTAAAAATAAGTAGTGAAAGCTTTATTAAAGAAAATGGTATTTACAAAGTTAAGATAGCTAAATTTTATGATAATTATCTTATAGGTAAAACCGTTAGTTAATTTTTTTTATTATAAATTAAATATTTTTATCTTTTGTAGATCTTTTAAAATAAACATCTTATACAATCTGTTTACATAACTAAAAATGAGTGTAATACTCGTTAAAAAGAAGTTGTTTTAAAAAATATCTTTGCTTTTATAAAGTTTCTTTATTAAGTTTTAGAAGAAGATTCTAAATAATATTTTAAGCTATCTTGTCTTTCATAACCTTTGGGTGGTTGTGTGGGATTAATTGAGTAGTATTAAATTTATTTTTTACTTTTCTTTGTTAGATGAAATTTCTCTTCATTTATGGAGTTAGAAAGGTAAATAAATTAGAAGAATTGAAACCTAAATTTAAGGAGGAATTATGGAAAAAATTAAAGAGTTCATGCCATACATAGAGCAGTATGCTTTACCGCTTCTATTGGCGATTGTTATCTTTATTGTAGGTAAGTTTGTTGCTAGAATTATTTCAAACTTTGTTGGTAGGATTATGGAAAAGAAAAAGATGGATACCATAATCGTACAATTCGTGAAAAAACTTGTTTACATTGTTCTTTTAATCATTGTTATAATGGCAGCTCTTGAAAAGATGAGTGTTAATACAACATCTTTCGCAGCTATTATAGCTTCAGCAGGTTTGGCAGTTGGTCTTGCTCTTCAAGGTTCTCTTTCAAACTTTGCTTCCGGTATTTTGTTAATAATCTTGCGTCCTTTCAAGGTTGGTCACTTTGTTGAGATAGGTGGAGAAAAAGGAACTGTTGAAGAGATTCATATTTTCAGTACACAGATTAAATCTCCTGATAACAAAGAGATTCTTATTCCTAATGGAAAAGTTATTAGTGGAAATATAGTTAACTATTCTGTTAAGCCTGTTAGAAGGGTTGATCTTCTTATTGGTGTAAGTTATGAAGATGACTTAAAGAAAGTTAGAAAGATACTTACAGAGGTTATTGAAGCTGATGAAAGAATTCTTAAGAATCCTGAGTGTACTATTGGTGTATCTGAGTTAGCTGATAGTAGTGTTAATTTTGTTGTTAGACCATGGACAAAAACTGAAAACTACTGGCCTCTATTCTTTGATCTACACGAAAAGATTAAGATTGCTTTTGATGAGAACGGTATAAGTATACCTTACCCACAGAGAGATGTTCATATCAAGAATGAAAATAACTCTTAATTAGCTTTGAAGCTTGTTTACAGGGGAGATGTTTATTCATCTCCCTTTTTTTTATTTTAAATTTTTTACAATCTCTTCGGCAATATTATTTAGTGGCGATATCTTTGTTACTCCTCCAATCTTTAAAGCTTCCATTGGCATACCATAAACAACAGATGATGCCTTATCTTGAGCAATAGTATATGCCCCAACCTCTTTCATACTTAACATTCCACCTGCTCCATCTTTACCCATACCTGTAAGAATGGCTCCAACACTATTTTTACCTACATGATCCGCAACAGATTTAAAAAGAACCTCAACAGATGGCATATGTCCACAAACAGGTTCCCCTTTCTCAATTTTAACTCTGTAAGTACCTCCAACTCTTATAACCTTCATTTGAAAGCCACCCGGAGCAATTAGGATTCTTCCTCTCATTATTCTGTCTCCATCTTCAGCTTCCTTTACATCCATATTGCATATACCATTTAACCTTTGGGAGAAAAGTTTTGTAAATCCCGCAGGCATATGTTGAACAATTACAACCCCCGGTGTATCTGCAGAAAATTTTGTTATAACCTCTTTTATAGCTTCAGTACCACCTGTTGAAGCTCCTATTGCAATTACCTTGTCTGTTGTGGTTGAGAGTGATTTTAACCCCTTTGTGTTATTATCTTTATCAATAACTTTTCTTATTTTAGGTCTTGAAACTCTTACTCTTGAACCAACTTTAATCTTTCTTATAAGATCATCAATCATATCTTCAAGACCTGACCTTATTCCCGTAGTTGGCTTTGTTACAAAATCAATTGCTCCTGCATCTAAAGCATCCATAGTTATTTGGGCTCCTCTCTCAGTAAGTGAGCTAACCATAATTACAGGCATAGGTCTAACAGGCATCATTCTTCTTAAAAGTTCAACGCCATCCATTCTGGGCATCTCAACATCAAGAGTTAGTATATCAGGATCCAATTTTTTTATCAAATCTCTAGCTTGAAAAGGATCGTTGGCTGTAGCAATAACCTCAATTTCTGGATCTTTGTTTAAACCTTCACTTAAAACTTTTCTGACAAGAGCAGAATCATCTACTACAATTACTCTTATTATTTTACCCAAAACAAATTCCTTTCATTTATCCATAACAAAAACAATATATAAAAAAAGGTCTCAAAATATGAGACCTTTTTTTATATTTGTGAAATTATTTTTTTACTCAACAACCCTGTTTACATCTTTGTTAGGATATGAAACAATCACAGCTACATTTTTAAGATATTTATTTGCAACTTCTTTAACCATTTCAGGTGTTACCTCTTTCATCTTTTCAATTGAATTGATAAGGAAATCGTATCCTGCACCTCTAACCTCGTAAGAAGCTGAAATACCTGCTATCTTATCATCTGTAAGATATGAGCTGAAAAGCATGCTTCTGGCTTCTGCTGCTTTTTTTATCTCCTCTTGAGTAAGTTCACCATCTTGTAATCTTTTAACCTCTTTTTTAAGAACCTTTATTAGTTCATCTTTATTTTGAAGAGATGTTTGAGATGTTATTCTCAAGTATCCGTACTCTTTACTCCAGCTATATTGGGAATAAGCAAAGTATGCTAAATTATTAACACCTCTTGTAGCTTTATGAAGTCTGTTACTTCCTTGACCACTTAAAATTTCATTTAGAACAAGCATAGCCATAAAATCTTTAGATTCCAAGCTTGGAGCCATAAAGTTTAAGTCTATATTTACTTGCTCAAATGAGTAAGGGTTTTCGTAAAGCTCGTTAACATCAGGAATTATAAGTTTATTTTTATCAAAATCAACATCACCTTCCGGCATATTTTCTCTGAAATCTGAAGCTATTTCTTTAGCCTTATCCAAAGTAATATCCCCAAATAGTGAGTATACCAGAGATTCCCCTTTTATAAAATCTTCATGGAGTTCTTTTAATTGATCTACAGTAATCTCTTTGATTCTATTGTTTATTGTCTCTTCTGTAACAGCGTTTACACCATTATAAAGAACAGACTTTCTAAACTCTTTGTGAGCTACACCCGGATCTGATAAACTTCTTTCGTAAGAGCTTACATACTGTTCTCTTAAAAGTTCTACATCTTTTTTTGCAAAAGTAGGATCATTTAGGATAGATAAGATAATCTTATTTATTTTATCTACATCATCTTTTATAACTGTGTATGAGATATAAAGACCATCTCTACCAACTTGAAATTTTAAAGTTGCTGCATGATCCTCTAACCAAGTAGAAAGTTCAATTGAGTTAAGATACTCACTTCCACAATCCACCATAGCAGAAACCATAAAATCTAAAGTTCCGTAACTTTCCTCATCTTGATACTCTGTAGATATATTAGGAATTATAATTTCACCGTAAACAACAGGATCTGTACTGTTTGTCTTTTGGATAAGTGTAACATCATCATCAAGAGTTTCCTTAACAATTTCTGTTTTAACAACCTCTACTTCGTTATTTTCAAAATTGCTTTTAGCTCCCCTAGGAACACCGTAGAAGATAACTCTATTTTTATCCATCAAATATTTTTTTATTGCGTTATTTACCATCTTAGGAGTAAGTTTTTCAAACTCTGCAAGCTTCTCTTCAAAAACTTCAGGTTTTCCGTAATCCATCATATTCCAACCAATTCTCTGACAATCAGCATCAGCATTTGGAACATTCATAGTGTGTTGAGCCTTCATTTTAGAGATAACATCTTTTATCTCCTCTTTGGTAACACCTCTTTTGTATACATTCTCAATCTCTTGATCAACAAGATTTACAATATTATCCAAATCTTCTGGATCCTTTGTCTCAAAACCTAATTGAACCATAGTTTCCGGTAGCATACCACCATTGTTGAAGTAACCAAATATATAGTTAACTTTTTTCATCTCCTCATAAAGTTTATATCTAACAGGAGCAGTTCTCTTACCCATCAAGATCTCAATAGCCATCTCAATTGCCGGAAAATCTCTGTAGTTTGCTTTATCAACAACTTTATTGATAAAAGCAACTGGATTTTGGATATCAAACTCATTTACATATCTGTACTCTCCAACTCTTACAGGCTCTTCAGGAAGTGCAATAGGATCTAAAACGCCTCTTTTATAATCTTTAAAAGCATTTTCAATCTTATCCATCATATCTTCAGCTTCAAAATTTCCGGCTGCAACAAAGATCATATTATTTGGCATATATCTTTTTTTGTAATAATCTACAAGATCAGATCTTTTTACACTTTTAAAAAGATCAATATCCCCAATAACCTCATTTCTAGTATTTGACTTTAAGAAAGTAACAGCTCTATTTTTATTTCTAAGCTGTGCCATTGGAGGGGAAACTCTCATTACAAATTCCTTAACAATAACATCTTTCTCTCTTGCAACTTCAGCTGAATCAATAGTACAATACTGAATATTTTCACTTATGTACTGTAGTGCCTCATCTTCAAACTGAGATTCTACCTGTATCTGATATACGGTAGCACCAAAGATTGTGTAGGCATTAGAGATAGCACCCATTTTTTGAGCCCATTTAGTGTACTCCTCTTCGGTTCTTTTGGTAGTAGTTCCACTTGATACTATATGCTCAAGATAATGGGATAACCCCTTACCCATGTACTCACCTTCATGAATAGAACCTGTTTTTACAAAACAATAAAATGCAACAGAGTTGTTGGTAGTGTTTTCCTTAACAACAACTTCCATTCCGTTATTCAAAGTTTTCTGGAGCGTCTTCTCTGCAAAAAGAGAGAAAATAGAAACCATTAAACTTAGTAGAAGAATTTTTTTCTTCATCTTTAATACTCCTTAAATTAATAATACTGAACCAAAGTAAACAAAAGGTTTACAATTTTACAATAAAAAAATGATTTATAATAAATCTTTTTTTATGTAGATTCTATCTACAATCTTGATAAACATTAATATATAGATTATCTTACAGAGCATATAAAAGACGGAATTACATATTATGAGATATAAACCAAGACATAAAAGAAAACCAAAGCATAAAAAATTAACCTCTTCAAACACAAAAGGGAAAAGAAGATACACTGGTTTTGTTGAAACTCTAAAGAACAGAAAAGCCAGAGTTCATTGTGATCAGTTTGATACTCATGTTTTTATTCCTGCCGGAGATAATCTAACCATTGGTGATGGGGATATTGTTGAGTTTGTTATAACTTCATCATTTAAAGAGCTTGAAGGTAAAATAACCAAGGTTATTAAACATGTTCAAACGGAGTTTGTTGCCGAGGTAATATCAAAGTTTAACACTCTTTTTGTTGTTTTAGATAATGGTATAGTATCAAAAATAAAACCTTCTGTTGCAGAAAAACTAAAACTAAAACCAAATCTTATGGTATTGGTTGAGGTTCAAAGATTTGAGAAACCTGTAAAGCTGGAAATTGTTGAGATTCTTGGAGATAAAAACTCTCCTCATGTTTCCCTGATTGCTATTGCAAGAAAAAATGGATTTAAGGAGGAGTTCTCCAAAGAGGCTCTTGATGAGTTAACAGGTATTACATCTGATTTTATTGAGGTAAACTCATCGGATAGGGTAGATTTGAGGTCAGAAAAATTGTTTACGGTTGACCCTACCGATGCAAAAGATTTTGATGATGCAATTACCATAAGTAGGAAAGATGAGGGTTATCAGCTTGGGGTTCATATTGCTGATGTATCTGCTTTTGTTTACGAGGGTAGCAACTTGGATAGTGAAGCTTATGAAAGAGGATTTTCTCTATATCTTCCATCTTCAGTTATACCCATGCTTCCTAAAAAACTTTCAAACTATTATTGTAGTTTAAATCCCAATACCGACAGATTGGCTTTTTCATGCTTAATGGAACTTGATAATGAAGCAAGAGTTACTAAGTATGCTTTTAAAGAGACCGTTGTTAACTCTAAAAAAAGGTTTGATTACAAAGGTTTTCAAGAGTGTTTAGAAAGAGTTGAAAATGGAAAAGATCTTGAGCCTGAATATAGAGACTTCTCGGAAGAGATCCTTCTTTCAGCTGAACTTAAAAGAAAACTTAAAAGAAATAGAGTTGATAATGGCTCTATAGATTTTGATCTTGTAGAGACCAAGGTTGAACTTGATAAAGAGGGCAACACTATTGGAATATTTCCATATAAAACCTACGAGGCAAATGAGATTATTGAGGAGTTTATGCTTATTGCCAACAGGTGTGCCGCTGATTTTATGCTTAGAAAAGAGAAGCAACTTTCCGGAGTGTATAGAATTCATGAAGAGCCATCGGAAGAGAGAGTTAATCTCTATCTTAAAGAGCTTGGTAATAATGGGATAAAAATTAAAAGACCTAACGATATTTTAGATCATAAATTTTTACAAAGCGTAATAGAGAAAGTGAAGAATCATGAGCAGGGTGATATTTTAATCTATAATTTTTTGAGATCTATGAAGAAAGCAAAATACTCTATAGAAAACTCAGGTCATTACGGATTAGCTTTTGATAGATACACACACTTTACATCTCCTATTAGAAGATATTCAGATCTTATGGTTCACAGAATTATAAAAAAACATATCAGAGCTTTGCCTATAATTAAAAAGCAAGATAAACCTTCCAGAGTTGAAGAGAGGTGTAAGTTTATATCTCTTAGAGAGGTTAAATCTATAAAAGCTGAATACAATGCAAGAGATTTAAAAATTGCTGAATTTATAGCAAAAAAGAAAGGTAGTAATCATAACGGAGTAATCTCCTCTGTTTCTCCTCACGGATTCTATGTTAGGTTAAACGAGTTTCCTGTGGAGGGTCTTGTTCATATTAAATCTCTCAAAGATCATTTTCTCTTTATTGAAGATGAGAGGATGTTAAAGGGTAAGAAAAGTGGTAAAGTTTATCATTCGGGTATGCCGGTAAACATAAAAATAAAATCTGTAGATATGGATCTTTTAAATATAGATTTCCTACTAAATGAGAACAGTTAGGATCTTTTAAAAGGAAACCCTAGTTAAGTTTTTAAAATTAAATTTATAAAAGATAAAGGAGGAGTTAAATGGATACCAGATGGGATCTTTCAATACTCTATGATAGTGTAAAAGGTGAAAAGTATAAAAGTGATTTAGAGCTTTTAAAATCCACAATATCTATCTACTCAAAATGGGTTGATGATGGAATGGAAAAAACAGTTGAAGAAACTCTTATTAAGTTTTTAGAGTTTACAACAAAAATTGAGGAGCTTGCATATACTCTAGGAGCATTCCCAAGTTTATCAACAGCTGTGAATACTAAGGATACAGAATCAAAAAATGCTCTTGAGATGTTAGATCAAATTTTTTTAGAACTTACTAAACCAAGTGTAAATTTTAAAAAATGGTTACAATCAAATAGAGATGAGGTTGTAAAAGCTCTTGAGTCCAAATCTCTAGCAGATTCTAAGTTCTACTTTAATGAAATGCTAAACTCTACAAAATATATGCTTTCAGATAAGGAGGAGATAGTTTACGCAACTCTTCAAAACACAGGCTCTTCTGCTTGGTCAAAACTACATAATCTTTTAACATCAACATTAAAAGTTGATTACAGAGATGAGATTATCAGTTTACCGGTAGTCAGAAATCTTGCTTATGATAAAGATCCTAAAGTTAGAAAAGATGCTTACGAAGCGGAACTAAAATCATATCTAAAGATTGAGGATAGTATTGCTTCTGCTCTAAACGCAATCAAGGGTGAAGTTATTGAAGATGTAAAATTAAGAGGGTATGATTCACCTTTGGATAAGACTCTTCAAAATTCCAGAATGGATAAAGAAACATTAGATGCAATGATATCATCTATAGAGGATTATCTGCCAAAGTTTGAGGAGTATTACAAAAAGAAAGCTGAAATGTTAGGTCATAAAAATGGTCTTCCATTCTATGATCTTTTTGCTCCTATGGGAGAGAGCAATAAAACTTTTACTTACGAAGAAGCCGCAAACTTTGTTGTTGAAAATTTTAGATCTTTTAGTGATGAGCTTGCTGATTATGCAGATCACGCTTTTAAAAACAGATGGATTGATGCAGAGCCTAAAGAGGGTAAGGTTGGTGGAGCATTCTGTTACGGAATCCACCCTGTAGGAGAGAGTAGGATTTTATCAAACTTTACAGGTTCTCTTTCAGATGTTTTAACCTTAGCTCATGAGCTTGGACACGGGTTTCATGGTCATTGTCTAAAGAGTGAAAAGATTATAAATTGCGACTATCCTATGCCGGTTGCTGAAACAGCTTCAATATTCTGTGAAACTATTGTAAATAATGCTATGATGAAAACTGCTGACAGAGATAGTTTAGTTACAATACTGGAGAGTGGAGTTTCAGATGCAGGACAAGTTATAGTTGATATCTACAGTAGATATACTTTTGAAACAAATCTCTTTGAAAATAGAAAAAAGGGATCTCTTTCGGTTGATCATTTAAAAGAGTTAATGACGGAAGCTCAAAAGAAAGCTTATAGAAAAGGTTTGGATCATAACTATCTACACCCTTATATGTGGATAAACAAGGGTCATTACTATGGTGCAGGAAACAATTTCTATAATTTCCCTTACGCATTTGGATTGCTTTTCGCCAAAGGTTTATATGCTATCTACTTAGAAAGAGGGGAGTCTTTTGTTAATGATTATAAAAATTTATTAGCTGCAACAGGTAAAAATAGTATAAAAGATGTTGCTATGCTTATGGATATAGATATAACAAAGAAAGATTTTTGGAAAGGATCCTTAGAACTTATTGCTAAGGATATTGATAAATTTCTTGCTCTATAGATAATCTATTGTAAAAGATAGTAGTTAAATGGTGAGTTATAGCGAAATATAATATAAAAAGGGCATACCTTCTCTTAGGTTGCCCTTTTTATATCCTCTTTCTTTTCTAGAAAGGAAAGAAAGAGGATAAATAGTTATGTTAAACTAAGGTTAAGTAGCTTATTCTTATCATTTTTTTAGCAGATCTTGACTAAACAAAACTATTATTTATAACTATATCTGACCAAGATTCAGATTCTATATATTTACTGCTTAGATCTTCATCATTTAAATGAAGATCTTTACTTATATCTGTAAGTTTTTCCCAATTACCTTTTTCAAAATATTTTACCAATAAGAGCAGCTTTCCGTAGAATGAGTTTATATCTCCCGTTAAAGCATCTTTTAGAGATTTTGAGAATGGAAACTCATCTATTATTTTATTCATATCTGTTTCCAACATACTATCTAACAGAGAAAACATACCTAGAATAAACATCTCATTTTGATTATCCGATTTTATCTCTTTGGTAATAAGTTCCAAAAATTTTGCCCTTTTAAGAGCTAATCTTGAAAGTTCTTTGGGTTTCTCTCCATTTATATTATTTAGAGCTATTATACTTATCCACTTTTGGGCTTCCACTTTTCCAAGAAGAACAAGTGCATGTCTTATGGAGTTTATAGTTCTATTAAATCCAAAAACCGAAGAGTTCATGTACCTCAATAGTTTAACTGTAATGGATATATCCTGTTTTATTATTGACTCTATTTTATCAATGTCAATATCAATTGCATTTATCTCTTTTAAAAGTTGTAGCTGTGTTAGTTTGTTTGCATTAATGTTTTTACTTTTTTTAAGTTCAGGTTTTGAAAAAAAGTAACCTTGAAAGTATGAGTATCCCCATTTTTTTGCATTGAGATATTCCTCTTTTGTTTCAACCTTTTCAGCTAAAAACTTAATTTTTCCGTTACTTAGTTTCTTTACAATATTCTCCTGCTCTTCAGGAGTTGTTAAAAGGAAATCTACTTTTATAATATCAGTATATTTAATTAGTGGAGTTTCTAAATCTTTATACTGGAAATCATCTAAAGCTATGGTATAACCTCTCTTTTTTAGTCTTATTATAGATTTTATTACTTCATCGGTAGATCTAACAGATTCAAGTACTTCTATATTAAGTTTCTCTCTTGGAAATAGGGAGGCTACTTCCATTAATAATAAATTTTCAGTGAAATTAATAAAAACTTTATTGTTTTCAACTAGGTTATCAATACCAAAATCAATAAAGGCTCTTGTTATAACACTTGAAGTTGCTTCATCACCATTGGTAAAGTTCATAGCATCTTCAACTCCTGATCTAAAAAGAAGTTCATATCCATATATGTTCATTCTTGAATCAAAAATAGGTTGTCTTGCCACAAAAATATCCATAAAGACCTCAAAATTGAAATAAAAAACAAATTAGTTTTTTTGACTAATCCAAAATTGTATGATTTATATGATTCGGTATTTGGTTGTAATATACGTCTATCTAAAAAATCATATAAAAACTCTTTTAGTAATATATAGTAATTATAATAGTAAATGCAATTGTATTATTTCGCTAATTTGGTTTTATCCATAAATGTTATACACCTTTTATTGGCATATAGATTGCAATGGGAGGTGTAGCTAAATATGGAGAAGTTATGATAAAAGTAGCAACTATATATACCATTTTATTTCTCTCTCTTACTGTTTTTGGGGAAAATATTTCCGATGGAGTAGGAATAGATAAACTTAAATTTGCCAGATCCGTAAACAAGAGAGGTTTTTTTGCCAACTATAGTTTTGATATTGGCGATATAAAAAAATTTAATAAAGATAGTATTACATACAAAAATAGTTTCGGTTTTGCTTATGGTATAACAGATGGTGTTGATGTAGATGTTAATATCCCTTTTATCAATCTTTTAAGAAGACCTTATAACACATATTCGGGATTTGGAGATATTTCAATAGGAATAAAGTATAATCTAAACACAATAGGTTACAGTGTTAACAGTTCTTTTTACGGTAATTTAACTCTTCCAACGGGATATTCTCAAATAGATTCTTCTAATATAAAGAGAGTCTTTACCATTGGTAAAAAAGGTTATGAAGTTGGTTTTTTAATGGATTGGGGAAAAGATCTCTTTTCTGTTCATTTTAATCTTGCCTACTTTACAAAGGATAATTTTGTAAACGATAATCTTTATGATATGGGTTTTAATTATTCAATAGGTGCTAAGTACAGAGTTTTAAACTATTTTGATAGGAATCTCTTTGCTAAGTGGAGTTTTAGCACAACACATTGGCTTTACAATTTTCCCGAATATATAGATGGTTCTACCTATGTAGGATTAAGCAGTGATATCTATTCAGGTTTTAATCTTGAAATAGGATACAGATCTCAACTTTATGATAAGAGTGACGGGAGTCTGTTTTTAACTCTTTCCTATTCCGATTTTGGTTTGAAGAGAGAAAGCGTAGTAAAGCCTATTGATAGATATGAGCCAAAGGTAAAATTGGATCTTATAGAGTTTGAAGATGAGTCTTCTCTTAAAACATTAGGAAAAGTTACTGAATCTGTTAAGTCTAAGCTTGATCTTTTGGATGAGATAGAGTACAGAGTTTTGGCTCTTGATACAATAACTCTTTTTGATAATAGAGAGAGTGGTTTAGAGGTTTTGAAAAAAGAGGGTAGAGATATTGTTATTCAAGGAAGAGTTAACTACGCAGGGAAGGTAAAAGGAAGCTTTTTATGGATCCCTTTCATTATAGATATGCCTAGGGTTGGTTACAAAATTGTAGTGGATTTTATGGCTGTTGATATAGAGACAGGAGAAGTTCTCTACACCAATACTATTGAAGAGGTAGAGTATATAAATAATCCTGCTGTATTTCTTAGATATGAAGCTAAAAGTTCAGCAAACAGAATCTCCTTAATAGAGGAGAAGGGTTTAATTGAAAGAGTTAAGAGGGATATTTCAACTACAATGTTAAGAGAGATATATAGTAAGGTTGATTAGGAGTTGTTATGAAGATGGTTTTTAAATATTTAATCTATATTAGTATTGCAATATTTATTTTTTACTTAGGTTCTTGTACTCCAAACAGTTCAATAACAGGAGTAGATGATTCCATAGATGAAACCCTTTTGGGTCTTAAAATATGGTCACTTACTAAGGATACTTTTGCCGTTGTAGACAGTAACTCCTACATTGAGATAATTTCTGAGGTAAATTATAACAACTCACCTGTAAAGGACTCTACAAGGGTTACATTCTTCTCAAATATGGGTGAAATTGAGCAGGAAAAATTTACTGTTGACGGTCAAGCCATAACAAAACTTTATCCTAAGGATAGTGGTAACAACCTGCTTTCAGGAGATCTTAAAGTTGTAGCTTCTGTTGGCGAGAAGGTTTTTACCTATGACACATTGGATATATACTTAAAGCTTGAAAGCGGAATAAGTTTAAATAAACTGTTACCTTCAAATGGAGGGGATCTTATTGTTAGTGAGGGTGATTCTATACTTTTTTCAGCTTCTGCAACTACTGCAAACGGTATCTCTCCAAGTTATGTTTGGAAGCTTGATGGTAATGTTGTATCCACCGTAGAAAATTTTAATTTTAAAACAGATTTCAGAAATTATAGTTCAGGAAATTATGATCTTACTCTTGAAATTTCAGCTTCAGACTATATTCCCTTAGTGTATAGTTGGAATGTTAAGGTGCTTGATGTGGTACAGGGGATAGTTGTAAACTCATACTCCCCTTCAAACAATGATATAATAACAATTGATGAAGGAGAAGCGTTAAACTTTATGGTTGACGCTGTAGATCTTGACGGGAATACTCTCTCATATTGTTGGAAGCTTAACAATGAGATTGTATCAACAACCGATAGTTATAATTTTGTTACAAATTACAGTTCTGAAGGTAGTTACTCAATGATTTTAGAGCTATCTTCTTCAAAATCTACACAGCTTATAAACTGGAATATAATAGTAAATAATAAAAATCAGGAGATTATTGTTATTGAAATTTTACCTAATGATGGTGGAAATGTTTATATAGATGAGGGTGAAAATTGCCAATTTTCCATTAATGCAACAGATCCTGACGGAGATCCTTTAGCCTATGAGTGGAGTGTTGATGGTTTAAATGTATCTACTGCAAATAATTACAACTTTGAAACAGCTTTCCTTCCTGAAAATGGTTATAGTGCAGGTGTTTATCAACTTAATCTCAAAGCTACAGATATTAGTGGAGATGAAAATAGTGTAACCAATTTTTTATGGTACATTAATGTAAAAAATGTAGATAGAGATATAGTAGTAAATCAGTTACTTCCGGGAGAAAGTGGTACCGTTTATGAAATATTTGAGGGAGATTCCTTAAAATTTTTGGCAGATGCTTTTGATCCTGATGGAAATAATTTAGGCTATAAGTGGAAACTTGATGGATCAGAAATTTCGATAGAGGATAATTTCTACTATAAACCTGATTACACCTCTGCGGGTGGTCATATTGTTACTTTAGAGCTTACAGATGAGGAGAGGTTTGAAAGTTTAAGATTGGATAGAGATAGAGTAAAATCTAAAAACAATATTTTCTTTTATTGGAATGTAAATGTTATGGAAAAGAATGCCCCTATAGAGGTAAATTACATATCTCCAACACCGGGAGATCTTGTTATAAATGAGGGTGAATCCATAAACTTTTTGATAGATGCTTACGATCCTGAGGGTAATGAACTTTCATACAAGTGGAAGATAAACGGAGGCGAGATTGTTTCTCTTTCTTCAAGCTATCAATTTATTACAGATTTTAATTCAAGTGGATCTTATGCTATATCTCTAAATGTTAGTGATGGAGATGGTTCTGAACTGTTCTACTTATGGAGTGTTTTAGTAAATGATGCTGACACCCCTATTATAGTAACAACTATTACTCCTGAACCTTGCGATTGTGTAGAGATGTATGAGGGTGAAAGTAAAAACTTCTCAATAGATGCCTATGATCCTGACGGTAACGAACTTACATACTTGTGGAAATTTGATGATAACTTTGTTTCAATGAACAGTAGTTGGGATTATGTTTCCGATTACAATAGTAGTGGAGATCATCAGCTTAAACTTACTGTTTCAGATAATAATGGTAAAAATACTCTTAGCTATGTTTGGGAGATAAATGTTATAAATGTTGATAGAGAGATTGTTGTAAATCAGATTGTTCCTTCAGAGGGTGGAGATCTAAATATATTTGAGAGTGACAGTATATCATTTAGTATAGATGCCTACGATCCTGACGGTAACGATCTTTCATACTCTTGGAAATTAAACAATAGTGAAGTTTCCATAACAGATAGCTATAAGTTTTATACAGACTACAATAGTAGTGGAACATACTTTGTATCACTTGATGTTATAGATGGATTTGGAAAGAGTGAACTTTCATATAACTGGAGTGTAGTTGTAAATGATCAAAGTACAAATGTTTCGGTTCTTTCAATAACACCTTCAACAGGCGGTAATTTAACAACAGAGGAAAACTCTCCAATAAACTTTAATATTTCAGCTGTTGATCCTACAGGTGAGGGGCTTAACTATAGCTATATACTTGATAATATTGAGGTTAGTACAGATAGTAGTTACCAATTTAATACGGACTATGAGGGAGCAGGTGAATATGAGCTTAAACTTAAAGTTTGGAATAGCTTTACTAAGGATGAGGTCAATTATCAGTGGAGTATTACTGTATTTGATGTAGATAGACCTGTTGTAGTGAACTCTATACTTCCTTCCGGAAGTGGGTCTATAAGTTTGGTTGAGGAGGAAAGTTTAACATTTTCTGTTGATGCTTATGATCCTGATGGTAACCCTCTTACATATATTTGGTTATTTGATGAAAATATTGTTTCAACCTCAAATAGTTTTAACTATGTAACAAACTACAATAGTAGTGGTAATCACAACTTAAAGCTTACAATTGATGATGGTTACGGATCAAAATCTATAGTTGAGTATGAGTGGGAAATTAGTGTAGCTAATGTAAATAGACCTATTGTAGTAAATTCAGTACTACCAACAGATGGTGGTAATTTAAGTATAAATCAAAATGAGAGTATAAACTTTAGTATAGATGCCTACGATCCTGATGGTAATGATCTTTCATACTCTTGGCTTTTAAACAATGTAATGGTTTCTTCAAGTAGCAGCTATCTGTTTACTACAGATCAAAGTTCTATAGATTCATACTCTGTTGAGCTTATTGTATCTGATGGGGATGGAAGCTTAATAAACAAGAGTTGGAACATTAACATGATTGAGAACTCTATTGTAGTAAATGAGGTTTTACCTTCTTCAGGAGGCAGTTATACCATTTGGGAGAGTGAGAGTATAGATTTTAGCGTAGATGCGTTTAATCCCAATGGAGATCCTTTAGAGTATGAGTGGATACTTGAAGGAGAGGTTGTTTCTAACGATAGTAGCTATCAATTTACTACTACTACAAATTCAAGTGGAAACTACTCTTTAGGTCTAAAAATTAGTTCAGAGGGTTCAACTATATTTTATAGCTGGGATATTATGGTAAAAGATCTTGATCAACATATTGTTGTAAATCAGGTAATTCCTTCACCGGGGGGAATTTATATCATGGAACAATATTCATCAGAAGAGTTTAGTATAGATGCTTATGATCCTGATGGTAACTCTCTATACTATATATGGAAGCTTAATGGAGAAGATGTAAGTATAAGTAATAGTTATAGTTTAACAGCTTTTGAAGCGGGAAATTATATCTTAGAACTTAGAGTTACTGATGGAATTACAAAAAATGAGATTCAATATATTTGGAATATTGAAATTGTGGCACAGGATTAGCATTAAATAGTTACAGAGTTTTTCCTCTATCTTTTAGGGAGAAACTATATAACGGTAAGTTTGACATATAAGAATAGATTTCTAATGCCCATAGATGTAAGAAATCTATAAAAATTAAAAAAAAGAGAAAAATTAATTAAAGTCATTAGCAAAACTGTCGATAATAAACCTAGATAGTTGAAAAAAGCTATTTGATATAACCGGAGAAAAGAATGGCAAACTGGGAACTTCTCTATCAAAGCCATAGATTATTTTGGCATGAGCAACCAACTAATCAATTAAAATGTCAGATAGAGAGACTCAAGGGAAAGAGTATAACATTTTCTAATTAGGAGCATGGGAATTACCGGAAATGAGCAGCCGGAAATGACCGAAAACATGGGCACAAGCGGATTTTCCGCAAGAAATGGAAGTAAAATTAAATTATGGAGTAAATCATGAAAAAGTTGGTGACTATCCTTCTTGCAGTATTTATGACCGCGGCCTACTCCGCTACAACAATTTCCGGCGGTGAGGTAGCAGGTATATGGAATGCTGCCGGATCGCCATATAATGTGCAAGGGGAGATTCTTGTTCCGGATGGTCAGAAACTAACTCTGGATGCTACCGGTGGTCCTATCGTTGTAAATTTTGAGGGACATTATAAACTTAATGTTCAAGGTGTTTTGGAAACAAATGGAACATCTTCTACTAATACGGTAACATTCACTCGTTCAGATGACCAAGCCACCGGATGGGGTGGAATTAGATTTATCCACACAGATCAAGGAAACAATACAACATCTTCACTTGAGCATATTATAGTTGAGTATGGTAATGCAAATGGTATAGATTGGGATAACTACGGTGGTGGTATTTTTATAAATCCTACTTCTAAAGTTACTATAAAAAAATCAGAAATAAGAAATTGTACTGCTGCTTATGATGGTGGTGGTATATATACAACATCAACTTGGGATGGTGGTCTAATTTCCGGAACTATTGTAAAAAACTGTACTGCTTTGGGTAATGGAACTACCGGTGGTAACGGTGGTGGTATATATTTAGGACTTTCAGCAGAAACAGATGTTGTTGGTGTCGAGCTTATGGAAAATAAGGCAACATCTTCCACTTATGGTGGTAATGGTGGTGGAATCTACCTATACAAGGTAAAAGATGGTACTGAACTTAAGAGTGTTGCAATTGCTAAGAATAGTGCAAAAAATGGTGGAGGTATCTTTTCCTACAGTTCAGAACTTGTATATTCAAATTTAACTGTTGCAGATAATACAGCCAGTGGAAACGGTGGTGGTATAGCTGTTTTTGAAACAAATAATGAATTTATTACAGGTTCAATTTTTTGGGGAAATAGTGCCGGAGGTTCAGGAGCTCAATGGTATGAAACTGTTGATTTAAGTTCTACTAAAGATTTTAACTTCCGTTATTCAATGGTTCAAGGTGGCTCTTTTGGATTTACTCCAATAGCACCTGCTGATCCTAAATTTGATACAGATGGAGATAAGCCTTACGCGTTGACATTTGAATCTCCAAGAGAGCTTTTTGATGTTTCTTTTGGTGATAGTACAGCAACAGGATTTGGATCTGTTACCGGTAGTATAGATCTTACATCAATTGCAGGAATTACTTACTCAGGAGGTAATAATTTATTTGATGTTGCTGTTAATGGTGGAGCTCCTATTAGGGTAACTATTCCAAGTGATGTAATAGGAGCCACAGCAAACAATTATGCTTCTATATGGAATGGTGCTCTCACTACTGCATCGGTAGATTCAATTAGAGCGGAAGCTTTCGGAAACTATCTTTCTTTAAAATCTATTAGAGTAAAAGATAAAGGTAAAAACTATTTCACTATTACTCAACCCGATGTTAATGGAGCTTTAGATGGTGTTGGTATAGCAGCCGGAACCTACTCTGATAAGGTTGCCGTTGGTTCTTTTGATGCTTCTGGTAATACAAGAGTTGTTGATGCTTCTGGTAATAGCAATCCTGATCTTGGAGCTTATGAGTATCAAATCGCTTTACCTTCTGCAAATAAACCAAATTTTGTAGCAACTAATGCTACTGCAAAAGGTAGTGTAAATATTTCAGGTGGTATTAATTATTCTGGGGCTAATAATGCAAAGGTAAGAGTTAGTTATAATAATAGCAATGTTTCAGAAGCTACTCTAGATGCTAATTGTACAGGAGGTGCAGCTGTTGCCAATGAGTGGAATACCAAGATAGATTTTCTTCCTACTGGAGATGTTATTAATTTTGCTTATACTTCAAATAACCTAACTCTTACAGCAAATGCAGCTGGTTCTAATTACTTTAGAGTTACAGAACCTCACCAACAAGAGGTTAATGCTCTTACGGGTGTAGGTGTTTCATCTGGAACTTATGCAGGTCTAAATGCAACAGTTTCCGGAGAAGAGGGAATGGCTGAAATTCATACTTATGAGGGTGAATTGTTAGAAGTTAAGCTTTCAGCTACTGATGGAGATACAGAAACAGTTCTTATTACAGACTCACTAGGTCTTGATACTGCTCTTGGAATGGCTCTTACTACTACAACAGCAGCTAATACTGTTGAGCAAACTTTTAGTTGGACTCCTGCTTACGATACTGTTGATAAGACTACAGGAACTATTACAAAAACTGTTGTTTTAAAAGCTTATGAAACTTCTGGTAATTATCATCAAGAAGGTATTTATACTCTTAATATTGTAGTTCATGATAAAGATCAGGTGTTAGCTCCTGCTACAGTTACACCTAATGCCAATACTTCGGCTACTCCTATATCTGTATCTAAAGGAGTTCCTTTCCCTATAACATTTAATGGTGTTGATCCTGATGGAGAAACTTTAAGTTGTGTTTGGAGCGAAGGTCCTAATACTTCAAATCTTGTAGTACTACCTAATGATTCAACAACAACTTTAAACTACTCTCCTACAGAACTTGGTGAAAGAGTTGTTAGATTAAATGTTACAGATAATTATACCAGAGATGCACTTGAGTTCACATGGTATTTCCAAGTTATGCCTCAAGGTTGGTCTGTTACTAATACCGGTAACAATATGACAGTTATTTTTGAGCGTGAAGATCTTTCAGGATTAACAGCAACAACCGGAGCTGATGAAGGAGATTATATTGCTGCTTTCTTCAATGATGGTGGAGTGTTGAAATGTGGTGGATTTGGTGTATTACCTGATCTTGGAGGAAGTGATGACTTCTCATTAACCGTTTGGGGTGATGATACAGGTACTCCTGAAAAGGATGGATTTGATGTTGGAGAGCCTTTAGAGTTTAGACTCTACAATGTAGAAGGTCCGGCTTTCTATAAACTTATAATAAATAACTATAATGCTGTAAACAATACTCCTTATACCGATAATGATGGGTTATACGGTATAGATGATATTGAAGGTTCTGATCTTAATGATACTCCTGGTGATCTTACTGCTCTTGAAATTTTAAATGAGATGATGCCACTTAGAAAAAACTGGAGCATTGTATCTTCTTACATTGTATTTGATAGTCCTTCAATGGAGAATATTTTCTCATCTGTTTCAGACAAGCTTATTATTGCTAAAAATAATGCAGGTGATATCTACTCTCCAATCTATGGTGTTGATCAGATAAATGTTTGGAATATTACTGAAGGTTACAAGGTTAAGATGGTTAGTGCTGACTCTATCCCTGTTGTAGGTGTAAGAACAGCTTTTGGTACAGATGGAACTACAGGTCAAAGAATACCTGTTCTTGAAGGTTGGAATATGTTCCCATTCTATGGAGAAAAAGGTGATAAAATTACAGATATGTTCTATAATGGAGGAGCCCATCTTGTTTATTCATCAGACTCTGGTAATCTAAATATGACAGGAAATGCAGGAGATAATCATATTGAGCTTATGAAGAATCAAGACGGTATTGTTTGGGTTCCGGGATCTGTTGATGATCTAGATTCTATGAAAGTTTGGCAAGGTTATCAAACATATATAAACCCTACTTACACAGGTGGAGAAACCTTTGCTTATGGTAATAACACTACAAAGGAAAGCTTCTTCCAAAATGTAGATAGCTACATTGCAGAACTACCTAAACCAAAAACTGTTTCTAACCTACATTGGAATGAAAAACTAAATACTGGTAATAATGCTACTATTATTATACTTGCAGAAGCTTTATCTGACAAAATTAGTGAAGGTGATGAGGTTGCAGCATTTGATAGTGAAGGAAATTTTGTAGGATCAGCAGTTTTCACCGGTGGTAATCTTGGTTTGACTATTTGGGGAGACAATCTAATGACTACAAATGTTGTTGATGGTCTTGAACTTGGCGAGGAGTACTCATTGAGAGCTTACAGATATTCAGAAGATAATGAATACTCTCTTCTAGGTTTCACTTTTGCAAAAGGAAGTAAAACTTATGTTGAGGATGGTATAAATGTAATCTCTGAAATAAATTTTATTGAGCAATTTACTTCTCTTGGTGAGATAGTTCCTAGGAGTACAGCTCTTTACCAAAACTATCCTAACCCGTTCAACCCTACTACAACTATAAACTTTGATCTTGCTAAAGATTCATTTGTTAAGTTGGCAGTTTACAACCATGCAGGACAGCTTGTTAAGGAACTTATCAATAGTAACTTAAAAGCAGGTACTCTAAGCGTAACTTGGGATGGTACCGATAACTCAGGAATGCAAGTTTCCGCAGGTGTTTATTTCTACAGAATGAGCACTGATAAATTCACAAGTGTGAAAAAAGCTATTATGGTTAAATAATATTTTAACCTTAATCAGATAAAAAAGCCCGAATTATTCGGGCTTTTTTTATTGTAATAAGTTTATTTTAAAATAGATTTGTCTAGGGAATTTTATCTTTAATTTTTATATTAAACCGAGGTTTGTTTTATATTTTAAAATTATACCATTATTAATTTTATAAGTAAAAAAATCAACTAAGGAGTTTGGGTGAACAATAATGATATTTTTAGAAGAGTAAGATATATTTTTGATCTGAGTGATTATGATGTTATTGATATTTTTAAACTTGCAGATTGTAAAGTTAGTAGAGCTGAAGTTATTTCATGGTTGAAACGAGATGATGATGAGAGCTTTATTTCTATGAGAGATTCTTCTTTATCAACCTTTTTAAACGGTTTTATTGCCTTAAAGAGAGGAAAAAGAGAGGGAGTTAGAGTTGTTTCTGAAAAGAGCTTAAATAATAATATAATACTTAGAAAGTTTAAAATAGCTCTAGAGCTCAAAGATGAAGATATTGTTAAAATTTTATTTGAAGCGGATTTTAATTTTAGTAAGCATGAAGTGAATGCACTCTTTAGAAAAAAAGGTCATAAACATTATAGGGATTGTAAAGATCAAATATTAAGGAATTTTTTAAAAGGTCTCCAATTAATCTATAGAGATAAAAAATAGTTTTCTAAAACAGATCTACTTACAGGTTGTTCAATGATTAAAATAGGTAAGAAGTTTGGAAAAAATTGTAGAAACCCAATACTTGAGAGTATATCTGACGGTGTTTTTACGGTTGATAGCGAATGGAAAATAACATACTTCAACAGAGCTGCCGAAAATATTCTTTCTATAAATAGGGAAGATGCCATTGGTCAACTTTGTTCTGAGGTGTTTAAATCTTCTATGTGTGAAATGGGTTGTCCTTTAAAGGAAACTTTAGATAGTGGTGATCCTGTTATAAATAGGGGTTGCTACATTATAAGCAATACAGGTAGAAAAATACCAATATCTGTATCCACAGCCGTTTTGAGAGATAAGAGTGGAAATATAATAGGGGGAGCCGAAACATTTAGAGATCTTTCAGAACTTGAAAAAATAAAAAAAGAGAGGATTTCAAGATATTCAATAGGTAATTTTATTTCACACAGTAAAATAATGAGCGATGTTTTAGATCTTGCAAAAGCTGTTGCAAATACTCCAACAACAGTACTAATTGAGGGAGAGACAGGAACAGGGAAAGAGGTTCTTGCAAGAGCAATACACTCCTTTAGCAACAGATCAAATAAACCTTTTATTGGAGTTAATTGTGGTGCTCTACCGGAAAATCTTTTGGAATCAGAACTTTTTGGCTTTAAAAAGGGAGCTTTTACCGGAGCAAACAGAGACAAGAAGGGTAGATTTTCTCTGGCAAAGGGTGGAACTATATTTTTAGATGAGATAGGAGAGCTTTCTTTAAATCTTCAAGTCAAACTTTTAAGGGTTTTACAAGAGAGGGTGTTTGAACCTCTTGGTAGTGAAAAATCTGAAAAATGTGAAGCAAGGATAATAGCTGCAACCCATAGAAATCTGAAAGAGTTGATCTCTTTAGGAAAGTTTAGACAAGATCTATACTATAGAATTAATGTTGTAAATCTTTCAATACCTCCTCTAAACTTACGAAAAGATGATATTCCTGTTTTAATAGAACACTTTATAGATAAGTTTAATAATCTATTTGGTAAAAATATTTTAGGTGTTGAAAAAGATGTTTACGGTTTACTTCTTTCTTATGAATGGCCGGGGAATGTAAGAGAGTTGGAAAATGTAATTGAAAGAACCTTTGTTGTTTGTAATAGGGATAAAATAGGTGTTTCAGATCTCCCTTTAGAGTTTGGAGTTTCTTCAAAAACTGAAAACAGTGAAGGTATCAGATTGTTAAACAGAGTTAATGAGAGAGAGATAATTTTAAGCTCTATTGCTAAGAATGGAGGAAATATTTCCAAAGTAGCAGGAGAGTTAAAAATTCATAAAAGTACTCTTTACAGAAAAATAAAAAGACTCGGAATAATCTTGGGTAATTAATTAAATAATCTATTTGCTTTTTGATCTTTATAAAACTATCATATTTCTTGGTCAAACTAAATCTAACAATATGAGGTAAAAAATATGAAGTATACAATTGTAATATTGTTGTTTTTATCAACTCTCTTTTCATCTCAATATAAAATTGATAACGGAAAGGGTTATTACAAAAGTAAATCCGGTAAATTTTCTCTTGAGATTGAGTACTTAAAGAAGAGTGATGAGTTTAAATTTTCACTTATTGGTAAAACAGATGGTTGGATCTCCATAGGTTTTGGTCAAGAGAGAAAAATGAAAGATGGAGAGATCTATATTGGTTTTGTTAAAGATGGAAAGGTGTATTTTGAGCATCATTATGGAACATCTTCCGTTTCACATAAGAAAATTAAGGATTTTAATAACTTTAAGGTTTTGGAATTTGAAAAGAAAGACAAGTTTACAAAGATAGTTTTTAAAAGATCTGCTTCAAATTATGACAAAGATTTTCAGAAGAAACTGAAGAGTGGTGATGAAATAAACTTCATGTATGCAATAGGAAGAAAGCCAAACTTTAGGCTTATTCACAGTGAGAGAGGATCTGAAAAGATCAAGCTTCCGTAACCTTCTGTTTTCCTATCAATTCTGTATTGTTGGGATATTCATATTTTCTTAAATGGATACTAATTACAGGTAATGGATAAAATCAACTCTTTCTACTTTCGGCTTCTCATTACTATAGTCCAACTTGAGTTCGCCATAAAAAGTTTATAGATTTTGATAAAAATCTTAAAACTTTTCCCGGACTGATTGATAAAGTTGTATGTAGTATTCTATTTATTATGCGAAATATTAGATGAAGGATTATGTCGAACTCGGGTTAATTTGTACATTTTAACTAAAAAAGGCAGGTTCAACCTGCCTTTTATATATCTCTATAAAAACTTTACTACACTTTTAACACTTATCACTCTTAACTATCAACTTTTTATGGTAAAAGTAACAATCCATATTTAGATTTTATTAAAAAAGATCGTAAACACAGAATTAAGTAAGTTTGTATTTTTTTAGTTTTAAAGGAATTGTCCCAGTATCAATAATAAAATTAAAGCTATGAACAGAGCTCCACCAACTTTTAACATTGTGTTGTTTGCTGATCTAATCTCTTTTTCAGTTATATTTTTCTTTTTTTTATTTTTTCTGTTTTTTCTACCCATTTTAATCTACCCTAAATTAAATATAGTTAAACTTAAGATTAGTTGTTTCTGTTGATATTTACACTCAAAGATAATTACCTGCCCGGTTCAATCTAGCATGACTATCTTAAATAAATATATCAAGCTTCTGCAAAATTTTCTACTCATAAAGAAAACACTATAATTTAGTTTCAAATATACAATAAATCAAATAAATCTAATGCTAATTTAACTTATTTTACGGTTTTTCTAAAGATAAGAATAAAAGAATTGCAAAAAAAAGAGGTTTTTATTATATTTTGCATTCGTTGTGAAGTTATAAGAAAACAAATGATAATGGAGTAGGTCAAATGAAGAGAACATATCAACCTTCTAACAGAAAGAGAAAAAATAAGCACGGATTTAGATCAAGAATGTCTACTAAAAATGGTAGAAAAGTTCTTGCCAGAAGAAGAAAAGATGGTAGAAAAAAACTTACTGTTTCTTCTGAATTTTCTTCAAGAAAGTAAGAAGGTAGATCTTGGAAAAATGTTCCTATAAACTGTTATATACAGGAGAAAAGCTTCCAAGATCTGTTCTGCTTAAATCTAGAGTTGATATAAAAACCCTTTTGGGTAAGGGTAAAAGATTTAAGTCAGGAAGTGTAACGATAACGCTATATAGAGTTTCTAAGGAAAGCAACTTTAAAGTTGCTTTCTTAGTTAGTAAGAAGTTGGGTAAAAAAGCCTGGCTTAGGAATAGGGTTAAAAGGTGGTTAAGAGAGCTTTTTAGAAAAAGTAAGTCTTCTTTTCCGAGGGGGTATCACATTGCTGTTAGTGTACGAAGACCTTATGTTGGTTTGAGGTATAATGACCTTAAGAAAGATTATAACGAACTTATTACCGGTGAGGAGTTTACTGATTTTTTTGATTAAATTATATCAAAAAGCTATAAATCCTCTAACTATTAGTGGGAAGTGCCCTTTTTCCCCTACATGTTCCAACTATTCTATTGAATCAATACAAAAATATGGTAGTTTTAAAGGTGTTGTTTTATCCATTTTTAGGATAGTTAGATGCAACCCTTTTAATAAAGGCTTCTATGATCCCCCGGAAAACTGGGCAACTAAATTAAAATTTAAGAAAGTGAAATCCAATGGATAAAAACAGTATAATAGGTTTTGTGTTAATTGCACTTGTAATGATTTTTTCTTCATATTTTTTCCAACCTCCGGAAAATTCGGAAAACTCTGCTATAGAAAAAGTGGCGATGGAAAATGATAGTATAGTTTCCGGTGAAACAAACAACTCTTTTAATGAAAGAAACAATATTACCATTAATAAAAACTCTGAGCTTATTCCTCAAGAAGAGATTAGGGAATCAGAGATTGTTGTTGAAAATGATCTTTTCATTGGCAAATTCTCATCTAAAGGTGGAGCTGTTACAAGCTTTGAACTTAAAAAGTTTAAAAGTAGGGAGGATGAAAATAAGGGGGTAAACCTTGTTCATCCTGAAGGTAGAAATCTTATAACAAAGATTGAATTAACCGATGGTCAACTTTTGGAAAATCTAAACTATAGAGTCAGTAACGAAAATATCACTCTTTCCGGAACTGACTCAAAAGAGATTGTTTTTGAAGCTTTAGACAGTGAGGGTAATATCCTTTACAAGAAAATATACAAATTCTACGGTGATAAATATAATTTTGATGTTAAGGTTGAGCCTGTTTCCATTAAAGGTTTAATTAAAGAGGGTGGAGTTTCAATTTTATGGCCTGATGGAATGAATTTTACTGAAGTTTCCAAAGATGGCAAAAATCTTAATGGAGAAGAGTGGTTTTTGAATTCATACTGTTATGATTCAGAAGGTGAATTAACAGAGTTTAACAACAGTGATGAAGCTGAGGTTAGCGGTAAATTTTTATGGGGTGCTACCAGAAGTAAATATTTTGAAACCTTTATCTATGCTAAAACTCCAAAATTTGATAACTTTACAACATACAGAGCACCTGAGGGGATAAACTATCTTGAAGAAAAATACTCCTCTATAGGTTTTGAAATTGGATATAGAGATAATGATAATATTGAGTTTTCCGTTTATTCAGGTCCTATGGAATATGATCTTTTTAAGGAGTACGGTTTAGATTTCCAAAGTACTCTAAATTGGGGCTGGGATATTGTAAGACCTTTCTCATGGCTAGTTTTAAAATCTATTAAACTATTTCATCCTATAATTCCTAATTATGGTTGGCTTATTATATTTTTATCCCTCATTATAAATGCACTTCTTCTACCGTTCAATATTAAGGCTTTTAAGTCCACGGTAGCAATGAAGAAGATTCAGCCTTATGTAAAAGAGGTTAAGGAAAAGTTTCCGGGAGATTTACAGAGACAGCAACAGGAAACAATGGCACTTTATAAAAAGCATGGTGTAAACCCTTTTGGTTCATGCCTTCCAAGTCTTTTACCTATGCCTATTCTATATGGATTTTTCATTGTTTTCAGATCTACAATAGATATTAGAGATCAAGGATTTGCTCTTTGGCTTACAGACCTTTCACTTCCGGAGGTATTTATTACATTACCTTTTAATATACCTCTTTATGGCGGTCATATTGGTCTCTTGCCTTTGATAATGGCTGTTTTCTCATATCTTCAAATGAAAGATACGATTACAGATCCAAACCAAAAAATGATGGCATATATGATGCCTGCAATGCTTTTGATATTTTTTAATAATTTTGCATCCGGTCTTATCTTATATTATACTGTAGGTACTATATTTAGATACTTTCAACAGCTTTTTACAAAAAAAAGTTTGGCAAAGGGGTAGATTGATGGATATAAAGAAAAGATTGATAGAAGAAAAAAATATTGTTGACAATGAATTACATTCTGTTACAGGACCTTTAAAACCGGAGATACTTTATGATCCTGTAAAATATGCTGTCAGCATGGGAGGAAAAAGGTTGCGACCTATTCTTTCCAGAATGATAAATAGAATGGTTGGAGGGAGTGAAGAGTTTATAAAGCACCCCTCTCTGGCTATTGAGCTATTTCATAATTTTACTCTCATCCACGATGATATTATGGATAATGATGATCTTAGAAGAGGTGCTGAGACTGTTCATAAAAAATGGGATGTTTCAACAGGTATTCTTTCAGGTGATGGTATAATTGGTCTTGCCTATGAAACTTTAATGATAAAACCTTACGAAAGAATGATTGAGGTTATAAAGGTTTTTACCAGAGGTGTTATAGAGGTTTGTGAAGGACAGGCTTACGATAAAGAGTTTGAGAGTAGAGATGATGTTGTTCTTGATGAGTATCTTGTTATGATATATAAAAAAACTGCCGCACTTTTAAAGGTTTCCTCCGAAATTGGTTCTATTGTGGGTAACGGGGATAAAGAAACAACAAAATTGTGTGGTGATTATGGAGAGGCAATAGGTATGGCTTTCCAAATACAAGATGATCTTTTGGATATTACTGCTGATGAAGCCAAACTTGGTAAAACTTTTGGCAGTGATACTTGTGAAGGTAAAAAAACTTTTCTTTATATAAAAGCTATGGAAAAGCTCAAAGGTCAAGATAGAGAGAGATATTTGGAGCTTATAAAAAAAGATGGTAACACTCTAAGTGAGATTATTGAAGTGAAAGATATTTATACTAATAGTGGAGTAATTGAGGATACTATTTCCGAGATAAAATTTTGGATAAATAAAGCTTATCTTACTTTAAAAGAGCTCAGTAAAAATTTTGATACAGAAGAACTGGAGCAGTTTACTGATTATCTTTTAAATAGAGATTACTAAGAATGGAGATTCCGAATGGGAGCATTAAACCTATTAGATAGCCTTAAAAAATTTCTTCCAAATAACACATCAAATAAGTTGCTTAAAAGTGATTTTTTGTATATTGAGAGAGGCTGTGTTGCATATATAAGGTTTAAAGGTATATACGAAATATTTAAAAATCTTATGAATGAGGATAATTTTGAAGAGAAGTTTCAATCTATTCTCAATATGATTCTGGATAGATTTATAAAAAAAGCTTATGCTCATGGTGGTGTTATTTTTAAATTTGATACTGAATTTATTAGTCTCTTTTTTGATAAAAGTTTAATGAATAAAGAGGATAATGAGATCTTTCTAAGTGCAAGTAAATGTGTTTTGGATCTTGAGGAGGAGTATAAGAGAATATATGAGGAGTTAAACAGCAAGTATGGTTGGAATATTAAACCGTTTTTTACTGCTGGGCTTAAACTTGGTAACTTTATAGATCTTATAATTGGTTCTGACAAGAGAAAAGACAGGGTGCTTGTAGGTCCAAATGCTAAGCTTGCCGTTGAACTTTCTTTTACATTAAAGAATGGTGGAATTGCAATCTCTCCGGAAGATAATAAGGCATTTAAAACATATCTTCAATCCAATAAGAGGGGTGATGCTTATGTTCTAAAAGGTCTTAAGGCTGATGTAGAGGAGTTTAGACTCCCTTTAGATGATTACCTAAATCTTAAAACCTCTATAATGAAATCCTTTATTCCGGTTATACTGTTTAAGAAGTTAAAGAAAGATCCGTCAGATCAATTTTTGGATTACAAAAAGGGTTATGTAATAAATCTTGAACTATTTGGTTTGCATAAAAAAGCGGAAGATTTTTTAAGAGAATATCCTCAGATTGATGATGATAGTGAAAAAAAGATCTACTTAGATGAATTTTATTTTGGTATAAATAAGCTTTTTAAGAAGATTTCTAAATTAATAACAAATTATGATGGTTCTATAAATAAAGTTGGTCTTTCAAAGTATGGTTTGAAAATTTTATTTACTTTTTCAATGCCGGATGATTTTGAAAATGATTCAACAAACAGAGATGTTTGTATTGAAGAGATAACAAAGATAGTATCATCTTTTAAAAATTATAAGTATAAGGTTGTCCATTTTGAGGATAATCTTTTTGGTTCTATTGTTGGTAATAGTGAAAGAAGTAACTATATAGTGGCTTCTCCTCTAATGCCTCTAATTGAAAACGCTTTAGATCAAATTGATGATTTTTGTGTAGTTGAGATACATGAAGGAAAAAATGTTAAGGATTGCATAAAGGGTGAAGCTTTATCAAAAGTGGTAAAGGGCATTGAGAGTAGTAATAAGGAGCTTAAAGCCATACCTAAAAAAATTAGCTTAAGCGGTTTGCATAATCATAAGGTTATTGGTAGAAATAAGGAGATAATAACTCTCAATAAATTGTTTAGAGAGGGTGGAAAAATTGTTACTGTAGCCGGAGAGTATGGTAGTGGTAAAACAAGACTTGTTGAAGAGATAATAAAGAGAATGGAGAATGAAAACTTCTCTGTTGTTCAGGCAAAGGTTGAAAATAGAGACAATATTATAGATCTTTTTAAGCTTATTATTGAAGAGTATTCAGGAGTTAACTTAATAGATAGTAGAGAAACTATTGAAAAAAAGCTTAATAGTTACTTTTCTGATCTAATAAAGGATTGTCCTGAAGATTTTGAAAAAAGATTGTTTTCTGAAAAACTTTTTATCCTTTACAAGATTTTCTACAACATAGATATTGATGGCTCACCTTATAAGATTCTTTCTCCAAGATTAAGATTAGAGAATCTGAAGGAAGCTCTTTCTCTATTTATAATAATGTGTTACTACAGGTTTAATCAAGATAAGAAGGGTGTTGTTTTTATTTTTGATGATATTGATAACCTGAAACATGAAGAGAAAGAACTTTTACAATATGTTATTCAATACAGTATTTCACATCTTGTTGAAAAGGGAAACAGGAGAAACAAAAAAGGTGGTGTAAATAAAATATCATTTATGGTTACCCACCATATAAATTCTGAACTTAACTTTAACATTTTCTTAAAGCCTATTAGAATAGATCTTTCTCCTTTAAAGAAGGATACAATGAGACTCCTTCTTAAAGAGGTAGTTTCCGGTAAAAAACTTCCTTCTGAAATAGAGAAAGTTATCTTTAAAAGATCTGAAGGCAATCCTTTCTATTTGGAGCAATATTTTAGGTTTATATTTGAAAGTGGATTTATAAGAGAGAAGGATAGTGAACTTGAGAAAACAAGAAGCTATAGAAAGAAAGATATACATGAAGATATTAAGGATATCGTAAGGACTAATCTTAGTAAAATTGAGCCTAAACTTTTAAAAATATTACAAGCTGCAGCAATAACAGGCGTTAAATTTGATTCTAATCTAATAAAGGAGTATTACCCTGATTATTCCTATGATGATTTTAAGAAAGTTTCTAACTACAGTTATATAAAAAAATATTTTAATCAAGAGGATTGGTATGTATTCTCTCACCCTATAATATCTGATGTTTTATATGATATGATGGATTTAGAGGAGAGGAAAAAGTTACATAATAACATTGGTGAACTTCTTGAAAAGATGGGGAAGATAAATCAAATTCTTCACTCAAATTGGATGGGCTACCATTTTTTCTGTGGAGATAACAAAGAAAAGGCATTAAAATATCTTGAAATTGCTTATAATGATGCTAGAGAAAAACATTTTATTGAAGCTTCTTTTAGAAACTTGGAAAGTTATCTAAACTTTTTTGATGAAGGTTTAGAGAAAGATAAGTTGATGCTCGAAAAGGTAGTGCTTCTGTATGAAATGGGAGAAAATTCAAAAGCTGAAGATATTGCAAATAGTTTAGTTGAGAAGTATAGAGAGAGCAATAATATATCTTTTTTGATTGATACTCTTCTTGTTGTTTTAAAATTTACTTTTGAAACAGCTCCAAAAAAGAGAATAAAAGATATAGTTGATCTTTTAGGTAAGGATATTGAGACTCTTGATGATAGTGATTTCAGAAGAGCTAAATATTATAAGTATTGTGGAAAACTTTTGCAAAAAGATGGTAAGTTTAAAGAGTCTATAAAGGTTATTGAAAAAGGTATAAAGTCTTCAAAAACATCTTCTAAAGAGTTCTATTGTGAAATGATAAACTTCTTGGCTGAAACCTATGAAAAACTCTATGATTTTAAGAAAGGAATTAAACTCTTAGAGGATAATATAGAGAATACAAAAAATATAAAGAGTCTAAAATATCAGAGTATCTTTTTAGGTAATCTTGGTAAGTTATACTATAAAGAAGGTCAAGTAAAAAAATCTATTAAATATTACAATGAAGCTTTAGAGATTACCTCTACTCTTTCCTTAAAGAGGATAGAAGGTATGTTGGCTGCTCAACTGGCAAATATCTATTTAGAAATAAGAGATTTAGCAAAGTCACAGATTAATTTAGAAAGATCTTTAAAAATATACAGAGCTTTAAGTGATATTAAAGAATCAAGCTATAGATTATCGGATTATGGTGAGTTGTTTTTGTGCCAAAACAATCTTATTGAAGCTGAGAAGTGTTTTAATAGAGCTCAGAAAAGTGCAAAGGAGATAGATAGTAGTACAGCAAGAGCTTATGCTCTTACAAATTTTGGCAGATTGAACAGTTTTAAGAGAAACTATATTGAGGCTGAAAACTATTTTAAAGAAGCTATTAATATCTTTAAAGAGAAGAAACTTTATAAAAGAATGAGTATGGTTTATTTCTATTTTGCTGAAATGTACCATAAAAAGATAGAATATCATTTGGATCAAAACTCAACAATTGTAAGTAGTAAATTTGACTCCTCCTCAGATGATGAGATCTTGATTGAGGAACTTGAAAAAGCTTATAATTACGGTAAAACTTCCAAGAATATAAATATAATAGGAAGGATAACTCTTCTATTTGGTAAAACTTACAATAGGGTTGGCGAGTATGATAAGGCTATAGATAGGTTAAAAAAAGGTATAAAGTTTTTGGAGATTTCTGATTTTTCAAGAATATACACAAACCTTATTATTGAGCTTTCAAAATCCTATTTAGCTAAGGGTAATATTAAAAAGAGTAGAGATATTATAAATGGTGGACTAAAGGTGGCGGAAGGTAGAGATGATAATAGATCTATTATGGAACTTGAAGCTGTTTTAGATGATTTAAGGGAGTAGTTTTAGTTTATGAGCAGTTTATTGGAAGAGTTACACTCTATAAAAGATTTAAAAGAGAGAATTGCTAAGAGTTTATCAAATAGGATTGTTGGTCAAAATGAGATTATTGAAGATCTTTTGACGGCAGTTATTTCCGGTGGACATGTTTTAATGGTAGGTGTACCCGGTTTGGCAAAAACATTAATGATTACTACTTTGGCTGATCTTTTAGGATTGGATTTTAAGAGAGTTCAGTTTACTCCCGATCTTATGCCCAGTGATATTATAGGAACAGAGATAATTACCGAAAATAGAGAGAGTGGAGAGAAAAGTTTTAAGTTTATTAAAGGTCCTCTTTTTACTAATCTACTTTTAGCAGATGAGATAAATAGAACACCTCCAAAAACTCAAAGTGCTCTTTTACAAGCTATGCAAGAGAAGGAGGTAACCGTTGGTAATGAAACGGTAAAACTTTCAGAGCCTTTCTTTGTACTAGCTACTCAAAATCCTATAGAGCAGGAGGGAACATATCCACTTCCTGAAGCTCAGCTCGATAGATTTATGTTTTCATTAAAGGTTGACTACCCTTCATATAGTGAGGAGGTAGAGATTGTTAAGAGAACAAATAGTGGGAAATTTAGCAAGGTTACAAATGTTATAACTAAGGAGGATATTCTAAATATTAGAAAACTCCTTCCAGAGATCCCTGTTACGGATAATATTATTGAATATGCTGTATCTTTGGTTAGATCTTCAAGACCAAAAGAGATTGATTCCCCTAAATTTGTCAAAGAGAATGTAAGGTGGGGAGCAGGTCCTAGAGCCGGACAATCTCTTGTTGAAGCAGCAAAAATATCAGCAGTTCTAAATGGATCTCTTTCACCGGAAAAGAGGGATGTAAACAGGATTGCAAAACAGGTTTTAAGGCATAGAATATTACCTAGTTTCAAGGCTGAAGCTGAAGGTATGACTCCTGATATGATTGTTGAAGAGCTGATTAAGATAGCTAATAGTTAATGGTTCTAATTGATATTTTAAGGGTTGATATGGCTAATATTCAGATTTTTGGATTTAAAAAATGTAAAAATACAAGAAAAGCTGAAAGATTCTTTTCTGAAAGAGGAGTAAGTTTTCAATTTGTTGATCTTTCCCAAAAATCTTTTAGTGAGGGGGAGTTGAAATCTATAGTTTCAAGTTGTTGTGATGGGGATGCTGAAAATCTACTAGATAAAACTACTAAAGCTTGGGAGAAATCAAATCTTAGTTATATGAGATTTGATCCTTTTGAAACAATTATAGAGAAACCGGAACTTATAAAAACTCCTGTAGTAAGAAGAGGGAAGAGAGCTTTCATAGGTGCTGAAAAAGGGGATCTTCAATCTCTTATTGAGGATTAGATTTTCTGTTTTGGAAGCAATATTTGGGTTAAATTTGGCATTTTGATTGTTTCATATTGTAAAATTAGGTTTGTCACTAAGTTTGCCGCAAGTAGAGAGATAGTTAAAGTGTTAAACAGAGGTTTTTATGAAGATTATAGAGACTGCTATACCGGAAGTGAAAATTATTGAACCAAAAATATTCTTTGATGAGAGGGGGTATTTTACAGAATCCTTTAATAAGAGAGTTTATAAAGAACTTGGAATGATTCATGAGTTTGTTCAAGATAATAGATCCTACTCCAAAAGAGGTGTTTTAAGAGGGTTGCATTTTCAAAAAGGTGAAGCTTCTCAAGCTAAGCTGGTTTCAGTTCTTAAAGGGGCTGTTTTAGATGTTGCTGTAGATATAAGAAAGGGATCCAAAACATTTGGTAAATGGGTTTCTACTGTTATAAGTGATAAAAATTTTCTACAAATGTATATTCCAAGAGGTTTTGCTCATGGATTCTTGATTTTGAGTGAAGAAGCTGAATTTTTCTACAAATGTGATAATTACTACTCCCCAAAAGATGAGGGTGGAGTTAGATTTGATGATCCTGATTTAGCTATTGATTGGCAGATTGATGTTTCAGATCTAATACTTTCCGAGAAGGATAGAAACCTTCCTATGTTAAAAGATATTTAGAAGATAATTTGGTGAACTTCTAGTTGATACAAAAGAAACTAACCCTGTTTAGAGGTGATTTTTTGAAGATAGTTCTGTTTGGAAGTGATGGTCAATTAGGATCTGCTTTTAAAGATTTTTTTGATCTTGATTCTATTTTTTACGGTCGTGATGTTGATATTTTAGATTTTAATAAACTTAACAATATTCTCGTTAAAGAGAGAGCTGATATAGTTATAAATTGTGTTGCCTATACAGATGTGGACAAAGCTGAATCTGACAGATTAAATTGTTCTCTAGTTAATATTGAAGGGGTAAAAAATTTAGTAGATCTTCAGAAAAAGTTTAATTTTTTACTCATAAACTTTTCTACCGATTTTATCTACAATACAGAAAAGAATACTCCTCATAGTGAAGATTCTCCTAAGAAACCTTTAAATTACTATGGCTTATCAAAACTTGAGGGAGAAAAACTTGTTGAAACTTGTAAAAAATTTATAAACTTTAGAATTTCATGGCTCTACTATCATAAGGGGCGTAACTTTGTTAAAACTATTTTAGGATTAGCAAAAGATGAGAGAAGAAATTTTTTAACTGTTGTTTATGATCAGGTAGGAACACCAACAAATTGTAAAACTGTTGTTAAAGCTGTTTCTCATATTTTAAAATCTTTTGATATTGAGGATAGCTCAATCTATGGTAACTACAACCTTTCAGATGAGGGAGTAGCAAGTTGGTATGATTTTGCAAAGGCTATTTTGGAATATGGAAACATTAGTAAAAAAATTGTTCCTGTAGGTTCAGACCAATTTAAGACTGATGCCAAAAGGCCATCATTTTCAGTTATGAGTAAGAGTAAAATATCAAAAAAGTTTAATTTAGATCTTCCACATTGGAGAGATTCATTAAAGAGTAGTATTGGGGATTTTGAATGAAAAATTTTGCAATGATAGGAGCTGCAGGATACATAGCTCCAAGACATATGAAAGCTATTAAAGAAACAGGTAATAATCTTATTGTTGCTCTGGATAAAAATGATAGTGTAGGTATTATTGATTCTTTTTTCCCAAATGCCGATTTTTTTACGGAGTTTGAGAGATTTGACAGGCATATAGAGAAGCTTAGAAGATCTGTGGAAAGTAAAATGATTGATTATGTTACTATATGCTCACCAAACTATCTTCATGATTCCCATGTTAGATTTGCTCTTAGAGTAGGAGCTATTCCTATATGTGAAAAGCCACTTGTTTTAAACCCTTGGAATTTAGATGGATTAGAAGATATTGAAAAAGAGTATGGAAATAAAATAAACACTATACTTCAACTTAGATTACACCCTAAAATTATTGAGCTCAAAGAGAGTATTGATAAGAGTAGAGTTTATGATGTTGAGCTTACAACCATAACTTGTAGAGGTAAGTGGTACAATATATCATGGAAAGGGGATATTCCTAAATCTGGTGGAATAACTACAAATATAGGGATCCATAACTTTGACATGTTAATATGGCTTTTTGGAGATGTTAAAGATTCTAAAGTTTATCTTTTGGATAATGATAAAGCTTCAGGTTTTTTACAACTTGAGAGGGCAAATGTTAAGTGGTACTTATCTCTTGATGGAAAAGATTTGGCAAAAGTTGGAACAAATTATAACTCTCCAAGTTTTAGGTCTATAAAGATTGATGGAGAGGAGGTAGATTTTAGCAGTGGGTTTACTGATCTTCACACTAAGAGTTATTTAGAAATTTTGGAAGGAAGAGGTTTTAAAATCTCGGATGTAAGAAGATCAATTGAGCTTTCACATAATATAAGAACAAGTAATATTTCTCCTGTAGATGACATCTTCCACCATTTTTTAAAGCATTGATAAGGATCAAATCTGGTATAAGGCGAGATAAAAGATATGAGAGAACTGTTTAGAAGAGTTAAAAATAGTGACTTTTTCAAAAATGTAATGGTACTCCTAACCGGTACATTGGCAGGTCAGATGATTATCTCTCTATCAAACCTTTTGATACCATATATATATAATCCGGAAGCTGTTGCAGTTCATCAAAAATTTATAAGTATTGCAACAGTTATAGTTGTTATTGCAGCGGCTAAATTTGATGTAGCGATACTTCTTCCAAAAGAGGATAGTAATGGTAAAAAATTATTTAGAACATCTTTTTATTTTATTATATTAACAACTATTTTGACAACTTTGGCACTCATTTTTATACCAAATTCAACTATTGAAAAGTTTGATTTTACTCAGATAATAGAGGTTAAATATCTTCTTCCTTTCTGGATCTTTACCTACTCTGTTTTCTATCTTCTACAGCATTGGCACACTAGGAAAAATCAGTTTAAAATTCAGAGCAGAGCTAAAATTTCTCAAGGTTTAACCAACTCTTTTGTTAAGATACCTGTTGGTATTATAAATCCAAACGGTAACAATCTGATTTTTGGAGATATTATCTCTTACGCCTATTCAATCAAAAAATTATTGAAAGGTGAAACTTTTGGTTTTAGATCATCAATCTCTCTAGTTAAAGAGGATATTTTATACAGTTTTAAAAACTTTTCAAACTTTTTTAAGTTTAGTTTACCAATGGGGCTTTTAAATGTAATCTCTCTAAACTTAATCTCTTATGTACTTACCATTCAATACAGCGATGATATACTTGGTAACTACTCCCAAAGCTGGAGAGTTATGAATATGCCATTAAATATTGTTACAATTGCTTTCTCATCTGTTTTTTACAAAAAAATAAAAGATAGTAGTAATCGTGAAAAGATATATATATACTCCTTTATCTTTAACTTTTTAGCATCAACTATTATACTCTCGCCTCTTCTATTTTTTGGTGAAGAGATCTTTCTCTTTGTTTTTCCTGAAAAGTGGAGAATAGCGGGAGAGATGAGTAGTTATTTGGTTCCTCTTTCGGTGGGAAGTTTTGCTATGGGGTCAGTATCTTCGGTATTTTCATTAACCCAAAAAAATGAGGTGTCACTAGTTTGGCAGATTTTCTATCTTTTAATATCTTTAGGGGTTATTTTCTTAACTTCAGGGTTAGGATATAAAATATTTATAATTACATTTTCTATTACAGGGCTTATTCTTTATCTTATTCTCTTTTTCTATGGTATAAAAGTGTTGGGGAGCTATTGTGAAGAAGGTTATTAAATCTATTTTAAATCCTATTGTTGAATCTATAGGTAAATTTTTCTATCCAGATATAAATAGCGAAAATATATCTTTCTATATTCTTATGAGATATATTTTTTTCCAAAAGATTATAAGTGTTAATAAAAATGTACCTTGGCCTGTTCACTCTAGCTCTATTGTATTAGCTCCAGAGAGAATTGAGAATAATGGTAGTCTTCCAGGATATACTCCTGCTTCTTTTATTGATGGTAGAAATGGTATAAAAATTGGGAAAAATTGTTGGCTTGGGCCCAAGATATCTATTATAAGTATGGATCATGATAACTATAACTTTTCTGAATATGTTGAGGATAAGCCTATTATCATTGGTAATGATTGTCTTCTTACTACTAATTGCGTAATTCTCCCCGGAGTAGAACTTGGAGATCATACTATTGTAGCCGCAGGAGCAGTAGTAACAAAATCATTTCCTAAAGGTAATCAGATCATTGGTGGTAATCCTGCTAAAGTTATAAAAGAGTTGTAGTATTGGTGGAATAGTCTTAAAAGGAATGCTGCCCAATTAAGCTTTTAGATAAAAAGCAAGTAAAAAACTAAAAGTGAAAAATAAATGTTGTCGCTTCGCTTTTCTATCTGAATTATAATTATAAAGAATATTGAAGAACTGAAACTTTCCTATTCTGTTAAATTAAAACCATTATACTATAATATTAATAATAAATCTAAAATTAGTAAAAGAAGGTGCATATTTCTAAAAAGTAATTCTTTGTACTATTTGTTTTTCTAAACTCTATTTTTCGGTAAATTTAGTTTAAAAATTTTTGACTTTTTCAAAGATAATATCTATATATCTATAGATACACATAGAAAACAAATTCTGTTTAGCTTTAATATATTTAAAAGTTAAAACTGTTCGAAAGACTCAAATGAGTATTGTAAAATTTATAGGAGGCTTAAAAGTATTAAAAAATCATTCTACTTTAATAGCATCTTGTAAATGAGGTGATAATAAATATTAAGAACAAACTATTACGGAGGTGTTGTATGAAAAGAATAATAGTAATATTTTTAATCATAATCTCATATTTTAATACCGTTTACAGTGAGGAGTATTGGAAGGAAATCTATAGAACTGATGAAATTATAGGAGAAATTGCAACAAACTCACATGGGGATCTTTTTTTTACCACAAATAAATTCATGCGATCAATTAACCATGGGGAAGATTGGGAAGAAGTTATATCACAACGCACTGTAGGGGTTGGTATTGATCCAACTGATAAGATAATTGTTGGACCCCCACCACTATATGTTTCAGAAGATAATGGAGAAACTTGGTCTGAACTTGATTTCGATATATTTACAGGGGTTGGAGATATTCTCTTTGATAGCAGTGGAAATATATTGCTTGCTGGTACAGATGGTACTATGAATGGAATATGTAAACCTTCTGAGTCTGAACTTGATTTCGATATGTTTACGGGGGTAGAAGGTATTCTATTTGATAGTAGTGAAAATATATTATATTCCAATTCAAATGGTAATATGAATGGAATATGTAAATCTTCCGATAATGGTCTTAATTGGGACTTAGTTTTTCCTTGCCCTGGTCTTAATACTGAATTTATTACTTCATTTGTTGAAACAAACGATGGTATTTTGTTTGCTAGTTCAATAGCATGGTTAGGAGGGGGAGGGGTATATAAATCTTTGGATCATGGAGATAGCTGGGAGTATTCAGGGTTAAACAATGAATATGTTTCATCTCTTTCTCTTGATAAAAATGGAAAT